>NZ_CP066786.1:0-142500 GCF_016598595.1 Martelella lutilitoris
ATCCTCAATAACGGCGAGAACGAGGGCGATGCCACCGCAGAATGGATCAAGGCCAATCCGGACGCGCTCGACGCCTGGCTGGAGGGCGTGACCACTACGTCCGGCGAGCCGGGACTGCCGGCGGTCAAGGCCTCTCTCGGCCTTTAAAGGCACAAAGGGCCCGGAACGGCGACAGGCGTTTCCGGGCCTTTCCTTATCATCTTCATCTATGATGCGATCCGTCGCCCGGCAAAGGCGGCGGTGCGGCCATGGTCAAGACCGTGGCCATTGGGGGACAAAGAAGGAGCAACCTCTTGCACTGGCTGACAGACTACAAGATCCCGCTCGGGCGCTTCGCCCAGGATATCTTCGACTGGCTGCAGATCCATGGCGGCTGGTTTTTCGACGGGCTCGCCGACATCATGGGCTGGCTCATCGACAGGCTTCTGTGGCTCCTGCAGGCGCCCGGGCCGATCGTCGTCGCCGTGGTCGTCACAGCCTTTGCCTACTGGCTGCAGCGCAACTGGAAGGTTTCGCTTTTCGTCTTTCTCGGCTTCCTGTTCATCATCAACCAGGGCTATTGGGAAGAGACCACGGAAAGCCTGGCGCTGGTGATTTCCTCCTGCATCATCTGCATGGCGATCGGCGTTCCGATCGGCATCTTCACCGCCCACCGGCCTCGTTTTTATCAGGTGCTGCAACCCGTTCTCGACCTGATGCAGACGCTGCCGCCCTTCGTCTATCTCATTCCGGCGATCATCTTCTTCGGCATCGGCATGGTGCCGGGCCTGCTGGCGACCGTCATCTTCGTCATCCCCGCCTCCATTCGCCTCACCCATCTCGGCGTATCCTCGGTGCCGAAGCCGCTTCTGGAAGCGGCAGATGCCTTCGGCGGCACGCCCTGGCAGAAGCTGACCAAGGTCGAGCTCCACCATGCGCTGCCGCAGATCATGGCGGGCCTCAACCAGACCATCATGCTGTCGCTCTCGATGGTCGTCGTCGCGGCCCTTGTCGGCGCAGACGGTCTCGGCGTGCCGGTGGTGCGCGCGCTCAACCAGGTCAATCCCGCGCTCGGTTTCGAAAGCGGCTTCGTCATCGTCGTCGTCGCCATCATTCTTGACCGGGTTCTGAAGATCGGAGGACGCAACAATGGCTGATGCGGTCGTCTTTGAAGATGTGAATATCGTGTTCGGCGACAAGCCGGAAATCGCCCTGCCGCTGATGGATGCCGGCAAGGACCGCACCGAAGTGCAGCAGGAGACCGGCCAGGTGCTTGGCGTCCACAATTGCTCGCTCACCGTCGGAGAGGGCGAGCTTCTGGTGCTGATGGGGCTTTCGGGCTCGGGCAAATCGACGCTTCTGAGGGCCGTCAACCGCCTCAACCCGGTCTGCCGCGGCCGCGTTCTCGTCAATGACGGCACGCAGATGACCGACGTGACCTCGGCCGACAACAAGACGCTGCGCCATATCCGGCTGCAACGGGTCTCCATGGTGTTTCAGCAGTTCGGCCTCTTGCCCTGGCGTAATGTCCGCGACAATGTCGCCCTCGGCCTCGAATTTGCCGGCCTGAGCAAGAAGGAGCGGCTGGAAAAGGCCGAGGCCCAGCTTGAGCTCGTCGGGCTAAAGGACTGGGGCGACAAACTCGTCAGCGAACTCTCCGGCGGCATGCAGCAGCGTGTCGGTCTTGCCCGCGCCTTTGCCACCGAAGCGCCGATCCTTTTGATGGACGAGCCGTTTTCGGCGCTCGATCCGTTGATCCGAACGCGGCTGCAGGACGAGCTGATCGAATTGCAGCGCAACCTTAAGCGCACCATCATCTTCGTCAGCCATGATCTCGACGAGGCGTTCAAGATCGGCGACCGGATCGCGATCATGGAAGGCGGGCGCATCGTTCAGTGCGGCACGCCGTCGGAAATCGTGCGCCGGCCGGCCGACGCCTATGTCGCGGATTTCGTCGCCAATGTGAACCCGCTCGGCGTGCTGCGCGCCGCCGATGTGATGAGCGATGACCAGGCGCCAGACGGCGCCCATCCCATCAACCTCAACACCAAGCTGGCAGACATGATGGAGGCACTCGGCAAGGGCGCGACCCTGAGCGTGGTCGACGGCGACGGCAAAACCGTCGGCAGCGTCCGCCCCTCCAATGTGGTGACCGCACTCAATCCGGCGATACCGCTCGGATAAAGCTCTGGTAGCTGTCTGTTCAGACAGGAAAAAGGCGCTCCCTGGGGCCGCCTTTTGTCATTGCGTGAAAATCATCGCGGTCACCGCGGCATCAGGAAGAATTCGAGCACGCCGGTGCGGATCTTGCGGCGCTTGACCTTGCTCTTGAAGGGCAGGGAAATCATGTTTCCGATCAGGCGACAGACCTTGTAGGGGCGATAGTAGCGATCGATCATCTCGCGCTCGCTGTCATGTTCGGGCACGACCGCCGTGGGGTCGACATGCTTCTGGTATAATCCGATCCATTCATTATGCGTATAGCAGGTCCTGAACGAATTGGGATGGACCTTCATGAAGAAGGTCGGCTTCGACGGTTCGAGATTGAACTGGTCGAAGGACAGGAAGACGAAATTGGAGGCGAAATATTTCTCGGTTGCCTCCACGGAGGCTTCGTTTCCGTCATTGTAGTGCGCGCACGCCACCTCGCGCCCGGCATTGCGAAGGGCATTGACGAAGATATGCTGCTCGGGCGTGTAGCGGTTGTAGCGCTTGCTGCCCGTGTCCCAGAGCGCCTCCTCCTCCGTCATCAGCGGCACGTCGTAGAGCTTTCTGATGTCCTCGGTGAGACCGAAGAAGGCAAGGTCGGACGGGTGGAAGGGAAACCGCAGCCGCGAACGCGGATTGCGCGAGAAATAGCTGCAGGCCAGAAGCTTGTGCGAAAAAAGCGCATAGGCTTCGTCCCGCCTGGGAAAGGCGTCGAAGAACTGCAGGAAGTCATTGCCGGTCAACCGGAAGTCCGTGCGGATGCGGAAGCAGTATGGCGTCGCCACCCGCTCCAGGCCGGCGCGGTTGCCGACAATCTGCCGGTTGACATTGTTGGCCTTTTCGCCTGGCTGGTCGGAATAGTAGAAAAACCCCGGATCGTCACGGAGCACCACCTCGTCACAATCGAGCCCTTCGACATCCGCTTCCTTCCAGGTCGACAAGATGATCTTTGACCCCGGAAAAAAGCGCCTGACGGCAGCGAAGCTGTCGCGGACAAGCGGTTTGTCCACGACGCCCTGAAACAGAAATGTGATCTCTTTTGTGTCCATTACCGAATGACCTGTGTGCCTACCAAACGCGAGCGCCCCTAAACCCGTTCCCCGTCTGCGACACTTGCCTCCTCCACATGCAATATGCGCGCCCCCAATGGGCCATGTCGAGCAGGCTCTTCACTGCGTCCGACCCCGCCCGCGGGCCGCACGCACGACTGCTCAAGGAGCGCCGCCTGGATACTTGTCATCGCTGGCGCCGGGAAGCTTCACAACCACATTGACGGTTCCGTCCTCAAGGCAGGCGAAGTCGGTTGCCTCGCCCGGCTCCATCACAACGATATCGCCGGCGCCGTATTCAACGCCGTTCATGGCGACGCGACCGGCGATGATGACCGTATATTCCGTGGCGATCTTGTGGTGATGCAACGCCTCGCTGTCGCCGCGCCGATAGCGCTTGACGGCAACCTCGACGTCTTCGGTCCGGCACAGGCTCGGCTCGAAATCGCCGATGAACCAGCCCTTGACCATGTCTTCCAGCTTCGCCGTCCTCAATGCAGAAACGCCTCCCTGTGCTCATGCAGCTGCGAGATATACTGGGCGAGCTGCATCTCCGTCTTCACCGGATGGAACTGGTCGTTATCGATGAACTCGATCGCAACCTTCTTATGGCGCAGCACCATCTCGTTGATGGTCTGGCTGATGAAAAAAGCATCCTTGATCTTGCGGTCCTTGCGCACCACGCTCTGGGCGCAGAGCACGAAATCGCTGCCCCTGCGGAAATAATAGAAGCTTGCAAGCGCATGCTTGCTGACCGGCCGCTTTTCGGCAACCTCGCAGACGAAGCCGTCATCGTCCAGAAGCGCGAAGGAATAGCGCGGGTGGACCGAACGGAAGGAGACGACGCCGGCATCCGCCTTCTTGTCGCGAAATGCCTTGACGATCGCGGTAAGGTCCGCATCGATCAGTTCGTCCACGGCGACGAGAATGATCTCCTCGTCCTTGTCGATCTGCTCGGCGGCCAAGAGCGCCGTGCACACCGAGCCGGCGGTGGGGCCGGACACCTCGACGCATGCGCCGTTCTCCGCGCTCTGCGCGATCACATCATCGACATTGAACTCGTGAATATCGGAACTTCTGACGCAAAAGATGATCGTGCTCGGCTCAAGCGTCTGCAAGGCCGCGATCTGGCGTTCGAGAATGAGTTCCTCGTTGAACTCGGTCATGTAGAGCGGATAGTGCTCGCCCTTGATGTCGAGGTTTTCGCCACCCATCAGAACCAAGATCTTCATGCTGCGGACCCCACGGATTTGCCGGCCGCCTCGATCTCGGCGATGCGCTGCTTGAGGCCCTTGTAGTTGACCTCGTCAACGTCCTTGACCGCCATCACATGGGCGCCGGAGGCTTCCGCCGCCTTCAGCCCGTTGGGGTTGTCCTCGACGATGAGACATTCCTTCGGATGGAGCTTCAGCATTTCTATCGCCTTCAGATAGATTTCCGGATCGGGCTTAGACCGCTTCACATCCTGGTTGGAAAGCATGAAGTCGAGATAGGGCGTCAGGCTCGCCTTCTGCATCATCTGCTCAACGGTATCGCGCATTGAATTGGAAGCGACGGCGAGCCGGTAGCCCTCCAGCTTGAGCCGCGAAAGCGCGTATTCGTGATCGAAGCGCGGGCGGCAGCGCTCGACAATGATTTCGAGCGTGTAACGCTGCTTCATCTCGTTGATGAAGCCGTGCAGATAGGTCGGCAGGTTCTTGTCGATGGACAGGCGCTGCAGCTTCACCTTGGTCGGCAGCCCGTCATAGACGGTGGCGTGCTCGTGGCGCTCGATCGTGTAGCCGAACAGGCCGAGCGCCCGGTTGAGCGCGTCATAATGCCATTCCTTGGCCTCGATCAGCACCCCGTCCATGTCGAAAATGACTGCCTTTATCGCCATTATCGTGCCTCCTCGAACGCGTCCTTCGCCTTTTCCGGCATGTCGGTGCACAAAAGAAGCGCTTCGCTATTGAGAGATTGGGCCGATTTTATGATCGGCCACTGAATGCCGACGTCGCGCCGGTGAAGGTCGGCGGATACGACGCAGACGCGCTTTTTCTGCGCAATCAGCGCATCGATCAGGCCGGGACCGAACCAGTCGGAACGGAAGCAATCGAGCCAGACGCCATGGCTGGATTCCAGAAGCGGCGGATGCGGCTGCAGGTCGGAAAGGCCGGTAAAGACCGTCAACCCGTCTTCGATCTGGCGCACAAGATCCGGCAGCGACATGTCGAAAACGAAGTAGTTGCTGTGGCCGAAATCCTCGAGGATCGCCTTGATCTCCGCGCCCAGCCCGTCGGCCTTGATGTTCAGCGCCAGGGTCAGGTTGCGCCCGTCCATGATCTCGAGAAAGGCCGAAAACGGCATTTCGCCGCCCTGCGCCATGTCATGGGCGATGACGATCTCGCCGTTGTGGTCCCTGAGATCGGTCTCCGTGCCGAAGCCGCGGTCGAAGGAACGGCGAAAGGCCGCCTCGGTGTTCTTTTCCGCGGCCGTCTCCCACAGGCCGCGATGGGACAGAATCTCCACTATTTCACCCTTTCGGAAACCGGATGTTTCAGAAAGAAGTCGAGATCCCCCGGTATGCCCAGCCCGTACATGCCGTCATACTCCTTCCCGATGGAATAGTGCCCGATCTTCAGGCCGTCGCGAATCAAATAATTGTAGACTGGACAGATATAAAACTCTCCGTTGATCCGCACATTGTCCTCTATCATTTTTTTCGACGCGCGCACCAGATCGCGGCCTTTTCTGAAATTGAAGATGCCGACGGCGGCATTGTCTGAGATCACCTTCTTTTCGGCGGTCTCGACAACGCGTCCCTCGTCCTCGCGCACGAAGGACCATTTCGGATCGTCGGCCTTCATGGTCATGATCAGGCCGTCATAGCCGCCATCCTCCATGAAGCCGAGATAGGCATCGATGTCGGCATCGATATACTGGTCGGAATTGACCGTCATCACCGGCTCGTCGGTGTCGATCAGTTCCTCGGCCAGAAGCACGGTGGAGGCCTGTCCCTCGGTGACGAGATCGATGCCGATGATCTCGACATGTTCGGCCAACCCCTTGAGTTTTTCCTCAAGCCCATAGTCCCGGATATGGCCATTCTGGCAGATGAAGATGAAGCGATGGGCCACGGAAGGCGTGAGGTTTTCGACCACGACCTGAATCATCGGCTTGCCGTGCACCGGGATCAGCGGCTTGGGATCCGTGTATCCGGCATCGGCAAACCGGCTTCCCCGGCCGGCCATCGGAACAACTATATTCAGCACGTCAACTCGCTTCCCGTCTCCATAGCCTCGGATCGCCCGCTTCGGGCCTTTGCCATCATAGCAGACTTATCCGCCCTGCCTTTTCAACATTGTTTACAAGTCTTCTCATGCGCCAAGACCCCTCTGGTCCGCCGCATCCCGCTACAGCACGCACTTTTACGTGGTAGCCGAAGCCTTCCCTGCCGACAACATGACACCGTGGCAAAGGCGGACTTTTTCCGCCAAGACCGGAAATTATCAACCGGCCGATTGACGAAAGGCGGATCATCCCCTAAACATCAGATCAGAATTTGGAACGTACCAAATCGGGAGGAGATGGTATGAAATGGGGTCTCATCGGCGCCAGCACGATCGCGTCAGAGCACATGATCGGCGCAATCCGGGCGCAGTCGGGCCACACGGTCGAGGCGGTCTTGTCCTCAGACGCCGCGCGCGGTCAGGATTTCGCGACCCGCAACGGCATCCCGCATGCCTTTTCCAATCTTGAGGCGCTTCTGGAACACCCGGGTATCTCCGCTGTCTACATCTCCACCACCAACGAGAAACACGTATCGCAAGCCATGGCCGCCTTTGCCGCCGGCAAGCATGTGCTGTGCGAAAAGCCGCTGGCGCTCAGTGTCGATGACGCAGCGATGATGGTCGAGGCAGCAAAAGGCGCTGGCCTCGTGTTTGCCACCAATCATCATCTGCGCTGCTCCGGCGCTCATCTTGCCATTCGCCAGATGATTGCACGGGGCCGCCTCGGCCGCGTCCTGTCGATGCGGGTGTTCCATGCCGTCAGCCTGCCGGAGCATCTGCGCGGCTGGCGCATCGACAATGCGGCGGCGGGCGGCGGCGTCATCGCCGACATCACCGTCCATGACGCAGATACGGTGCGCTTTCACCTCGGCGAGGACCCGAAGACCGTTGTCGCCCAGGCGGTTTCCTCCGGCCTCGGCCGGGGCGTGGAAGACAGCGTCATGTCGGTCTGGACCATGCCTTCGGGCATCATGGTGCAGAGCCATGAAAGCTTCACCCACCCCTATGCCGGTTCCGGCATCGAGATTCACGGCACGGAGGGTTCGCTTTTTGCCCAGGGCGTCATGACCCAGCGACCGACCGGCACAATCACGATGACCGACAGGGACGGCACGCTCCAGCTCAACTACGATCGCCATGACCTCTACGGCTACGGCCTGAAGGCCTTCAGCCAGGCCATTGCCGGCCGCGGACGGCCCGCCGCCGATGGCGTCGACGGGCTGAAATCGCTCGCGGTTGCGCTGGCCGTTGCCCGATCGGCGCGCGAAGGCCAGGCCGTCGATGTGGACTACAAAGGATATTGAGTGATGAAGAGCAAGGTCGTCAGCGCGGAAGCCGCCGTCAGCCGGATCGCAGACAATGCCGTGGTTTCGGTCTCGTCTTCCTCCGGTCTCGGTTGCCCGGACAAAGTGCTGGAAGCGCTCGGCGCGCGTTTCGAGGCAACCGGCCATCCCCGGCGGCTGACCACGCTGCACCCGATTGCCGCCGGCGACATGTACGGCATCAAGGGTATAGACCATATCGCGCGCGACGGTCTCTTGGACCGGGTGATCGCCGGCTCCTATCCGAGCGGCGCCTCATCGCTGCCGATGCCCGAAATCTGGAAGATGATCGTCGAAAACCGGGTAGCGGCCTATAACGTGCCCTCCGGCATCCTGTTCGACATGCACCGCGATGTGGCGGCAAAGCGCCCGGGCGTGCTCACCCAGGTCGGCATAGACACATTTGTTGACCCTGAACTCCAGGGCTGCGCCATGAACGAGAAGGCTGAGGCGGCCCCGATCGTCAAGCGCGTCGATTTTGCCGGAGACATCTGGCTGCATTTTGACAATTTCGCCCCGGACGTGACGATCCTCAGGGCGACCACAGCCGATGAACACGGCAACCTCACCTATGAGCATGAGGGCGCCTATCTCGGCGGCCTCGATCAGGCGATCGCCGCGCGCAACAATCGCGGCCTCGTCATCGCCCAGGTCAAGCGGGTGACGGCGGCCGGCTCTCTGCGTCCGCATGACGTGCGCGTTCCCGGCCATCTGGTGGATTGCATCGTGGTCGACCCCGACCAGTACCAGACCACCGAAACGCTCTATGACCCGGCGATTTCCGGCGAGATCATCCACCCGCTTGCCGATTTCGAGCTGGCCGAATACGGCGTCGAAAAAGTGATCGCGCGGCGCGCGGCGATGGAGCTCGCATCCGGCCAGGCCGCCAATCTCGGCTTCGGCATCTGCGCGCTGGTGCCGCGCATCCTGCTGGAGGAGGGCCATGCCGGCGACGTCACCTGGGCAATCGAGCAGGGCGCCGTCGGCGGCATGCCGCTGACCGGCTTCGCCTTCGGCTGCGCGTCGAACGCCGACGCCTTCATGCCCTCGCCCAACCAGTTCACTTACTTTCAGGGCGGCGGCTTCGATGTCACATTCCTGTCCTTCCTCGAGGTGGACCGCAAGGGCAATGTCAATGTCTCCAAGCTCGGTAAGAAGCCTTATCTGACGGCCGGCTGCGGCGGCTTCGTCGACAT
Source organism: Martelella lutilitoris (assembly GCF_016598595.1). Taxonomy (NCBI): domain Bacteria; kingdom Pseudomonadati; phylum Pseudomonadota; class Alphaproteobacteria; order Hyphomicrobiales; family Aurantimonadaceae; genus Martelella; species Martelella lutilitoris. Next base: position 9,024 of record NZ_CP066786.1, read on the forward strand.
CACGGCCAATGCCCGCAAGATTGTCTTCGCCGGCCTTTTCGAGGCGGCGGCCGGCCTCAACCTGACGAGTGAGGGCCTGTTCGTCGAAAAGCCGGGCAAGTTTTCAAAGATGGTCGAGGCCGTGGAACACGTCACCTTCTCGGGCGAACGCGCCAGGGAGAATGGCCAGGACGTGCTCTATGTCACCGAACGCTGCGTGATGCGCATCGGCGACAACGGCCTTGTCGCCACCGAGATCATGCCGGGCATCGATCCCGAACGTGACATCATCGCCGCGTCCGGCGGACGGGTCTCCGTCGCCGAAAACGCCACCAGCATGCCGCTGTCGCTGCTGTCTGAACGGAAGATGGGGCTCAAGATATGATTGCAGGCCACGTCGCATATTCTGCCGTCACCCCGGCCTCAACAATCTCCCCCCTCAAGGGAGGAGATCGGTGGGGGGACTTCGCAAGGCTCGTAGCCAAACCGCTGTTTTCAAGGACAATGGAGCCCGCCCGATGAGCGCCATTCACCTGATCCCGCACGGACCCATCGCCGAGCTTCGACTGGATAATCCGGCGAAGCTCAATGCCTTCACGCCGGACATGCTCGACAGTCTCGAAACCCATCTTGCGGCAATCGAGTCCGATCCGGCGATCCGCTTCGTCATCCTGACAGCCGAAGGCGATCGGGCCTTTTGCGCCGGCGCCGACATCAATGCCTGGGGCGATCTGTCGCCGGGCGATTTCGCCCGCTTCTGGGTGCGCGACGGGCATCGGCGGTTCGACCGGCTGGCGCGGCTTTCGAAGCCGACGATCGCGGCCCTTTCGGCCCATACGTTCGGCGGCGGTCTCGAGCTTGCCATTGCCTGCGATATCCGGGTGATGGCGCCGAAGGCGACGATCGCGCTGCCGGAGCCCAAGGTCGGGATCGTGCCCGGCTGGTCCGGCACGCAGCGCATGACGCGGCTTCTGCCGGAACCCGTGGTCAAGGAAATGGCGCTCTTTGGCCGGCGCATCGGGGCGGAACGCGCGACCGCGCTTGGCTTTGCCGCGGAGGTTGCGGAAGACTGCCGCGCCCGCGCCTTCGAGATCGCCGAAGCCGCGCTGGAGACCTCCGCCTATTCCACCGAAATCGTCAAATACATGATCCACGCGGGCGTGGGCGAAGACCGCTCCGCCATGGTCGAAACGCTCGGCAGCGGCATGATCGCCGCCTCCTTCGACAAGGCCGAGGGCGTTTCTGCCTTTCGCGAAAAACGCAAACCGTCATTCAAGGGCTGCTAGACATGACCGACCTCACCATCATCCCCGCCGTCAACCACACGCCGGAACCGGTTTTCGTCGCCCGGCACCTGATCAACGGAAAATGGCAGGCATCCGCGAACGGCGAAACCTTTGAGCGCGCATCGCCGGCTCACGGGCAGACGGTGACGGAGGCCGCCCTTGGCGACGTCGCGGAGACGGAAGCGGCAATCGCCGCCGCCCGCACCGCCTTTGACGACGGGCGCTGGTCGCGCATTTCCGGCAAGGAGCGCGCCGGGATCCTGCTGAAGGTTGCCGCTTTCATCGAACGCGATCGCGATCGCATCGCGCTGCGCGAGACGCTGGAAAGCGGCAAGCCGATTTCCCAGGCGAAGGACGAGATCGCGGGCGCAGCCGACATCTGGCGCTTTGCCGCCTCGCTCGCCCGTACGGTTTCCGGCGACAGCCACAATTCGCTCGGCGACGACATGCTCGGCCTGGTGCTGAAGGAGCCGGTCGGGGTCGCTGCTCTGATCGCGCCGTGGAATTTTCCTTTCCTCATCGTCTCGCAGAAACTGCCCTTTGCCCTTGCCGCCGGCTGCACCGCCGTCGTCAAGCCGTCGGAACTGACGCCATCCTCGGCCGTCATTCTCGGCGAGCTTCTGATGGAGGCCGGGATTCCCGATGGCGTCGTCAACATCGTGCTCGGCTATGGCGACCCTGTCGGCACGACCATGTGCGAGAGCGAAGGCGTCGACATGGTGTCGTTCACCGGGTCCACCGCCGTCGGCAAGGCGATCGTGAGAGTGAGCGCCGGAACGCTGAAGAAGGTTTCGCTGGAACTCGGCGGCAAGAACCCGCAGGTGGTCTTCCCCGATTGCGATCTCGACGAGGCGGCCGATGCCATCGTCTTCGGCGTCTATTTCAACGCCGGCGAATGCTGCAATTCCGGCTCGCGCATCATTGTGCAGGAGGACATCGCCGAGGCGCTGACCGAAAAAGTGGTTGCGCTGTCGAAAAAGGTACCCTTCGGCGACCCGCTCGATCCGCGCACCAGGGTCGGCGCGATCATTTCGGATGCGCATTTCGACAAGATCGACAGCTATGTCGAAGGCGCCAAAGGCGACGGCGCGGCGATACCCCTTGGCGGCGGAGCGCTTGCCGTGCCGGGGTTGTCAGGCCGGTTCTACGCGCCTACAGTCGTGACGAATGTCAATTCCACCATGGCTGTCGCACGGGAGGAGGTCTTCGGACCGGTGCTTTCGGTCTTGACGTTTAGGACGATTGAGGAGGCAATCGCGCTCGCCAACAGCGCCGCCTACGGACTGTCTGCAGGGGTCTGGAGCAACGATGTCAGCACCTGCCTTGCCTTTGCCCGCCGCGTTCAGGCCGGCACCGTGTGGACCAATACCTGGATGGATGGATTTTCCGAACTGCCCTTCGGCGGCGTCAAGCAATCGGGCCTCGGCCGCGAGCTCGGCCGCTACGGGCTGGAGGAGTACCTGGAGGTGAAGACCGTGACGATGCGCATCGGACGCACGCGCGCATCCTGGGTCGACTGAGATCGCCGGCCGTCGTCAGGCGGCCTGCGGGGAGAGGAAATGACCATCATGGCCGGCAGGCCGGCCATGGGGTTTCAAAACGCAAAGAGGAGGAGACTATGCGTTTGAATTTTGCAAGAAGTGCAGCAATGCTCGCCATCGTGGCGGCGTCCGCGTCCGCGACATCGGTAAAGGCCGAGGATGTGGAGGTCCTGCACTGGTGGACGGCGGGCGGTGAAGCCGCCGCGTTGAACGTGCTCAAGGAAAATCTGCAGGAGCAGGGCATTGGCTGGCAGGACATGCCGGTTGCAGGCGGCGGCGGCGAACAGGCCATGACCGTGTTGCGCGCCCGGGTCACCGGCGGCAACCCGCCGGCCGCCGTGCAGATGCTCGGCTTCGACATCACCGACTGGGCCGCCGAAGGCGCGCTCGCCAACCTGAACGACATCGCCGCCGAAGAGAACTGGGACGAGGTCGTTCCTGCGGCGCTGCAGAAATTCTCCAAATATGACGGAGAATGGGTCGCGGCTCCCGTCAACGTCCATTCCACAAACTGGGTCTGGGCCAACAAGAAGATCCTCGACGAACTCGGCATCGAGCAGCCCGAGACCTGGGACGAGCTCGTTGCCGCGATGGACAAGGTGAAGGCCTCCGGCAAGACCGCCGTCGCCCATGGCGGCCAGGCCTGGCAGGACGCCACGATCTTTGACGCCGTGGTGATGGCGACCGGGGGTCCGGAATTCTACCAGGCCTCGATGGTCGATCTTGACCCGGACGCGCTCGGCTCCGACACGATGAAGGAGGTCTTCGACCGCATGACCGTGATCCGCGGCTATGTGGACGACAACTTCTCCGGTCGCGACTGGAACCTGGCATCGGCCATGGTCATCAATGACGAGGCCGCCTTCCAGTTCATGGGCGACTGGGCCAAGGGTGAATTCCTGAAGGCCGGCTTGACGCCGGACGAGGATTTCCTGTGCTTCCGCTTCCCCGGCACGCAGGACCAGGTGACGTTCAACTCCGACCAGTTCGCCTTCTTCCAGCAGGGCGACGAGCCGACGCCGGAACAGGCGGCGCTGGCCAAGGCGATCATGTCGCCGGAATTCCAGTCGGCCTTCAACGTCGTCAAGGGCTCGGTGCCGGCGCGCACCGACGTCTCGGACGAAGCGTTTGACGCCTGCGGCAAGAAGGGCATGGCCGATCTGGCCGCAGCCTCCGAAAGCGGCAACCTGTTCGGTTCGATGGCGCATGGTCACGCCAACCCGGCCTCCGTCAAGAACGCCATGTATGACGTGATCACCGCCCAGTTCAACGGCGAGTACGACAGCGAAACCGCGACCGAGGAACTGGTCACGGCGGTGCAGATCGCGCAGTAACGCGAGAGGCCGGGGGCGCCGGCGCGCCCTCGGCGTTCTGCTGCGATAGCTGGTCTGCCTGGGTACGCTTCCTCGTTTGCAGCGGAATTAAGTCCCGAGCCGAGCCGCTTGCGCCAACTCTTCTCTCCCGCTGGCGGGAGAGATGCCCCGAAAGGGGCAGTGAGGGTGGCGCGACGGATCAGATCGTGAGGGCGTTCGCGGGGGTAGACTCCCCCTCACTGTCGCTATCGCGACATCTCTCCCCTCCGGGGCGAGAAGACTTGGGCTTTGCGGCAACGAGCCGACAAAGCTTTCACGGGAAGAGGCCCGCCAGCGCTTGCAGGGCTAACAACAACACATCGGCGAACCCTTTAGGCTTCGCCAACCCGGAGGATAGGAATGGCTTCGTCTGCAGCAAGACGAGGGAGCGCGGGGGATTTCCTGCGTGACGCCCTGCCGAAAATCGTGCTCAGTCCGTCGCTGGCGATGGTGCTGATCTTCGTCTACGGCTTCATCGCCTTTACCGTCTATCTGTCGTTCACCGACAGCCGCATCCTGCCGAGCTATGATCTCGTCGGCTGGAAGAACTACATCAACCTCTTCCGGCTGAGGGCCTGGACGATCGCGGTCAAGAACGTCGTCATCTTCGGTGGGCTTTATATCACCTTTTGCTGTTTCATAGGCCTGATGCTGGCGATCTTTCTCGACCAGAAGATCCGCGCGGAGGGCTTTATCCGGTCCATCTACCTCTATCCGATGGCGCTGTCCTTCATCGTCACCGGCACGGCGTGGAAATGGTTCCTCGACCCCGGCATCGGCCTTGAGGCGGTGCTGCATTCCTGGGGCTGGACCAGCTTCCAGTTCAACTGGATCAAGTCGAACCAGATGGCGATCTACACCATCGTCATTGCCGCCGTGTGGCAGACCTCAGGCTTCGTCATGGCGATGTTCCTTGCGGGCCTTCGCGGCATCGACAACGAGGTGCTGAAGGCCGCCCAGATCGACGGCGCTTCCAACTTTTCGCTCTACCGGCGCATCGTCATTCCGCAGCTCCGCCCGGCCTTCATGTCGGCGATCGTCGTGCTCGCCCATATGGCGATCAAGTCCTATGACCTCGTGATTGCCCTGACCGGCGGCGGGCCGGGACGGGCCACCGAGCTTCCGGCAACCTTCATGTATTCCTACACATTCACCCGCAACCAGATGGGCATCGGTGCCGCTTCCGCCGTGATCATGCTGATGTCGATCGCCGCGATCATGGTGCCCTATCTGTGGTCGGAACTGAGGGAGAAGCAGCAATGAGCTCGAATGCTTCCACACAGGTCGTCTCGACCGGACGCGGCGCGCGCTTCGTCATCTACACGATCCTCCTGATCTTCTGCCTCTATTACCTGCTGCCGCTTTACGTGATGGTGGTGAACTCGCTCAAGCCGCTTCGCGAGATTCAGGCGGGCGGAATGATGAACCTGCCGGATGCCTGGACGCTCGAACCGTGGAAAAGCGCCTGGTCGACGGCGCAGATCGGCGTGCAGGCGACGGGCCTGAAACCCTATTTCATGAACTCGATCCAGATGGTGGTGCCGGCCGTCGCCATCTCCACCGTGCTCGGCGCGCTCAACGGCTATGTGCTGACCAAGTGGCAGTTTCGCGGCCACAAGATCATCTTCGGCCTTCTGCTCTTTGCCTGCTTCATCCCCTTCCAGATCGTGCTGATCCCGATGGCGCGCATTCTAGGCATCATGGGCATTGCCGGCTCCGTGCCGGGGCTGATCTTCGTGCATCTGGTCTATGGCATCGGCTTCTCGACGCTTTATTTCCGCAATTACTACGCCCAGTTCCCCGATGAACTGGTGCGCGCGGCTCAGATCGACGGGGCGGGATTCTTCACGATCTTCCGCCGCATCATGCTGCCCTCATCCGGGCCGATCGCGGTGGTCTGCGTCATCTGGCAGTTCACCAATATCTGGAACGACTTCCTGTTCGGGGCGTCCTTCTCCGACTTCAACAGCCAGCCGATGACGGTGGCGCTCAACAATCTCGTCCAGTCCTCCACCGGCGTGAAGGAATACAATGTCCACTTCGCCGGCGCGATCATGGCGGCATTGCCGACGCTTCTCGTCTACATCGTCGCCGGTCGCTACTTCGTGCGCGGCCTGATGGCCGGCAGCGTGAAAGGGTAAAAGCATGGGTTTTCTCAAGATTGATCACGTCACCAAGAGTTTTGGCGCGTTAACGGTGCTGCACGAGACGAATATCGCCGTGGAAGAAGGCGAGTTCCTGGTGCTCGTCGGCCCGTCCGGCTGCGGCAAGTCCACGCTTCTCAACATGATTGCCGGGCTGGAGCCGACCTCCAGCGGCGATATCTCCATCAACGGCCGGTCAATGAACGGCGTCAGGCCCGCAGACCGCAACATCGCCATGGTGTTCCAGTCCTATGCACTCTATCCGAACATGAATGTCGGCGAGAACATTTCCTTCGGGCTGGAAATGCACGGGGTGCCCAAGGCCGAGCGCGACAAGGCGATCGATCAGGTTGCCGACCTCCTGCAGATCAAGCACCTCCTGAAGCGCAAGCCCGGCCAGCTTTCCGGCGGGCAACGCCAGCGCGTCGCCATGGGCCGCGCCCTTGTGCGCAATCCGGACGTGTTTCTGTTCGACGAGCCGCTGTCGAACCTCGATGCAAAACTCCGCGTCGACATGCGCACCGAGATCAAGAAGCTGCACCAGAAGCTCGGCACCACGATCGTCTACGTCACCCATGACCAGATCGAGGCGCTGACGCTCTCGACCCGCATAGCGGTGATGTTCGGCGGCCATGTGCAGCAACTCGGCACGCCGAAGGAGATCTACGACAATCCGGCCAACATGTTCGTCGCGGGTTTCATGGGCTCGCCGTCGATGAACCTGTTTCCGGCGAGGATCGTCGTCAAGAACGGAACGGCGGCGGCCGAATTCGCGCTTGCCGATGGCGGCACGGCGCATCTGCCCTTCCCCGGCGACGCCATGGCCGCGCATGATGGCCGTGACATCATTCTGGGTATACGCCCGGAAGCCGTCACCGATGAACTCGGCGCCGACCGCTCCTCCAATGCCGTCCACACGATCAATGCCAGAATTGAAGTGACCGAGCCGGCGGGCTCCGACCTTTTCGTCGTCACCCAGCTTGGCGGCAAGGAGGTAACCGCCCGGTTCCGCGCCGATGTCGAGGCGAAGCCGGGCGATACCTTCCCCTTCGCCGTCAACATGGAAAAGGCGGTCGCCTTCGATCCCGAAACCGAACAGCGTATCGGATAGGTCATGAACCGTTCACCAGACGTGGTCATCATTGGCTCGGGCATGGGGGGCGCGACGCTTGCCGCTAGCCTCGCCCCGAGCCGAGCCGAGATCGTCATTCTGGAGCGCGGCGAACAGATCCCCGACGACGCGCCGGCGCGCGACCCCGACCGCATCTACAGGAACAGCGCCTTCCGCTCCGGCGAGACCTGGCTCGACGGGCAAGGCAAGCGGTTCTCGCCCGGCAATTACTACAATGTCGGCGGCAATTCGAAATTCTACGGCGCGGTGCTGCTGCGCTACCGCAGGCAGGATTTCCAGGCGATGGAGCATGAGGGCGGCATCTCGCCCGCATGGCCGTTTCCCTATGAGGTGCTTGCGCCCTATTATATGGCGGCGGAAAATCTCTACCGGGTGCGCGGCGATGCGACGAGCGACGCCACCGAGCCCGCCCATGACGGACCCTATCCCTTTCCACCGGTTCCCGACGAGCCGGCGATCGCCGCCGTGCGCAAAAGGCTTGGGAAAGCGGGCGTTCGCCCCTTCACCCTGCCGCTCGGCGTCGACATCGACACCTGGCTTTCCCATGGGGCAGATGGCTGGGATGGTTATCCCGACATTCGCTCGGGCAAGATGGATGCGGAAACCTGTGGGCTTTCGGCCGCATTGTCTCATGACAATGTGACGCTCGTCACCGGTGCGCGCGCCACCGGGCTCGAAGCCGAACCCGGCGGGCGTCGCATTATCCGCGTCAGCTACGACAAGGACGGCGAAACCGTGACGCTCACCCCGCGCTTCGTGGCCCTTGCCGCCGGCGCGGTGCAGAGTGCGACCCTGTTGCTGAAGAGCGGGCTCGCCAATTCCTCCGATCAGGTCGGCCGCAATTTCATGAACCACAATGCCTCGGCGCTGATCGCCTATGATCCGCGCTTTGTGAATGACAGCATCTACCAGAAGACCTTCGGCATCAATGACTGGTATTTGAGCGACGGGCACAACGGCCCGCCGCTCGGCAATGTCCAGCTTCTGGGCCGGGTGGTGCCGAAAATCCTGAAGGCCAGCGTGCCATCCCTGCCGATGGCGGCCTGCCGCCATATCTCGCGCCATGCCGTCGATCTCTATGCCATATCGGAGGATCTGCCGGACCCGGATAGCCGGATTGTCGTCAAGGGCGATGATATCCAGCTTATCTGGCGTCGTTCCAACATGGCCGCGCACCAAAAACTTGTCGAAAAGACGAAGAAGACGCTGAAGGCCGCCGGTTTCCCGATCGTGCTGTCGCGGCTCTTCGATGGCCGCGTGCCCTCGCATCAATGCGGCACGGCGCGCATCGGCAGCGATCCGAAAACGGCGGTGCTTGATCCTGATTGCCGCAGCTTCGACCATGAAAACCTGTTCGTCACCGACGCCTCGGCCCTGCCGACCTCGGCCGCCGTCAACCCGGCGCTGACGGTCGCGGCGCTTGCGATGAAGGCGGCGGATACGTTGAAGAAGGAGCTTGGCGCATGAGCGGCAGGGTTGCGCTGATCACGGGCGGCCAGCAGGGGATCGGCCTTGGCATCGCTTCGGCTCTTGTCGAGGCGGGATTCGATATCGCGATCGCAGCCGAGGCGGCGCCGGATGCGCCGGCCGTGACGGCGGCGCTGGAAAAGCTCGGCGGCAATGCCCGCTATTTCCGGCACGACATGCGTGATCTCGATCGCATACCGGCGCTTGTCGATGATGTCGAGGCGAGGATGGGGCCGGTGACGACGCTTGTCTCCAATGCCGGCGTTGGTGCGCCGGTCAGGGGCGACATGCTCGACCTCAAGCCGGAAAATCTCGATTTCGTCCTGTCGGTCAATCTGCGCGGCGCCTTCTTCCTGGCGCAGGAGACAGCGCGCCGCATGGCGGCGCGGGAGGCGCAAACGCCCCGGTCGATCATCTTCATCACCTCCGTCAGCGCCGACATGGTCTCGGTGGAGCGGGCCGAATACTGCATCTCCAAGGCGGGAGCGGCGATGATGGCGCAGCTTTTCGCCGCGCGTCTGGCGGCTGACGGCATTTCCGTCTTCGACGTCCGCCCCGGCATCATCGAGACCGGCATGACGGCGGGGGTGAAGGACAAATACACCGCCCGCATCAAGGCCGGCCTCGTGCCGGCCGCCCGCTGGGGCACGCCGGCGGATATCGGTGCGGCCGTGCTGCCGCTCGCCGAGGGCCGCTTCGCCTTTGCCACCGGCACGGTGATCGCCGCCGATGGCGGGTTGTCGATCGCGCGGCTTTGAGGGCGGGGCTAACCCAGCGGTCTTCATTCTCCCCCCTTGAAGGGGAGATGCCCCGACAGGGGCAGAGGGGGGTGAACACTTTCGGCGAGCACGGCGTCTGCGACTCATGCCCTTTACCCCTCTCTGTCGCTTTCGCGACATCTCTCCCTCAAGGGGGGGATTGTTTTTGGGGGCTTTGGTGGGCTGTCGTTCAGCCGGGGAGGCGATTACGGGCGAAGCGACAAGAATCTATTTGGAACGTTCCTAAAATGATGTTAAATCCACCCTAGGGAGGAAAGTGCATGGCCTATGATTTCATCATTGTCGGCGGCGGTTCGGCCGGTTGCGTTCTGGCAGCAAGGCTTTCGGAAAACCCGGAGGTCAACGTTCTGCTTCTGGAAGCCGGCTCGCGCGACAGCCACCCGTTCTATACGCTTCCCGCGGGCTTTGCGAAGATGACCAAGGGCATCGGCAGCTGGGGCTGGCATACCGTACCGCAGAAACACATGAACGGCATGTCGATCCGCTACACCCAGGCCAAGGTGATCGGCGGCGGTTCCTCGATCAATGCGCAGATCTATACGCGCGGCAACCGCCTCGATTACGACGAATGGCGGCAGATGGGCTGCACCGGCTGGGGTTATGACGATGTCCTGCCCTTCTTTAAAAAAGCCGAGGACAACGACACCTACGACAATGATTATCACGGCAAGGGCGGGCCGCTCGGCGTTTCCAAACCGGCGGCCCCGCTGCCGATTTGCGAGGCCTATTTCAAGGCGGCCGGCGAGCTTGGCATTCCCTTCAACGCGGACATGACCGGCGAGAAACAGGACGGCGTCGGTTATTACCAGCTGACCCAGAAGCACGCCCGCCGTTCCTCCACGTCCAGGGCCTATCTGGCGGAGGCCCGCACCCGCAAGAACCTCACCATTCGCACCGGCGTCGAGACGCGTCGTCTGCGCGTTGAAAACGGAAGGGTCACGGGCGTGGAAACGTCGAGTGGCGAAGTGATCAACGCCGCGCGCGAGGTGCTGCTGTCCTCCGGCGCCATCGGTTCCCCGCGGCTGCTGATGCTCTCCGGCATCGGCCCGAAGGGCCATCTCGGCGATGTCGGCATCGAGGCGGTGTTCTATCATCCGGGCGTCGGCGACAACCTGCAGGATCATCTCGACCTCTTCACCATTCTCGAATGCGCCGGCGACTTCACCTATGACAAATATGCCGAGCCCTTGTGGTCGGCCGTGGCCGGCCTGCAATATCTTTTGACCCGCAAGGGCCCCGTCGCCTCCAGCCTGTTTGAGACGGGCGGCTTCTGGTACGCGGAAGAGGGCGCGCGCTCGCCCGATATCCAGTTTCATCTGGGCCTCGGCTCCGGCATCGAGGCGGGCGTGGAGAAGATGAAGAACCCCGGCGTGACGCTGAATTCGGCCTATCTGAGGCCCCGCTCGCGCGGCAGCGTGCGGCTGAAATCCGCCAATCCCGCCGATGCGCCGCTGATCGACCCCAATTACTGGGCCGACCCGCATGACCGCGAAATGTCGATCCGCGGGCTGAAACTGGCGCAGGAGATCATGCATCAGAAGGCGCTTGCCCCCTTCATCAAGCGCGAGATGATCCCCGGCCCGGAGGTGACGACGGACGAGGATTATTTCGACTATGCCTGCCGCCACGCCAAGACCGACCACCACCCCGCCGGCACCTGCCGCATGGGCAATGACGATCGCGCCGTTGTCGACCCGGAACTGAAGTTCAACGGTCTTGACGGCCTGCGCGTGGTCGATGCCTCGATCATGCCGACGCTGATTTCGTCGAACACCAATGCGGCGGCGATCATGATCGGGGAAAAGGCCGCCGACATGATCGCTCGCGAATACGGGTTTTGAGGGCTTGCGGAGCATGCGCGGAGGAGGCAAGAAACAAACCTTGGCTGTGACGGACCTCCCGCTCTCTGTGTCATCCTCGGGCTTGACCCGAGCATGACGCTGGATAGAGGTGCCGAGCAGAGATCAAAGCGTCTGCGGCCCTTGAACCCGGCACGCGACAAAGGAAATAGAACGTGGCGAAACGACCGACGATCATTGATGTGGCCCGCCATGCGGGGCTTTCCAAGTCGACGGTTTCGCTCGTCCTGCAGAATTCGCCGCTGGTGAAGCAGGAGACCCGCAAGCGCGTCGAGCAGTCGATGCAGGCGCTGAACTATGTCTACAATCGCGCGGCGGCAAACCTGCGCGGGGCCGAAGCCGGGCTGATCGGCCTTGTGATCAACGATCTCAGAAACCCCTTCTTCGCCGAATTCGCGGCAAGCGCCCAGATGGCCTTTGCCGAACACGGCTTCGCCACCGTGATTGCCAATACCGACGAGGATATCGCCATTCAGGACCAGGTGATCGCCTCGATGGTCGAGCATGGCGTTTCGGCGCTGATCATGTCGCCCGCCTATGGCGATGACGGCGCTGTGTTCGAACGCATCGCGCGCGCCGGCATTCCCGCGCTGCAGGTGCTGCGCATGGCCAATGCCGATACGGCCCGCTTTCCCTTCGCCTCCCTCGATTACGAGGCCGGCAGCATCGCCGCCGCCCGTCACCTGGTTGAGATCGGCGCGAAGGATATCGCCTTCGTCGGCGGCCTGCCGGACAGGGCCGTCACCCATGAGCGCATGGCCGGCTACCGCGCCGTGATCGCCGAGACCGGCGCGGAGCCCTTCACCCTGCTCGGTCGGCCGACGCGGGCCTTCGGACGCGATGCGGCGCTGAAACTCTCGCACGATCCCCGCAGGCTCGATGCCGTGCTCTGTTTCAACGACCTTGTGGCGCTCGGCATGCTTTCGGGTTTTGCCGAAACGGGCGTCGCGGTCGGGCGCGACATCGCGCTGATCGGCTTCGACGATATCGAGGAATGCGCGCTGGCCTTTCCCAAGCTCTCCTCGGTCCATTGCGATATCGGCGCCTTCGGCCGCAACGCCGCCGCCACCATGCTCGCCTGGCTTGAGACCGGAGAGCGCCCGCCGGAAAAGGCCTTTTCCCCGGTGACCCTGACTGTCAGGGATTCCAGCGGCAGTCGATAAGCGCCCGCGTCGCCAAGTCGCACCGGCATTCCCCATCAAAATCGAACCCACCTGACGATGTGCAAGGCGGGAAGGCGCGAATCGGTTCATCGATGATCATGGCCGTAGCCACCACATGTTGAGGCTGTGTCGAGAAGGCATACCATATGCGGTGCGGCCATGATCTCAAACCGAGGGGAACCGATCATGCCTGAAGCGCCTGCCGCGTTGGAAAAACTGTCCGCTGGAGCAGAGGAAAGGCTGCCGTCCTTCGTCGTCAAACGAAACGGCGCGCGGGTCGCGTTTTCGGCGGAAAAGGTCGAGCGCGCGATCGAAAAGGCGGGCGAGGCGACCGGCGCATTCGGCCCCGGCGAGGCGCGCAGGCTCTGCGACCAGGTGGTCAAGGTGATCAGCCACAGCGCGCTTGACGACGCTATCGAGATCGAGCGCATCCAGGACATCGTCGAGCAGGTGCTGATTTCGGCAAATTTCTTCGAGACCGCCCGCGCCTATATCGTCTACCGCGAAAAACATGCCAAGCTGCGCGAAAGTGGCAAGGTTGCCGTCGACGTCATTTCCTCGATCGATGAATATCTCGACCGCTCCGACTGGCGCGTCAATGCCAATGCCAATCAGGGCTATTCCCTGGGCGGGCTGATCCTCAATGTCTCCGGCAAGGTCGTCGCCAATTACTGGCTCTCCCATGTCTATGATCCGCAGATCGGCGCGGCACACCGCGCCGGCGACCTGCATATCCACGATCTCGACATGCTGTCGGGCTATTGCGCCGGCTGGTCGCTTCGAACCCTGATCACCGAGGGGCTGAACGGGGTGCCGGGCAAGGTCGAGGCCGATCCGCCGAAACATATGTCGTCTGCTGTCGGCCAGATCGTCAATTTCCTCGGCACGCTGCAGAATGAATGGGCCGGCGCCCAGGCATTTTCCTCCTTCGACACCTATATGGCCCCCTTCATCCGCAAGGACGGCCTCTCCTATGAAGATGTTCTGCAGTCGATCCAGGAGCTGATCTACAATCTGAACGTCCCCTCGCGTTGGGGCACGCAGACGCCCTTTACCAACCTCACCTTCGACTGGGTCTGCCCGGACGATCTGAAAGAACAGCGCCCGATCATCGGCGGTGAGGAAATGCCGTTCGCCTATGGCGAGCTGCAGGTCGAAATGGACATGATCAACCGCGCCTATATGGAGATCATGACCAAGGGTGACGCCAAGGGCCGGGTCTTCACCTTCCCGATCCCGACCTACAACATCACGCCGGATTTCCCCTGGGAAAGCGAAAACGCCACGCGGCTTTTCGAGATGACGGCCAAATATGGCCTGCCCTATTTCCAGAATTTCCTGAATTCGGATCTGTCGCCCAACATGGTGCGCTCGATGTGCTGCCGGCTGCAGCTTGACCTGACGGAACTCCTGAAGCGCGGCAACGGGCTTTTCGGCTCGGCCGAACAGACCGGCTCGCTCGGCGTCGTCACCATCAACTGCGCCCGCCTCGGCTTTACCCACAAGGGCGACGAGGCCGGCCTGCTGGCGCGCCTTGACGAGTTGCTCGAGCTTGGCCGCGACAGCCTCGAGATCAAGCGCAAGGTGATCCAGCGGCTGATCGACGAGGGGCTGTTCCCCTATACCAAGCGCTATCTCGGTACGCTGCGCAATCATTTCTCCACGCTCGGCGTCAACGGCGTCAACGAGATGATCCGCAATTTCACCGGCGACCGTGAGGATATCACCACCGAATGGGGCTATGATTTCGCGCTGAGATTCCTCGACCATGTGCGCGAGAAGATCGTCTCCTTCCAGGAGGAGACCGGCCACCTCTACAATCTCGAAGCCACGCCGGCGGAAGGCACGGCCCACCGCTTTGCCCGCGAGGACGCCAAGCGTTTTGCCGGCATCATCCAGGCCGGCACGCCGGAAAACGCCTATTACACCAATTCCAGCCAGTTGCCGGTCGGCTTCACCGAAGATCCCTTCGAGGCGCTGACGCGGCAGGAAGTGCTGCAGAAGAAATATACCGGCGGCACGGTGCTGCACCTCTACATGGGCAGCCGCATCTCCTCCGGCGAGGCCTGCAAGGCGCTGGTCAAACGCGCGCTTACGAATTTCCGCCTGCCCTACATCACCGTCACGCCGACCTTCTCCATCTGCCCGACCCACGGCTATCTGGAGGGCGAGCACGAATTCTGCCCGAAATGCGATGCCGAACGTCTATCGAAAAAACGCGCCACGCTGATGGCTGCCGAATGAAAGGAAAAATCATGTCTGTGATTGAAAAAGACATTGTCGCCGAAACCGAGATCACGCTTTGCGACGACGAGCGCCAGCCCTGCGAAATCTGGACGCGGGTGATGGGCTATCACCGCCCGGTTTCCTCCTTCAACCGCGGCAAGAAAGGCGAATTCGCCGAGCGCCGCTATTTCAAGGAACAGCGCGGTGAGCGGGCGTAACGGGACGCAAGCAGGCGGGCGCCCTCCAATCTCCGCCCTCCCCGCGTCACCCTCGGGCTTGACCCGAGGGTCCATGATGCTTGCTCCGGGTGGCCTGGATCCTCGGGGCAAGCCCGAGGATGACGCACAACAGAGGCCATGTGCACCGGACGCTCCGTCTCAACATGACCTGCGCATCGGCGGTTTCGAGCCGTTTTCCCTGTGCGACTGGCCGGGCAAGATCGTGGCCACGCTGTTTCTGCAGGGTTGCCCGTGGCGCTGCCCCTATTGCCACAATCCCGGGCTGATCGATGCTTCGGCAGAAACCGGCTACACATTTGCCGGCATTCTCGATTTTCTCGAAAGCCGGCGCGGACTACTGGATGGCGTCGTCTTTTCCGGCGGCGAGCCGACGCTGCAAAAGGCGCTCGTGCCGGCGATGAAGACCGTGCGCGCGATGGGCTTTTCAATCGGCCTCCACTCCGGCGGCGCATACCCTGAAAGACTGAAGGACGCGCTTCGCCACGCCGATTGGATCGGCTTTGATATCAAGGCTTCGCGCCGCGACTACGACCGCATGACCGATACGCCGAAAAGCGGCGAGCGCGCATTCGCAAGCCTCAAGCATGTGAGGGCGAGCGGCATCGATTACGAGGTTCGCACCACCGTGCATCCTGAACTTCTGAACGCGGCCGAGATTGCGGAGCTTGAGGCCGATCTCTCTCATTATGGCATTGACGAACACAAGATCCAGACCTTCCGCATGGAGGGAGTCGACCGGGATCGGCTCGCCGGCGCGCTTGAAAAGCGTCGCGCCTGAGCGGACCGGAAACTCCTTCTCTGGCGCGAAATCCGTCATCGGCTCATTTTGGCCTTGATTGCCAACAATACTGAGAATCGGAAGAACAAGTCTTGAACGCTATAAAGAGCATTTCCATATAGCTTCTGTCGGCAGATTTTATGCCGTAACAAAGCGAGGAAAACTTGAGATGAACGAGACCGCATTGCTGCGTCCGGCGTGGACGCCACTTACGATTGCCCTGATGGTAATCGGCTTTGTCGTCTTCTGGCCGCTGGGCCTGGTCATGCTTGCCTACATCATCTGGGGCGACCGGCTGAACATGCGCAAGGGCGACTGGAAACGCTCTGCCGAGCGGGCTTTCGGTTCCTGCAAGCGCAATATGCGCAATGCGGACTACACCATGAATTCGACCGGCAACGCTGCCTTCGATGAATGGCGCCGCAGCGAGATGGAGCGGATCGAGGCCGAGCGCCGCAAGCTCGATGAGATGCGCGCCGAATTCGACCGCTATACCGATGAACTGCGCAGGGCGCGCGACCGGGAGGAATTCGACCGGTTCATGCGCGAGCGCGGTGGAAACTTCAATGCTTCCGGGTCGAACCCTGCGCCCGAAGCATAAGAGAGAATGACCTCCGATATCTTCCGGCATCGCCCTTTCCCCCGGGGTGGTGCCGTTTTTTTGTGCCTGCTTCTGGCGCGCCGGCGGGAAAACCGCTACGCCTCAGCCGATGATCCTCAATGACGAGCCCTGACGTGGATAAACGCGCCAAACCCACGACGATCGATCTCGGCGGCAGGACGCTGCCGCTCAACCTGAAGACCAATGCGCGCGCCCGGCGGATGACGCTGAAGATCGAGCCCGGCGGCCATGCCGTCAGCCTCACGGTTCCGCCCGGTCTTGCCCGCCATGAGGTGGACGGTTTCCTGCGCCGCCACCATGACTGGCTGCTCGAACGGATGGCGCGGTTTGAAGGCCATGAGAGCCATATTGCCGATGGCGGAAAGGTGAAAATCTTCGGCGTTCCCCACACGATCCGCCACAGCGGCAATCTGCGCGGCATCACCGAAGCCCGAAATGAGCCCCACGGCATGGTTCTGCGTGTCTCCGGCCCGGCCGAGAGCATCGGACGACGCGTCGCCGACTATCTGAAGAAGGAAGCCCGGCGCGAAATCACCGATCGGGTGAAGGCGCATGCGGCGGCCAGCGGCAAATCCTATGTCTCGATCTCCTTCAAGGACACCCGCTCGCGCTGGGGCTCCTGCTCGTCTGTCGGCAATCTCAATTTCTCCTGGCGCATCGCCATGGCGCCCCTCTTCGTCGTCGATTATCTCGCCGCCCATGAAGTGGCGCACCTGTCGGAAATGAACCACGGGCCGCGCTTCTGGGCGCTGTGCGAAAGGCTTTGCCCGCGAACGCCGGAAGCCCGACAATGGCTGAAGAACGAAGGCTCCTTCCTGCACGCCGTGCGTTTCGATGCGCCCTTTGCCTGATCAAGCCTTCGCAGCTCACCCCTGTTTGTGATAGAAAAGCGTCATGAAAAGACCGGACATCAAGATCTGCGGTATCCGCACGAAGGAAACGCTTGACCATGTGATTGCACGCGGTGCCAGCCATGTTGGTTTCATCTTCTTCGAGAAGAGCCCGCGCCATGTGGAAGTCGATGTTGCTGCCGGCCTGATCGAGCATGTGCGCGGCCGGGCGAAGACGGTTGCCGTGAGTGTGAATGCCGACAACGAGTTGCTTGAGGAGATCGTCTTCGGCGCGCGGCCCGACATGCTGCAGCTGCATGGCAAGGAAAGCCCCGATCGCGTGGTGACCGTCAAGGCGCTTTACGGGCTGCCGGTGATCAAGGCGTTTTCAATCCGTGCGCCGGAAGACCTTGCCTTTGCGCGCGACTACGAGGATGTCGCCGACCGCATTCTCTTCGACGCCAAGCCGCCGGAAAATGCCGTCCTTCCCGGCGGCAACGGCATTGCCTTTGATTGGCGCTTGCTTGCCGGCTATCAGACGACTATCCCTTGGTTTCTGTCCGGAGGCCTGAACGCGGAGAATGTGGGCACGGCGCTCACCGACATCCACGCGCCGGGACTTGACGTATCATCCGGTGTGGAAAGTGCGCCGGGCTTAAAGGATCCGGCCCGGATCGATGCCTTTTTTGATGCCGTCGACACGGCGCTTTTGCGCCGGACGGCCTGATGGAGACTGACGTGAACGAGACGCCAAAACCAAACTCCTTCAAATCCGGCCCTGACGAGAGCGGCCTGTTCGGCATTTTCGGCGGGCGTTTCGTCGCCGAAACGCTGATGCCGCTGATCCTCGACCTGCAGGCGGAATGGGAAAAGGCCAAGACCGATCCCGAGTTCAAGGCGGAGCTGACATCGCTCGGCAAGCATTATACCGGCCGTCCGAGCCCGCTCTATCACGCCGAACGCCTGAGCGAACATCTCGGCGGCGCGAAGATCTATTTCAAGCGCGAGGAGCTGAACCACACCGGCTCGCACAAGATCAACAACTGCCTCGGCCAGATCCTGCTGGCAAAGCGCATGGGCAAGACCCGGATCATCGCCGAGACCGGTGCCGGCCAGCACGGCGTGGCATCGGCCACCGTTGCCGCCCGCTTCGGCCTGCCCTGCGTCGTCTATATGGGCGCGACCGATGTCGAGCGTCAGGCGCCCAACGTCTTCCGCATGAAGCTTCTCGGCGCCGAGGTGAAGCCGGTGACTGCCGGTCACGGCACGCTGAAGGATGCGATGAACGAGGCATTGCGCGACTGGGTCACCAATGTCGACGACACCTATTACCTGATCGGCACGGCCGCCGGTCCCCATCCCTATCCGGAAATGGTGCGCGATTTCCAGGCGGTGATCGGCCAGGAAGCGCGCGAGCAGATCATGGAAGCCGAAGGGCGGTTGCCCGATCTGGTGATCGCCGCCGTCGGCGGCGGTTCGAACGCGATCGGCATCTTCCATCCCTTCCTCGATGATCCGGACGTGAAGATTGTCGGTGTGGAAGCCGGCGGTCGCGGGCTTGACGGCGAGGAACACTGCGCCTCGCTGACGGCCGGCGCGCCGGGCGTGCTCCACGGCAACCGCACCTATCTGCTGCAGGATGCGGACGGGCAGATCAAGGAAGGCCATTCGGTCTCCGCCGGGCTCGACTATCCGGGCATCGGACCGGAGCATTCCTGGCTCAACGATATCGGCCGCGTTGATTATGTTCCGATCCTCGATAACGAGGCTCTGGAAGCCTTCCAGCTGATGACCCGGCTCGAGGGCATCATTCCCGCACTCGAGGCCAGCCATGCGATTGCCGAAATCGTCAAGCGCGCGCCGAAGATGGGCAAGGACGAGATCATCCTCGCCAATCTTTCCGGACGCGGCGACAAGGACGTCCACACGGTCGGCAAGATTCTCGGCATGGAGATGTGAGGTCCATGACGACGGGTTCGCGCGCGGAAACCATTGAGGAGATGTCGGAACTGGCGGAGGCCCTTTTCGACATTATCGAGGAGGAGAATGCGAACGTGCCGGATATCCGCCACGCCGTGGTGGAAGCACTGGCGCACCAGAACCTCTACAATATCGAGATGGCGGCGGCGCTTTCGGCGCTTTCTGAAGGCCGCAGGCCCGAAGCCGAACTGGACAGTCTCGTCTTGAACATGAAGGCGGTGCACAAATCGCTGGTCAAGGCGATCTCGGCCTGGAATGAAGCCGACTGACACCTGCCGACACTATCGCATCGAGGATGCCACGGAGCTAGACTATGACCGAACGCATGGAAAAACGCTTTGCAGCCCTGAAGGCCGAGGGCCGGCCGGCGCTGATCACCTATTTCATGGGTGGCGATCCCGATTTCGATACCTCGCTTGAGATCATGAAGGCTTTGCCGAAGGCGGGCGCCGATGTGATCGAGCTCGGCATGCCCTTTTCCGATCCGATGGCCGATGGCCCGGCGATCCAGATGGCGGGTCTCAGGGCGCTGAGGGGCGGGCAGACGCTGGAAAAAACGCTGGAACTGGCGCGACAGTTCCGCAAGCAGGATGCCGAAACGCCGATCGTGATGATGGGATACTACAATCCGATTTACATCTACGGCGTCGAGCGCTTCGTTGAAACCGCGCTCGAAGCCGGGATCGACGGCCTCATCATCGTCGACCTGCCGCCGGAAATGGACAATGAGCTGTGCATTCCCGCGCTGGAAAAAGGTCTCAACTTCATCCGCCTCGCCACGCCGACGACCGACGAGAAGCGCCTGCCGACGGTTTTGAACAACACCTCCGGCTTCGTCTATTACGTCTCGATGAACGGCATTACCGGTTCGGCGCTGCCGGACCCGTCAAAGGTTGGCGCTGCGGTTTCGCGCATCAAGGCGCATACCGATCTTCCCGTCTGCGTCGGCTTCGGCGTGAAGACGGCAGAACATGCCCGCCTCATCGGCGCTGCCGCCGACGGCGTGGTGGTCGGTACGGCGGTCGTCAACCAGATTGCCGGTACGTTGGATGCCAATGGCAAGGGCGGCAAGGACACGGTGGATGCCGTTGCCACCTTCGTGCGCGGGCTTTCGAGCGGCGTGCGCGACGCCCGCCTTGCAGCGGCGGAGTAAATCTGGCAAACCGCAGGCAATGCTATTCAGGAGGTTCATTTGGTGAACTGGATAACCAATTATGTGCGGCCGCGGATCAACTCCATGTTCGGCCGCCGCGAAGTTCCCGAGAATTTGTGGATCAAGTGCCCCGAAACCGGGGCCATGGTGTTTCACACCGATCTGGAAGAAAACAAGTGGGTCATTCCCTCCTCCGGCTACCACATGAAGATGCCGGCACGGGCGCGTCTGGCCGACCTTTTCGACAATGGCGCGTTCGAGGAACTGCCGCAGCCGAAGGTGGCGCAGGACCCGCTGAAATTCCGCGATTCCAAGAAATATGCCGACCGGCTCAAGGAAAATCGCGCGAAGACCGGTCAGGAAGACACGATCATCGCCGGCGCCGGAACGCTTGAAGGCCTGAAGCTCGTTGCCGTTGTCCATGAGTTCAAGTTCCTTGGCGGTTCGCTCGGCATGGCTGCCGGCGAGGCGATCATCCAGGCCTTCGACCGGGCGCTGAAGGACCATTGCCCGCTGGTGATCTTCCCCGCCTCCGGCGGCGCGCGCATGCAGGAAGGCGTATTGTCGCTGATGCAGATGCCGCGCGTCACCGTGATGGTGGAACTGATGCGCGAGGCCGGGCTGCCCTATATCGTCGTGCTCACCAACCCAACCACCGGCGGCGTTTCGGCCTCTTATGCCATGCTGGGCGACCTGCATATCGCGGAGCCGGGTGCCGAAATCGGCTTTGCCGGCCGTCGCGTGATCGAGCAGACCATTCGCGAACAGCTGCCCGACGGGTTCCAGACGGCGGAATATCTGCTGGACCATGGCATGGTCGACATGGTGGTCAAGCGCCACGACATTCCCGAGACGCTGGCGCGCGTGCTGAAGATCATGACCGGCGCGCCGCCGACGGCGACGGCAATGCTGGAAGCGCCGAAACAGAACGAGGCCATTGCCAACGAGACGCCGCACGAGCCCCTTGACAGCGGAGAGGCGCCGACGCCGCAGAGCTGAAGCGAAGGCCCATGGAGGAGGCGGCCGCACCTGTTCCTTTCCGGCATGGCCCGCGCAGCAGGAGAAACGGCCCCGGGCTTGAAATGCGGGGGCCGGTCGGTCTGCGCGAAACGACAGATGAAGCAGTGCGCAACTGATGAAAGCCTGGCGCACCGGAAATCGGACCAATCATGGACAACCATTCCTTCGGCGCTGCCGAGCGTGTGATCGATCACCTGATGCAGCTGCATCCCAAGGGCTTCGATCTGTCGCTAGAGCGGATCAGGGTTCTTCTTGAAAAGCTCGGCAATCCGCATCTGGCCCTGCCGCCGGTCATCCATATCGCCGGCACCAACGGCAAGGGCTCGGCAAGCGCCTTTTCACGCGCACTTCTGGAGGCGGCGGGTCTTTCCGTCCATGTCCATTCCTCGCCGCATCTCGTGCGCTGGCACGAGCGCTTCCGCATCGGCGGACCCGGGGGCGCAAGCGGCTATGTCGATGACCAGTTGCTGGCCGAAACGCTGAAGCGCGTGGAGACGGCCAATGCCGGCGCCACGGCCACCGTTTTCGAACTGCTGACCGCGGCGACCTTCGTGCTGTTTGCGGAGATCCCCGCCGACGCGGTTATTCTGGAAGTCGGTCTCGGCGGCCGCTTTGATGCCACCAATATCATCGACAAGCCGGCCGTCAGCGTCATCATGCCGATCTCGCTTGACCACCAGGCCTATCTCGGCGACCGGGTTGAACTGATTGCCGCCGAGAAGGCCGGAATCATGAAGCCGGGCGTGCCCGTCGTCATCGGCCAGCAGGAATATGAGGCCGCCGAGGAAGTGCTGATCGCCACCGCCGACCGGCTCGGCTGTCCGCTGCATCTCTACGGCCAGGACTACAGCGCCCATGAGGAACACGGACGTCTCGTCTACCAGGACGGCGACGGGTTGATGGACCTGCCGCTGCCCGCGCTTCCCGGCCGGCACCAGTATGCCAACGCGGCCGCCGCGATCTCCGCGGTCAAGGCCGCCGGCTTTTCCATTGACGAGCAGGCGGCGGAAAGAGCGATGCGCAACGTTTTCTGGCCTGCGCGCCTGCAACGCCTCCACGAAGGCGACCTGGTGACGGGAGCGCCCGACGGCAGCGAGATCTGGCTGGACGGCGGGCACAATCCCGGCGCCGGCGAGGTGATCGCCGAGGCGCTTGCCGGTTTCGAGGAGCGTGACCCGCGTCCGCTGTTTCTGATCATCGGCATGATCAACACCAAGGACCCGTTCGGCTTCTTCGAGCATTTCGCGGGGCTTGCGAATTATGTCTACTGCGCCCCGATCAAAGGTACGGAAGCCTTCATCGATCCCGTGGCGCTGGCCTCCTCGGCCGCCGATGCCGGATTGTCGGCCGAACCGGTTTCCTCGATCGGGGAGGCGCTGGCGGCCATCTGCCTGCGCACGCGCGCCGACCAGCCGCCACCCAGGATCCTGATCGGCGGCTCGCTCTATTTCGCCGGCAACGCGCTGTTCGAAAACGGCACGCCGCCGCTCTGACATTCCCGATTTCGGACGCAAAAAGGCCGCAGCGACGTTTCTGTTCGCTGCGGCCTTTTTCACCGTATCATTGATCAGTAGCGGTAATGTTCCGGCTTGAACGGGCCTTCCGGCGTCACGCCGATATAGGCGGCCTGTTCCTCGGAGAGCACGGTCAGCTTGGCGCCGAGCTTGTCGAGATGAAGGCGTGCGACCTTCTCATCCAGATGCTTCGGCAGGACGTGGACGGTGTTCTCGTATTTGTCGCGGTGCTGGAAGATTTCCATCTGCGCCAGCACCTGGTTGGTAAACGATGCCGACATGACGAAGGAGGGGTGGCCGGTGGCGTTGCCGAGGTTCAGCAGACGGCCCTCGGAGAGCAGGATCAGCCGCTTGCCGTCGGGAAAGGCGATCATGTCCACTTGCGGCTTGATGTTGGTCCACTTGTAATTGCGCAGCGCGTTGACCTGAATTTCATTGTCGAAATGGCCGATATTGCCGACAATCGCCATGTCCTTCATCTCGCGCATATGTTCCAGGCGGATGATGTCCTTGTTGCCGGTTGTGGTGACGAAGATATCGGCGGTCGCAACGACGTCTTCCAGCAGCACGACCTCGAATCCGTCCATGGCGGCCTGAAGCGCGCAGATCGGATCGGCTTCCGTCACCTTGACGCGGGCGCCGGCGCCGGAAAGCGAGGCGGCAGAACCCTTGCCGACATCGCCGTAACCACAGACGACGGCGACCTTGCCGGCCATCATCACGTCGGTGGCGCGGCGGATGCCGTCAACCAGCGATTCCTTGCAGCCATATTTGTTGTCGAATTTCGATTTGGTGACCGAGTCATTGACGTTGATCGCCGGGAAGGGGAGCTGGCCAGCGCGGGCAAGCTGGTAAAGCCGGTTGACGCCCGTCGTGGTTTCCTCGGTCACGCCCAGAAGCGCATCACGCTGTTTGGTGAAGAAGCCGGGCGTTTCGGCCATGCGCTTCTTGATCTGGGCGATCAGCACTTCCTCTTCCTCCGAGCCGGGCCTGGAGAGCACGTCCTCGCCGGCTTCGGCGCGCGCGCCGATCAGGATATACATGGTGGCGTCGCCGCCATCATCGAGGATCAGGTTCGACTGGCCGCCGTCTGTCCACTGGAAGATCCGGTCGGTATAGGACCAGTATTCCTCAAGGCTCTCGCCCTTGACGGCAAAGACCGGCGTGCCGGTGGCGGCGATCGCGGCGGCGGCATGGTCCTGGGTGGAGAAGATGTTGCACGATGCCCAGCGGACATCGGCGCCGAGCGCCTTCAGCGTTTCGATCAGCACGCCGGTCTGGATCGTCATGTGCAGCGAGCCGGAAATCCGCGCGCCCTTCAGCGGCTGGCTTTCGCCGAACTCCTCGCGCGCGGCCATCAGGCCCGGCATTTCGGTTTCGGCAATCTCCAGTTCCTTGCGGCCATAATCGGCCAGCGCGATATCGGCAACGATGAAATCTTCTGTGGCGCTCATTGATAACTCCCGAGGCAAAAGGATGGTGCAGCGTCCGGCCCGATCACGCAGGCAACGCGCATTCTTCAGTTTGCATCGTTAGTAACAGCCCCGGAGGAAACTGACAAGAAAGACATAAAGATTTCTTTATGTCTTTCTTGTCAGTTGTATGGACAATCTAACCTGCGGTGGCAAGCGTGTCCCGGCAAGCCTGCAGAATTTTGAGCCGGGCATATTGGCGATCATAGTAGTCGGCAAACGACGGATCGGGATCGGTCAATTCCGCTGCCGCCTGCATCGCGGCGGCTGTGCTGCCAAGGTCCGGGTATAGTCCCGATGCTGCGCCGGCGTTGATGGCGGAGCCCAGCAGCACCACATCTTCCGTCGGCGAGATATGCACGGGAAGACCGGTCACGTCGGCGAAAAGTCTTGAAAGGAGAGGGTTTCTCCGGTGGCCTCCGGCAAGGTGAAGGCCGGTGGCGGGAATGCGGCTTTCGCCGAGATGTTCGAGGATCTGCCTGAGCGACAGGGCAATGGCGATCGAGGCACGCCAGTAGAGACGGCAAAGCCCATCGAAGGATTTGTCGAGCGTGAGGCCGGCGATCATCCCGGTCATTGTCGGATCGGCAAAGGGCGAGCGGCTGCCGTGAAAATCCGGCAGGATGTCCAGCCCGTCGGCAAAGCCGGGGCCGTTCTCGGCAAGCATTTCCGTGATCCGGGCGATCACCTGCTGGTGGCGGTCTTCCGTCGCCGGTCCGCCCTCCGCGTGGATTTCAAGCAGATGGTTGAGTAAACCGCCGGTTGCAGACTGTCCGGCTTCGAACGCCCATTGGTTCTTATGAATTGCCGAAAAATATGGCCCCCAGAGGCTTTTCGCGAAGACCGGTTCGCCGCCCTGGCCGATAAGGCAACTCGAGGTCCCGCCAATCAGCGCGAATTCGCCCGAGGCCGCAGCCTTGTCCGCCGGAAGCGCGCCAAGGGCGCCGGCATAGGCATCGACCATGCCGGCCGCGACCGCGACATCGCGATCAAGCCCCAGCGCCTCGGCAGCCTGGGTCGACAGTCTGCCAACGGAGGCGCCGGGCGGGCAGGGCGCATGCGCGGCGCCGGCCTTTTCGGGAAGGTCATCAAGGCCGAATGTTCCGAGAAGCGTGCGCGGCCAGGGTGCGTCACTGTCGGCCCTGTAGAACCATTTTGTCACAAGCGTGGAGACCGAGCGCGCCGGATTGCCGGTGGCGCGATAGCTCAGATAGTCGGCGAGGTCGAAGAAGCCGCCCGCCCTTTGCCAGAGATCGGGGCGATTGCGTTTCAGCCACAACAGCTTCGGCACCTGCATTTCAGGCGAGATCGATCCGCCCGAATGCCGCACCGCCGGATCATCGGTGGCGCTCAGCTCTTCCGCTTCGGCCTCGGCGCGGTGATCGAACCAGGCGAGCGTGTCGTAGGTCCCGGCCTCGTCCTCAAAGAGCGGCAGTGGCCGACCGGATCCGTCGAGCAACACCAGCGAGCAGGTCGCGCCGAAGGCAAGCCCCGCGACCTGCTCGGGCCCGAGACCGGCCGCAAGCCGCGCGGCCCGCACGGCTGTTGCTGTCGTCTGCCAGATGTCTTCGGAAATATACTCTCCGCGCCGGGCGCCCGGACGGCGCAGCCTGAGCGGCTCCACCTTGCGGGCGAGCATGATGCCGGTTTTATCGAAAACGCCTGCCCTGACGCTTGCCGTGCCGACATCGACCGCAATCACATGATCGCGCATCCTGCACGCTCCCCCACCTGTCAGTATTTTCGCACAAAGTGGACGAGATTATTCGTTTCGTCAAACCTTCCGGCAGCGCGGGGCCGCGCCCCGCGAAGCCGCGCGCGTGACGAGAAGGAGAGGTGCCGGGCGCTTCGGGCCCGTATCGGTTTCAGCCGGATGGCCTATGCCAGGTCGCCGGCGATATAGCGTTTCAGCGTTTCAGCGGTTCCGACGGCCCTCAGGCTTTCAAGCGCCGCCGAAAAGCGCCTGCGGAAGGTGTCATTGTCGGCGATCGAACCAAAGATGGCGCGTTCCTGAAGGAAGATCATCGGATCCTGCCTGCTTGCAACCGCCGCCTTGTGCAGGCGGTCCGCGCTTTCGTCGTTGAAGCGGATTTCGCGGCCGCTGTCGGACGTGCCCTCGAAGTAACGGCACCAGAGCGCGGAGACCAGTGCAAGGCCGACCACGTCTAGACCCTTCTCGAGGCGGGCGGCGGTGGAGGGCAGGATGAATTTCGGCTGACGGTTGGAGCCATCCAGCGCCAGACGCTCGATCGTGTCGCCGATCTTCGGATTGGCGAAGCGGCGCGCGATCAGCTCGTAATAGCCGGTGAGATCGGTATCGGGCACCGGCGGCACGATCGGAATGATCTCGTCCTTTTCGAGCTTTTCGAGAAAGGCGGCGATCAGTTCGTTTTCCATCGCCTCGTGGACAAAGTGAATGTCGAGAAGCTCGCCCGGATAGGCGATTGCCGCATGGCCGCCGTTGAGGATCCTGAGCTTCATCAGTTCGTAAGGGCTGACGTCGTCAACAAAGGTGACGCCGACCTCTTCCAGCGCCGGGCGGCCGAGCGGAAAATCATCCTCCAGCACCCATTGCTTGAAGCCCTCGCAGAAAACCGGCCAGTTGTCCTCTATGCCGTAGTCCTCGCGCGTGATGTCACGCTCGCGCTTGCCGGTCGCCGGCGTGATCCGGTCGACCATGGCATTGGGAAAAGCGACATTCTCACGGATCCAGCCGGCGAAAGCGGGATCGGAGCGTTCGGCAAGGCCCGAAACCGTGGCTTTCGTCACCGCGCCGTTATGGGGAATGTTGTCGCAGCACATCACGGTAAACGGCGGTACGCCTTCCGCGCGGCGCTTCTTGAGACCGGCGATGATCAGGCCGAAGGCCGTCTTCGGCGTATCCGGATTTTCGCCGTCCGCAACGATTGCCGGATGCGTCGGGTCGAATTTCCCGGTGGCCGGATCGATGAAATAGCCGCCTTCGGTCACCGTCAGCGAAACGATGCGGATTGCCGGGTCGGCGAGCTTCTCGATCATTGCCGCATAGTCGGGCGGCGCGATCATGTCGATCATTGCCCCGGTGATCGTCGCTTCGCTGGCATCGGCTTCCTGGTCCACCACCGTCGTCAGGCAATCCTGCGCTGCGAGCACCTCGCGCATTTTCGTGTCGGAGGGCATGACGCCGGCGCCGACGATCGCCCAGTCGAGATCACGGCCGGTGTTGAACAACTGGTGCAGATAGACTGCCTGATGCGCCCGGTGAAAATTGCCGACGCCGAAATGGAAAATGCCGGCGGAAAGGTTGCCGCGGTCATAGGCCGGAATGGCCGCCTTGTCCGCGTGCTGATCAAGGCTTGCGAGGTTGAGGGGCTTGGTCATTGGTTCTTTTCCGCTATTGGCATTTCGGTATTCGGTTGGGACGCGCGGCCGGCTGCTACTCGGCCACCAGGCCGTTTGCGTCGAACCGGTAGAGCCGCTCCGGATCCGGCGAGATGAAGACGGTGTCGCCATGGCGGACCGGAAACTCGCCGTCGGTGCGGGTGGTGATGTGACCGAGCTCCGGCACATCCACATGCAGGAAGGTGTCGGAGCCCAGATGTTCGGAGACCGCGACCTTGCCCTTCCACTTGCCGCTTTCGGTGGAAAGTGCGACATGTTCCGGGCGGATGCCGATCGTGTGGGCGCCGAATTCCTCGGCCGTCTTGCCGTCGATGAAGTTCATCTTCGGCGAGCCGATGAAGCCGGCTACAAACAGATTGGCGGGGCTGCGGTAGAGCTCCAGCGGGGAGCCGACCTGCTCGATATTGCCGGCGCGCAGGACCACGATCTTGTCGGCCATGGTCATGGCTTCCACCTGATCGTGGGTCACATAGATCGATGTTGCGCCAAGCTGCTGGTGCAGTTCGGAAATCTCCAGGCGCATGTTGACCCGGAGCGCCGCATCGAGGTTGGACAGCGGCTCGTCGAAGAGGAAGCATTCCGGCGAGCGGACGATCGCCCGGCCGATGGCGACGCGCTGGCGCTGACCCCCGGAAAGCGCGCGGGGCTTGCGATCCAGATAGTCGGTGAGGTTGAGGATCTTCGCCGCCTCGTTGACCTTGCGGTCGATCTCGGCCTTGTCGATATTCGCCATCTTCAGCGGGAAGCCGATATTGGAGCGCACGCTCATATGCGGATAAAGCGCGTATGACTGGAACACCATGGCCAGTCCCCGCTTTGCCGGCGGCTTGGCGGTGGCGTCGTCGCCGTCGATCAGGATGCGGCCGCCGGAGACATCCTCCAGCCCCGCGATCAGGCGCAGGAGCGTGGATTTGCCGCAACCCGAGGGGCCGACGAAGACAACGAATTCGCCGTCATTGATCTCCAGATCGATGCCGGGAATGACGGCATGTTCGCCAAAGCGCTTGGAGACGTTTTCAAGTCTGATGCTGCCCATTGGTCTTGTCCTTATTTAACCGCGCCGAAGGTGAGCCCGCGCACGAGCTGCTTCTGCGAAAACCAGCCGAGGATGACGATCGGCGCGATGGCCATGGTCGAGGCGGCGGAAAGCTTTGCGTAGAACAGACCTTCCGGACTCGAATAGGAGGCGATGAAGGCTGTCAGGGGTGCTGCCTTGGAGGCCGTCAGATTGAGCGTCCAGAAGGCTTCGTTCCAGGCAAGGATGATGTTCAGAAGAAGGGTCGAGGCAATGCCCGGCACCGCCATCGGCGTCAGCACATAGATCAGCTCCTTGCCGAGCGTCGCGCCGTCCATGCGCGCGGCCTCGAGGATCTCGCCGGGGATTTCCTTGAAGTAGGTGTAGAGCATCCACACCATGATCGGCAGGTTGATCAGCATCATCACCACGATCAGGCCGATGCGGGTGTCGAGCAGGCCGAGATCGCGGAAGATGATGTAGATCGGCACCAGCACGCCAACGGCCGGCAACATCTTGGTGGAAAGCATCCAGAGCAGCACGTCCTTGGTGCGGGGCGTGGGCGAGAACGCCATCGCCCAGGCGGCCGGCACGGAGATCAGAAGACCGATCACCGTGGAGCCGAGCGAGATCGCCACCGAATTCCAGAAATGATGGAAATAGCTGGAGCGCGCCTGAACCTCCACATAGTTCTCCAGCGTCCACTGGAAGAACAGGAAGGAGGGCGGCGAGGAAACGGCCTCGCTTTCCGTCTTGAAGCTCGTCAGCACCGTCCAAAGGATGGGGAAGAAGATGAGGAGCGCAACGACCCATGCGAGAAGCGTGAAGGCCAGTTTTTTCTGCGTCGTGACCTGGCGTGCCATTGTCAGTCCTCCAGGTTCTTGCCGATCATCCGCACCAGGAAGATCGCAACGATGTTGGCGAGAATGACGGCGATGATGCCGCCGGCCGAAGCGCCGCCCACGTCGAACTGCAGAAGCGCCTGCATGTAGACGAGATAGGTCAGGTTGGTGCTTTCCGTCCCGGGTCCGCCATTGGTGGTCACCAGGATTTCGGCGAAGACCGAAAGCAGGAAGATCGTCTCGATCAGCACCACCACGGTGATGGCGCGGGCCATATGCGGCAGGATGATGTAGATGAGCCGGTTCCAGGCGTTCGCGCCATCCATTTCGGCGGCTTCCTTCTGCTCTTCCGACAGCGACTGAAGCGCGGTCAGCAGAATGAGCGTGGCGAAGGGCAGCCATTGCCAGGCGACAATCAGGCTGATCGAGGTAAGCGGGATCGAGGACAGGAAGTCGATCGGCTGGATGCCGATGAAGCGCGCGAGTGACGCGAACAGACCGTTGACCGGGTTCATCAGCATGTTCTTCCACACGAGCGCCGAAACCGTCGGCATGACGAAGAAGGGCGCGATTACCAGAATGCGGACAATGCCCTGGCCGAAGATCGGCTGGTCGAGCAAAAGCGCGAGCGCGATGCCGCCGACAACGGTGGCAAACAGCACGCCGCCGACCAGGATCAGCGTATTGCCGATCGCCTGGAAGAAGGCCGGGTCGGACAGGAAGAAGCGGTAATTCATGAAGCCGGCAAAACTCTCCGTTCCCGGCATCAGCAGATTGTACCGGAGGAAGGAGAAGTAGACGGTCATGGACAGCGGCACGATCATCCACAGCAAAAGCAGAATGACCGAGGGCGCCATCATCAGCCGCGCCGCGTTTCGGGTATGGGTCGTCGCCATTTCGGTGTTCCCCGCTCGGTGAGGCAGGCCGGATTGGCGGCCGCGTCACATCTTCAAGGTTCCGCGCCGGTTTTTGGCCGGAATCGGAAATCAAAAGAGCCGCCGTCGGCAAAACGCGCGGCGGCTCGCAAGAACAGTTCGGCAGAAAGGAAAAGGCGGGCGGCCGGACAACGGGTCCCGGCCGCCCTCAGGAGGAAGTCTTATTTCGGGTAACCGGCCTTCATCATCTCACGCGAAGTGAGCTGCTGGGCGTTCGAAAGCGCCTGCTCGGCCGTGGTGTTGCCGGCAAGAGCTGCCGAGAACTGCTGACCAACCGCCGTGCCGATGCCCTGGAATTCCGGGATCGAGACGAACTGCGCACCGGTATAGGGAATGTCCTGAACCGAAGGCTTCTTGGTATCGACGGCGTTGATCGATTCCAGCGTCATCTCGGCAAAGGGGGCTGCCTTCTGGTAGTCCGGGTTCTCGTAGAGCGAGGTGCGGGTGCCGGGCGGGGCAGCGCGCCAGCCTTCTTCCTTGGCAACAAGATCGGTGTAGTGCTTGGAGGTTGCCCAGGCGACGAAGGCCTTGGCCGCATCCGCCTTCTGCGTCGAGGCCGGAATGGCGAGGTTCCACGACCACAGCCAGTTGCCGCGATTGCCGAGATCGCCCTTTTCCGGGAAAAGCGCGAAGCCGACCGAATCGGCGACCTTGGATTCATCCGGATCGGTGACGAAGGAAGCGGCGACCGTGGCGTCGATCCACATGCCGCATTTGCCCTGCTGGAACAGCGCCAGGTTTTCGTTGAAGCCGTTGGAGGAGGCGCCGGGCGGACCGTAATTGTTCATCAGGTCCAGATAGTCCGTCAGCGTCGCCTTCCATTCCGGCGTGTCGAACTGCGGCTTCCACTCCATGTCGAACCAGCGTGCGCCGTAGGAATTGGACATGGCGCCGAGGAAGGCCATGTTCTCGCCCCAGCCGGCCTTGCCGCGCAGGCAGATGCCGTAAATGCCGGCATCCTTGTCCGTCATGGCGGCGGCCGCCTTCTTGATGTCGTCCCATTTCGGCTCGGCCGGAATGGTCACGCCCGCCTTTTCGGCCAGATCCGTGCGGTACATCACCATGGCGCTTTCGCCATAGAAGGGCGCTGCATAAAGCGTGTCATCAATGGAAAGACCGCCGGCGATTGCCGGCAGAAGATCGCCCGCGTCGTAATCGGCGGGCAGATCGTTGAGCGCCAGCAACCAGTCCTGTTTGGCCCAGATCGGCACTTCGTAATTGCCGATGGTCAGCACGTCGTACTGGCCGCTGTTGGTGGCGATGTCGGTGGTCACCCGCTGGCGCAGCACGTTTTCCTCGAGCGTGACCCACTCAAGATCGATATCGGGGTGCTGCGACGTGAAATCGTCGGTGAGCTTCTGCATGCGGATCATGTCACCGTTGTTGACGGTGGCGATGGTCAGCGTTTCGGCCGAGGCAACGCCGGTCAGCGCCGCAAGCGAGCATGCGCCCAGAAGTATCGTGTGCAGTCTCATACTCGTTCCTCCCTCAGAATTGAGCAATAGCTTACGATGTGAGCAATTACCCATCATTCATTGCAAAGTGTCAAGTGGGCGAATGCTCATACTTTGGGCGGATGAAGTATCCATCTGTTTTTCAAGAAGAAATTCTCAGCATGATCGCAGCGCCACAACAGTGAATTGCTGCAGCGATGGCGACACGAGACGACATATGTCGGAAAAATTAGTCCTGCAGCAGAAAACGCGCCGCGTCCTCGTCGGTGATCAGGGCATTGATCAGGCGGCCTCGCAGCGCGCCGCGGATGGCGCGGTGCTTGGGCTTGCCGCGGGCCATGCCGAAGATGATCGTATCCTCGGTCGAGGGCAGGGGGATGCTGGCGACGCGCTGGTTGATCGGGTGATCGAGCAGCCTCCCGTCATCATTGAAAAGCCAGCCGCAGATTTCGCCGGCCGCACCGGCCGCCACAAGCTCTTCCATCTCGTCCGCGGTGAGAAAACCGTCCAGCAGCAACGGACCCCTCTGGCCAAGCTCGCCGATGCCGACAAAGGTGACGTCGGCCTTGCCGCCGAGCTCCAGCGTCGGTTTCACCAGCGGCTGGGCGTGGAACAGGGCGCGCTCCTCCGGCGTCGACACCAGAACCGGCAGCGGCATGGGAAAGTGCCGCGCCTGGATGGCATCGGCCATCAGGAAGATGACGTTGTAATAGGCGGCCGAACCGTCGGGGCTGATATTGCCGGTGAGCGAGACGATGCGGTGTTGCGGACAGGCCATGGGCGGCAATTGCTCCACCGCCGAACGCAGCGTGCGGCCCGTGCCCATGGCAAGCACGGTCGGCTCGCTCCGCTTCAGCCAGCGTTCGATCTCGGCCGCGCCTTCCTCGGCTATGCCGGTCGGCGCCGTATCACTGTTCGGATCGCTCGGCACGACCTGCACCTGCTTCAGCCCGTAACGCTCCTGAAGCGCCGCCGAGAGCGCCATGCATTCGGCGATGGGGTGGTCGAGGCGCACCTTGATCAGCCGCTCGGACATGGCAAGCGAGACGAGGCGCTGCGCGCTCTGGCGCGAAATTCCCATGGCGGCGGCGATCTCGTCCTGGGTGCGGCCGGCGACATAATAGAGCCAGCCGGCCCTTGCCGCCTCGTCAAGCCGTGACGTGCTGCCGGATTTTCTCGCCATGGTCTCGTTCACCCCGCCTGGTTGACCCCTCGTCAATCTCGCGGGCCAGAATAGCCATGTCATTGCGGCCCTGCCAAGCCGGTCCTGCAAAAGCCGGTAAAATCGATTTGACGCCCCCGCCCGATCGTTGCACGATCCCGCCCGTTCGAGGAGCATGCCAATAGCGAGGAAAAAATGACAAAACGCATCGTTTTCACCGGCGGCAGCGGCAAGGCCGGCCGCGACGTGATCCCCTATCTTCTCGACAGGGGTCATGACGTCCTCAATCTCGATCTGGTCGCGCTCGATCATCCGGACGTCACGACGCTGATCACCGATCTGACCGACAGCGGCCAGGTGTTCAACGCCATGTCCATGCATTTCGGCATGGACCGCTATGAGAACGGCAAACTGCCGGAAGCACCCGACGCAGTCGTCCACTTCGCTGCCATTCCGCGCGTGATGATCACGCCCGACAACGTCACCTACCAGACCAATGTGATCTCGACCTACAACGTCATCGAGGCGGCGATGAAGCTCGGCGTGCGCAAGGTCATCATTGCCTCCAGCGAGACCACCTATGGGGTCTGCTTCGCCGAGGGCGACCGGGATTTCCACGCCTTTCCGCTGGAAGAGGATTACGACGTCGATCCGCTCGACAGCTACGGGCTTTCCAAGGTCTGCAACGAGAAGACCGCGCGCGCCTTCGCGCTGCGCTTCGGCGCCGATATCTACGCGCTTCGGATCGGCAATGTCATCTCGCCGGACGACTATGCCAGGTTCCCGGCCTTCCTCTCCGATCCGCCCTCGCGCAAGCGCAATGCCTGGAGCTATATCGACGCGCGCGACCTCGGCCAGATCGTCGATCTGTGCCTGAAGAAGGACGGGCTCGGCTTCGAGGTGTTCAACGCCACCAACGACACGATCACGGCCAACGAAAAGACGGTCGATTTCCTGAAGAAATACGCGCCGAACACACCGGTCACCCGGGAAATGGGCGATTACGAAGCGCCGCTTTCCAACCGCAAGATCCGCGAGGTTCTGGGGTTTGAGGAACAGCACGACTGGCGGAAATATGTGAAGTGAGGGCAGGGCGCTTGCCCTGACAATCTCTCCCCTTGAGGGAGAGATGCTCCGACAGGGGCAGAGAGGGGTGAACCCTCTCGGGAAATTCGGAGTATGCGGCTCATGCCCTTTACCCCCCTCTGTCGCTTTCGCGACATCTCCCCCTCAAGGGGGGAGATCGGCCAGCACCTGATTTTGGCGACAGCCTGACCAGGCAGCCGAACTTCACGTTCCCGAAACGCTATGCCACAACGCCTTGTCGCCGATCTCGGCGAGCATTTTCGCGTGCGCCTCGGCCTCTTCCGCGTGGACGCGCGAGGGGAGCGGGCGGGGGCGGACGAGGGGGGGCAGCTTGCGCAAATTGCCGTCGCTGTCATATTCATCCGCCGAGCCCGCATTGACCAGGCGAAAGGCTGCCTGACGCCCGCCGGACATCTCGATATAGACCTCCGCCAGCAATTCCGCATCGAGAAGCGCGCCGTGCTTGGTGCGGTGAGCATTGTCGATCGAATAGCGCTTGCAGAGAGCGTCGAGGCTGTTGGGGCCCATCGGGTGCTTGCGCCGCGCCAGCGCCAGCGTGTCGACCACCATCTCCTGGTCGATCGGCGGCTTGCCGAGCCGGCCGAGCTCAGCATTGATGAAGCCCATGTCGAAGGCGGCGTTGTGGGCGATCCAGCGGGCGCCGTCGAAAAAGGCCAGGAGATCGTCGACCACATCGGCAAAGACCGGCTTGTCCTTGAGGAACTCGTCCGAAATGCCATGCACCTGAAGGGCTTCCGGATGCACGGTCTTGCCGTCCGGATTGACATAGACATGGAAGGTCTTTCCAGTCGGGAAATGGTCGATCAGCTCGACGCCGCCGATCTCGATCAGCCGGTCGTCATTCTTGTCCATGCCCGTGGTTTCGGTATCGAAGATGATATCGCGCGTGACCTTCATCACCGCTCCTTAGTCTTTCTGCGCCGCGTCGTCCGCCGCCTTGTTCCTCAGCTCGGCAATGATTTGACCGACCGCCGTCCGCGCCTCGTCAATGCCGTGTCCCGTGTCGACAATATAGTCGGCCCGCGCGCGTTTTTCGCCATCGGCAAGCTGACGTTTGAGCACGGTTTCGAACTTTTCCACTGTCATATCCGGTCGCGCCAGCACACGTTCGCGCTGGATCTCGGGATCGCAGGTGACGACGAGCACGTAATCAACGGCGCGATCGGCGCCGGTCTCGAACAGGAGGGGGATGTCGAGCACGGCGATCGGAGCCTCGTCGGCGCGCGCCTTTTCCAGGAAACGGTCGCGTTCTTCGCGCACCAGCGGATGCACGATCGCTTCGAGCTTTTCGAAATTCTCCGGCTTTCCGGCAAGCGCCTTGCTGAGGCGCGCGCGATTGATCACGCCATCTTCGGCAACGCCCGGAAAAGCAGCCTCGACCGGCGCCACGGCCCTGCCGCGATAAAGCGCGTGCACCACCTCATCGGCATTTTGCACCGGTATGCCGGCTTCGGTGAAAAAGCCCGCCGTGGTGGACTTTCCCATGCCGATCGATCCGGTGAGGCCGAGAATGATCATCCGTTCGCCTCAAGATCGGCGATGATCTCGTCCCTCAGCGCGGCATCCACTTCGGGCTTCCTGCCGAACCATTTCTCAAAACCCGGCACGGCCTGGTGCAACAGCATGCCGAGCCCGTCCGCCGTCTTCAGCCCGTGCGCCTTCGCCTGTTTCAGGATCGGCGTTTCGAGCGGCACATAGACGATATCGGCTACAATGGCGTTTTCGGAGAGGAGGCCGAAGTCAAAGTCCGGCACGGCGCCGCCCTTCATGCCGAGCGACGTCGTGTTGACGAAAAGGCCGGCGCCCTTCATCACCTCGGCAAGCCGGTCCATGTCATGCGCGTCGACCCGCTCGCCAAGCCGTGCGGCAAGTTCGGAGGCCCGCGCCAGCGTGCGGTTGACGATGTGGATGTGGGAAATGCCGCGCTGTTTCAGCGCCATGACGATCGAGCGAGCGCTGCCGCCCGCCCCCAGCATCACGGCCTTTTCCGCATAATCCCATCCGGGATGCGCCGCGTCGAGATTGCCGGTGAAGCCGAGGCCGTCCGTGTTGGCGGCATGAACGCGTCCGTTTTCGACCCACAGCGTGTTGGCCGCGCCCAGAAGCGTGGCATTTTCATCGGCTTCATCGGCAAGCTCGAAAGCGGCCATCTTGTGGGGGATGGTGACATTGCAGCCGACGAAACCGGCTTCGCCGGAGCGCAGTCGGTCGACAAAACCCGCGATTTCCCCCGGGGCCACGTCTTCGCGCACATAGTCCCCGGAAATTCCGTATTTCTTCAGCCAGTAGCCATGAACCAGCGGCGAGCGGGACTGGGAAACGGGATGGCCGATGACGCAGGCCCGCCGCAGATGGGTTTCACGTGAATCAGTCATGCAGTGCTCCGAATTTGCGCAGGGCCGCCAGCAACTGAAGCATCGGCATGCCCAATATCGTGAAGAAATCGCCGTCGATCCGCTCGAACAGTCGCACGCCCGGGCCTTCCAGCTGGTAAACGCCCGAGGAAAACAGCACTTCGTCGGAAAGGCGCGCCAGATAGCGGTCGATCTCCGCCTCGTCGAGCGGGCGCATGTGCAAGGCCGCCGTCTCGCAGGCCTCGAAAAGGATCTCGCCATCGCGGGCTATCGCGAAGGCGCTCATCAGGTAGTGCGTCTTGCCGGAAAGGCGCTTCAGATGCGCGCGCGCTTCCTCCCGGTTTTCCGGCTTGGAATAGGGGAGACCCTCAAACGCCATCACCTGATCACCGCCGATGACGAAGGCGCCCGGCGCGCGGCCCGCGACATCGAGCGCCTTTGCCCGCGACAAGAGGCCGGCAAGGAAATCAGGCGTCGCGCCGGTCTTAAGGAAAGGCGCTTCCGTTGCCCGTTCATCCACATGCGGGCGCATGCTGGAAAAGGCGATCCCCGCATTGGCGAGCAGCGCCCGCCTCGACGGACTGGTGGAGGCCAGGATAATCGCTTCGTTCTTCGGCATCGGCGCTTTCCTCTCGCGGCTCGGGCGTTGCTATTTCAGCTCGTATTTCAGGGCAAGAATGGCCGCCGCCGTCTCCTCGATCGAGCGGCGCGAGACATCGATGATCGGCCAGTTGTTCTGGGCGGCGAGGCTGCGGGCATATTTCAGCTCCTCGGCAATCACCGCGCGATCGGTATATTCGCTCTTGCCCTCGTCCGCGCCGCTGCCGAACTCGCGGAACTCGCGCACCTGGGAGATCCGTCCTGGCGAGGCGATCAGGCAGACGATCAGCGGACGCTTCGCCCGATAGAGGCTTTCGGGCAGTTTCATTCCCGGCACGATCGGAATATTGGCCGCCTTCACGCCACGGTTGGCGAGATAGACGCTTGTCGGCGTCTTCGACGTGCGGGAAATGCCGAGAATGACGACATCCGCCTCGTCATAGGTTTCCGGCATCTGCCCGTCATCGTGATCCATGGCGTAGTTCAGCGCTTCGATGCGGGCGAAATAGTCCTCGTCCAGGCTGTGCTGGGCGCCGGAGCGCCTCCGCGAGGCCGTGCCGAGATAGGACTGAAACACCCTGGCAACCGGATCGAGAACATTGACGCAGGGCACATTCATGTCCCGGCACATTTCTTCCAGAAGTGCACCCAGTTCCTCATTGACCACCGTATAGAGAACGATGCCCGGCGCCTCGTCGATCGCCCTGAGCACGGCGAGCACCTGCTTGCGGCTGCGCACCAGCGGATAGACATGTTCGATCGGCTCATAGCCGCCGAACTGGGCGGAGACTGCGCGGCCGGTGGAGATCAGCGTTTCGCCCGTCGAATCGGAGATCAGATGGAGGTGAAAGAAGTTTTTGCGGTTTTCCACGATGTCCTTCGCCTCCTGTTCATAACGCTGGACAAAACGGGACGAATGCGAAGCGCCGATTTTGGCCTGTGGGTTGTCTTGCGATTTATCCACATATCCTTTTTCGTTGAATAGGTTCAAACGCCGCTGTTGAAAACGGGGAAAAGAACGGTTTTCGCGGCAAAATTCCAGTGGTTTTGCACAGGCTGGCGAGCGCCATCGCAACAGGCCAAGGATTTGAATCCATGAAATAATCCATGCGCATCCCCACAATTGCCATCAAGGCGGTATTTTAATCCCGCTGAAGACGGCCAAATGCGTGGAAAAGACTCATAGTCGCGGAAAATCCTTTAATCCTTGATCCTCACAGACTCTAAGAAATAAAAGGAATCCGAACATAAACAGATTCATTATTTGCAAGGGCTGTGGATATGGCGGAACGGGCGCTGGAACGCGTGCTTGAGGGCGAAACCATCAACCCGCCGCCGATCTGGCTGATGCGACAGGCGGGCCGCTACCTTCCCGAATACCGGGCCCTGAGGGAAAAGGCGGGCGGTTTCCTCAACCTCTGTTACAATCCCGAATTTGCAACGGAAGTGACGCTGCAGCCGATCCGGCGTTACGGTTTTGATGCTGCTATTCTGTTTTCCGACATTCTCGTGATCCCGGATGCACTGAAATGCGGGGTTCGCTTTGAAAAGGGTGAGGGACCGCGTCTTGATCCGATCGAGGCAGACGACATCGGGCGTCTGGAAGCCCGCTATGCGGCTGACACGCTTGATCCGGTAATCGAGGCGGTGGGACGCATCCGCGAGAACCTGCCAACCCAGACGAGCCTTCTCGGCTTCTGCGGCGCGCCCTGGACCGTGGCGACCTATATGATTGCGGGGAAGGGGACCAGCGACCAGGCGCCGGCCCGGCTTTTCGCCTATCGGCACAGGACGGAATTCCTGAAACTTCTCGATCTGATCGCCGATCTTTCCGCCGACTATCTGATCCGGCAATTGAAGGCGGGCGCCGACGCGGTGCAGATTTTCGACAGCTGGGCCGGCGTGCTCGGCGAGGAGGATTTTGCCGATTTTGCCGCCGCCCCCGTTGCCCGTATCGTCAAAACGGTGCGCCAGGCCGTGCCGGGCGCGAAGATCATTGCCTTTGCCAAGGGCGCCGGCCACAATCTTTTGACCTACCGGCAGAAAACCGATGCCAATGCAATCGGCCTCGACTGGACCGTGCCGCTCGCCATCGCCAAGGAGCTGCAGAAGGATGGTCCGGTGCAGGGCAATCTCGATCCACTGTCATTGGTTGCGGGCGGTGATCTGATGAAAGCGCGTGCGACCGCTATTGTTGAAGCCTTGTCGGACGGTCCGATGATCTTCAATCTCGGGCACGGGATCACGCCGGAAGTGGATCCGGAAACAGTCGCTGCGCTCGTCATGCTGGTGCGCGGCGAGAAATAAACCTTATAAAACAAATATATGCGGAGGAAATGATGACGGAGCAGGGCGAAACGGGCAAGGTCGCGGGCAGGAAGTCGGCGAGCCGGGCAATGACGGCGCTGCTTCTGTTCCTGTTCGTCTGTCTCGGGCTCTTCGTCTTCCAG
The DNA here is from genome assembly GCF_016598595.1 of Martelella lutilitoris. Lineage (NCBI taxonomy): Bacteria > Pseudomonadati > Pseudomonadota > Alphaproteobacteria > Hyphomicrobiales > Aurantimonadaceae > Martelella > Martelella lutilitoris. The sequence goes on from NZ_CP066786.1 coordinate 48,860, forward strand.
CGCGACAGTTTCTATCTCTGGGCGACGGCCATTCACGTGATCGCGGTGATTTCATGGATGGCGGGCATGTTCTACATGCCGCGGCTTTTCGTCTATCACGCCGACAGCGCGCCGGGTTCGGAGAAGTCGGAGACTTTCAAGGTGATGGAATACCGTTTGATGAAGGTGATCATGAACCCGGCCATGATCCTGACCTGGATCTTCGGCCTTTATCTGGCCTGGGACGGCGGATGGTTCTCCGATGGCTGGCTGCATGTAAAGCTTTTCGCCGTCTTCCTGATGTCCGGTGTCCACGGCTATTACAGCAAGGCGATCAAGGATTTTTCCGCCGACAAGCGTTCGACGAGCGCCCGGCACTGGCGGATCGTCAACGAAGCGCCGACCGTGCTGATGATCATTGCCGTGATTATGGTGATCGTTAAACCCTTTTAATCGTTTGATAAATGGTTTGGCGCGTTTTCCGAGGCAAAAAAGCGTATTTGCTCTTGTAACGACACGGGCAAATCAGTATCTTCCAGCCGACCCATCCAAAAAGGCTGTGCAATAATACCCCTGCGCCAATCCGAATTGGCACTGCTCCACCAGTGCAACCGGCCTTTCGATCATCACAACAATTCACGGTTTACTTCATGTCTCAAATGAAGCTTCAGGAACTGAAGAGCAAGACACCAACCGACCTCCTGGCCTTTGCCGAATCGCTCGAGGTCGAGGGCGCCAGCACGATGCGCAAGCAGGAGCTGATGTTCGCCATTCTCAAAGTGCTGGCCACGCAGGATGTCGAGATCATCGGCGAGGGCGTCGTCGAGGTTCTTCAGGACGGCTTCGGCTTCCTGCGTTCGGCAAATGCCAATTATCTGCCGGGTCCGGATGACATCTATATTTCTCCCTCCCAGATCCGGCGTTTTGCGCTGAAGACGGGCGATACTGTCGAAGGCCCAATCCGCGGACCGAAGGAAGGCGAGCGTTATTTCGCCCTTCTGAAGGTCAACACGATCAATTCCGACGATCCGGAGAAAATCCGTCACAAGGTCCATTTCGACAATCTGACGCCGCTTTATCCCGATGAACGGTTCAAGATGGAACTGGAGAATCCGACATCGAAGGATCTGTCGCCGCGCGTCATCGACCTCGTCGCGCCGCTCGGCAAGGGACAGCGCGGACTGATCGTCGCGCCGCCGCGCACGGGCAAGACGGTTCTCTTGCAGAACATCGCCCATTCAATCACGGCCAATCATCCCGAATGCTTCCTGATCGTTCTTTTGATCGACGAGCGTCCGGAAGAAGTGACCGATATGCAGCGCTCGGTGAAGGGCGAGGTCGTGTCGTCGACCTTCGATGAACCGGCCGTACGCCACGTTCAGGTCGCCGAAATGGTGATCGAGAAAGCCAAACGCCTGGTCGAGCACGGCCGCGACGTCGTCATCCTGCTCGATTCCATCACCCGTCTCGGACGCGCCTATAACACCGTCGTGCCGTCTTCCGGCAAGGTGTTGACCGGCGGCGTCGATGCCAACGCCCTGCAGCGGCCGAAGCGCTTCTTCGGCGCGGCGCGCAATATCGAGGAGGGCGGTTCGCTGACGATCATCGCCACGGCCCTGATCGACACCGGCAGCCGTATGGACGAAGTGATCTTTGAAGAATTCAAGGGTACCGGCAACTCGGAAATCGTGCTCGACCGCAAGGTTGCCGACAAGCGCATTTTCCCGGCGATCGATATCCTCAAGTCGGGCACGCGCAAGGAGGACCTGCTTGTCCCGCGTCAGGACCTGCAGAAGGTCTTCGTGCTGCGGCGAATTCTCGCGCCGATGGGCACGACCGACGGTATCGAGTTCCTGATCGACAAGCTGAAACAGACGAAGAGCAATGCCGAGTTCTTCGAATCGATGAACACCTGAGGACAATCCAGGCCGGCTCGGGAGACACCCGAACGGGCCTGGCCTTCAGTTTCATCCGCAGAATGCGGAGCCCTTGCCATAGCGTCCGATGTTCGGATCTCCGGTTCCGCAATGCAGTCGAATTCTGACTAAGCTATTGAAATATAGATTTATTTTCGATTTCCATCTGCCATAGGCGCGTGTTGTGCGATCGACCGATACCATCTTCGCTCTTTCAAGCGGCGCTTTGCCCTCGGGCGTTGCGGTGATCCGTCTGTCCGGCGCAGCGGCGTTTGATATCTGCGCCGGGATCGCCGGCCGGGTGCCGCCGGCGCGCCAGGCGCAGCTGATGACCCTCAAGGATGCGGAAGGTATTGCCCTCGACCAGGCGCTAGTTCTTGCTTTTGCCGGCCCGGCATCCTTTACCGGCGAGGATTGCGTCGAGTTTCATCTTCATGGCGGCCGCGCCGTCGTCAAAGCCATGCTGGACCGGCTCGCCGGTTTTCCCGAGACGCGTCATGCCGAAGCGGGCGAATTCACCCGGCGGGCCTTCGAGAACGGCAAGCTCGATCTTGTGGAAGCCGAGGGGCTTTCCGATATCATCGTTGCCGAAACGGAAATGCAGCGCCGGCTTGCGATGGAACAGGCTAGCGGCAGGCTGTCCGGGCTCTATGAGCATTGGGCTGAGGCGCTTACGCATGCGCGCGCCATGATCGAGGCCGAACTCGATTTTTCCGACGAGGACGACATACCGGGCTCGGTTTCCGCGACGATCTGGCAGGGCGTTGATGAGGTGGCAGCGCAGATACGCGAGCATCTTGCGGAGCTTCACACGGGAGAGATCATCCGGGACGGCTACCAGGTGGTGATTGCCGGGGCGCCCAATGCGGGAAAGTCGAGCCTTTTGAACGCCCTCGCAAAACGCGATATCGCGATTGTCACCGATATTGCCGGCACGACACGGGATATTCTTGAGGTTCATCTTGATATCGGCGGCTATGCCGTTCGCCTTTACGACACTGCGGGCCTGCGCGAAACCGAGGACAGGGTCGAAGCCGAAGGCGTTCGGCGCGCTCGTGCCTTGGTCGAAACCGCCGATCTCGTTCTGTCGCTTGCCGATATGACGGGCGGCGGCGCGCCTGAAATCTTTCCGGATCGCGACTGCCTACTGGTGGGAACCAAGTCCGATCTTTCATCCGACAGGGACGGTTTTGATCTGGTGCTCTCGGCCGAGAGCGGTGAGGGGATCGATCGGCTAATTGCAGTGATTTCCGATCGGCTTTCCGCGCGGGTCGCCGGTTCATCCCTGAGCCTTCCGGTGCGCGCGCGCCAGGCAGATTATTTGCGACTGGCGCTTGCGGCACTCGAAGAGGCTGTAGCGGCCCGCGAATTATCGCCGGAACTGCCATCGGAATCCCTCCGTCGCGCCGCCGAGGCTCTGGGTCGGATCACGGGCCGGGTAGATGTCGAAGATCTTCTCGACGTGATCTTTTCGTCTTTCTGTGTTGGCAAATAGACCGTGTTTCACGTGAAACAATCTTGACTCGATCGGGGCAAGACGGCACAACCACCGCCAAAACAAGGGTTCCGGCCAGCGGTCGTCGAGCCCGAACGGAGCTTTTTCATGAGCGATCATTTTGATGTCATCGTCATCGGCGGCGGGCATGCGGGGTGCGAGGCTGCTTCCGCGGCCGCACGGAGCGGAGCGCGGACGGCGCTGATCACCCATAAGCGTGAAACGATCGGTGTGATGTCCTGCAATCCGGCCATTGGCGGACTGGGGAAGGGGCATCTCGTTCGCGAGATCGATGCGCTTGATGGGTTGATGGGCCGAGTCGCCGATGCTGCCGCGATCCAGTATCGGATGCTGAACCGGCGCAAGGGACCGGCCGTTCGCGGACCACGCAGCCAGGCAGACCGACGGCTCTATCGCGAGGCAATGCAGACGGCGCTGGCGGAGATCGGCAACCTCGAGGTCATTGAAGGCGATGTTTTCGATATCGAGACCGACAATGGGCATGTCGTCGCGGTGACGACAGGCACCGGCCAACGCTATGGCTGCGGCGCCGCTGTGTTGACGACGGGCACGTTCCTGCGCGGGCTCATCCATATTGGTACGCGGAAGATCCCGGCCGGCAGGGTCGGGGAGGCACCGTCGCTCGGGCTTTCCGAGACGTTGGGCAGGCTGGGGCTTTCACTGGGCCGGCTGAAGACGGGCACGCCGGCGCGGCTTGACGGGCGCACGATTGACTGGGCGTCGCTGGATCGGCAGAAGGCGGATGATGACGCCGTGCCATTTTCCTTCATGACCGACGGCGTGAAGAACCGGCAGATTGATTGCGGCATTACCCGGACGACGCCGGAGGTCCACGCGATTATTTGCGACAATATCGGGCTTTCGGCGATGTATTCGGGGCAGATCGAAGGGGTGGGGCCGCGCTATTGCCCGTCGATCGAAGACAAGATCATGCGCTTCGGCGACCGCGACGGACACCAGATCTTTCTCGAGCCCGAGGGCCTCGATGATCATACGGTATATCCCAATGGCATTTCGACCTCCTTGCCGGAGGACGTCCAGCATGCCTTTATCCGCGCGATCCCGGGGCTGGAAAAGGTGTCTATCCTTCAGCCCGGCTATGCGATCGAATATGATCATGTCGATCCGCGCGAGTTGAAGGCGTCTCTGGAGCTGAAGAAGATGCCCGGTCTGTTTCTGGCCGGCCAGATCAACGGCACGACCGGTTATGAAGAGGCGGGCGCTCAGGGGTTGGTCGCGGGGTTGAATGCCGCGCGGTTTGCCGGCGATTCCGAGCCCGTGATTTTGTCGCGGACCGACTCGTATATTGGCGTGATGGTTGATGACCTGACGACGCGCGGCGTTGCGGAGCCTTATCGCATGTTCACTTCGCGCGCCGAGTACCGACTGACGCTTCGGGCCGACAATGCGGATGAGCGCCTGACGCCGCTTGCCATCTCGCTCGGCATCGCCTCGCACGCGCGTCGTTCGCGGTTTGATGCCTACTCTGATGCGCTGGAGCAGGCGCGGACGGCGCTGAAGGCGCGGTCGGTAACGCCGAATGAGGCCGCTGGCCATGGGCTCAAGCTCAACCAGGACGGCCAGCGGCGTACGGCCTATGATCTTCTCGCCTATCCTGGACAGGATTTCGATGGGTTGATCGTCATCTGGCCGGAGCTTGGCGTGACGGAAGCAAAGGTTCGCTCCGCCATCGAGATCGAGGCGACCTATGCTGTCTATCTCGACCGGCAGGCCTCGGATATTGCCCAGGTGCGCAAGGATGAGGGCAGGGCGATCCCGGAAGATTTTGACTATGCGGCATTGCCGGGTCTTTCCAACGAACTCAAGGGCAAGCTGGCAAAGGCGCGGCCGGCGACGATTGCGCAGGCCAGCCGTATCGACGGCATGACGCCTGCCGCGCTTTCCTTGCTATTGGTGCGGTTGAAAGCCGGCCGCTCGGTCGCGGCTTGAGGTCAGACATGAAACTCAACGGTCAGACTGTTTCACGTGAAACACAGGCGCGCCTCGAACTCTTCGCGGCTCATTTCGACAAGTGGGCAAAGTCGATCAACCTCGTGGCGCCGTCGACACGGCAGCAATTCTGGGACCGCCATGTCGCCGATAGCGCTCAGGTCTATCAGCTCTCGCCAGAGCCGAAGACGTGGATCGACATCGGCAGCGGCGGCGGTTTCCCTGGCATGATCACAGCCATCCTTCTGGCGGAAAAGGGTGAAGGCTGGGTTCATCTGGTCGAGAGCAACAACAAGAAGGCATCGTTTCTGCGCACGGCCATCCGCGAAACCGGGGCCCGGGCAAGCGTGCATGCGATCCGGGCCGAGACGGCGCCGGAGGAAGTTGAAAGCTGTGACGCCATGTCCGCGCGCGCCCTTGCTGACCTCTCGCTGCTGCTTGTATATGCCGCTCCCTGGTTTGATACAACGCCGGAATTCCGCGCCTTTTTCCACAAAGGCCGGGATTTTCGGCGCGAGATCGACAAAGCGCGTGACCATTGGGACTTCGATCTGGTAAAACATGAAAGCAAGGTTGAACCCGGCTCCGTGATCCTGGAAATATCGCGCCTTGCGTCGTTGTCGGCCTCTTGAAACTGGCGGAATGGTCAATGAATCGTAAAACGCGTGTTATCACGGTCGCCAACCAGAAGGGTGGCGTCGGAAAAACCACCACGGCCATCAATCTGGCGACCGCGCTTGCGGCTATCGGCGAGAAGGTTCTGGTGCTCGATCTTGATCCGCAGGGCAACGCCAGTACCGGTCTCGGTATCGAGCGCGATCAGCGGGAGTTTTCGGCTTATGACGTTCTGGTCGGCGACAAGACGATCGTTGAGGCTGCAATCCCCACGGCCGTTCCGAATCTTGATCTGGTACCGTCGACACTCGATCTTCTCGGCTTCGAGCTCGAAATCGCGTCCGATCCCCGCAGGGTTTTCAAGCTCCGCGACGCGCTGGCCCAGTCGGATGTGAGCCGATATCGCTATGTCTTCTGTGATTGCCCGCCTTCCTTCAATCTCCTGACAATGAACGCGATGGGCGCTGCCCAGGCCATTCTCGTGCCGCTGCAGTGTGAATTCTTTGCCCTGGAGGGGTTGAGCCAACTGCTCGACACCGTGTCGGAAGTGCGCAGCACCATTAATCCGGGACTCGAAATTCAGGGCGTGGTACTGACCATGTTTGATTCGCGCAACAATCTGGCGCAGCAGGTGGTTTCCGATGTGCGCGACTATATGGGCGACAAGGTCTACAAAACGCTGATCCCGCGCAATGTGCGTGTTTCCGAGGCACCGTCCTTCGGCAAGCCGGTTATCCTTTATGATCTCAAATGCCAGGGAAGCCAGGCCTATATTCAGCTGGCCTCGGAGATCATCCAGCGCGAGCGGGCAATGGCGGCGGCCTGAGCGGCAGCATTGGAAGGTAAATAGCATGAGCGAAGAAAACTCCAAACGGCGGCTCGGCCGCGGACTTGCGGCGCTGATCGGCGACATCGAAAAGGCGGAGCCGACCGAGCCGGCAACGGTGCAGGTTACGGCGGATCGCCGGATCCCGGTCGAGTTCATCGTCCGCAACCCGCGGAACCCACGTCGGCATTTCGAGGAAGAGGATCTTCGCGATCTCGCGGCGTCTGTTCGCCAGCACGGTATCGTCCAACCGGTGGTCGTTCGCACCATTGGTGAGCAGCGCTTCGAAATCATCGCCGGCGAACGCCGCTGGCGCGCGGCCCAGCTCGCCGGTCTATCCGAAGTCCCGGCGCTCATCCGCGATGTCGATGACCGTACGGCGCTGGAAATTGCCATCGTCGAGAATGTGCAGCGCGCCGACCTCAATCCCTTGGAGGAGGCGAACGGTTACGAATTGCTGATGGCGGAACATGGCTACACGCAGAATGATCTCGGCGAAATCATCGGTAAAAGCCGGAGCCATGTCGCCAACAGCCTGCGTCTGCTGAAGCTGCCCGAAGGCGTTCGCACCATGCTGGCGGAGGGCGCTCTGTCCGCCGGCCATGCTCGCGCCTTGATCTCGACGCCGGATCCGCTGGCGCTGGCGCAGACGGTCGTGCAGAAAGGTCTGTCGGTGCGCGAGGCAGAAAAGCTTGCTCAAAAAGCGATTGATGGCGGCGGTCTCCGCGCCTCGCGCCCCGCCAAGCAGAAGAACGCCGATACGCTGGCGCTGGAACGCTCGCTCTCCGATCGTCTTGGATTGGCAATTACCATTGATCACAAGAACGACGGCGGACAGATCAGAATCGCCTACAGTTCGCTCGACCAGCTTGACGATATTTGCCGGCGCTTGGAGCGCAACCCTTGAAATTGTATCAGCACAATTTGGCATGATACAATTTTCTCTCTCTTTTTCAGTATGATGCAGAGGATTCGCCACGTCAGCGGCGTCTTGATGCGCATCAACAGTGACCCGCGCATCCGCCTCGTCATAAAAACATCTTGCGGTCCCTTGCTGACTCGCGCATCGCGCCTTGCAAGGATCGCCCGCGAGCTGAATATCGGCTGCTGGTTTTCGAAGGTCAACACGTACCGCCCCGTTAGAGCGCCGTGCGTGCATTCTGACGCACAAAGGGCGCTCTAACCTATTGAATCTACGCATCGTGCTTTCCGACAATCGATTCCGATTTTTGGGCCGATGCGCTAGCCGCCGCGTCTGTTCGAACGCAGCGTCAGCGCCAGCAGCGTTTGCATCGCGATGCTCTCTTCGAGCGCCGGGTGGCGCCTCGTGTTCAGCACCGCATCCGAGAGCATTCTGAGCGCGCGTTCGGCGGCGTTTCCGTTCCAGGCAGAAAGCGCCTTTTCGAAGATCGGCTTGCGGCGAAAGAAGATCTGGCGTCCGTGGCTTTGCATCACCTGGCTTGCGGCGACGCGTTTGCTCTCCATCTCGGCCCGCATCTGGTCGAGCAGATGAAACTGGCGGATGCAGCCGTTGAGGATCATGAAAATCGGCGTTTTGGAATGCGAGACCTTGGCCATGGCGTGCCTGAGAGCCGCCACGTCTCCAGAAAGCACCGCATCTACGGCATCATCGGCGGAAATTGCGCTGGCATCGCCGATCACGGCGGCGACGTCTTCTTCCGTGATCATCTCCAGGCCGCGGCCGTAGAGCGCAAGTTTCTCGATCTCGTTGCGCGTCGCAAGTCGGTCACCGCCGATCATGGACACCAGAAGCTGCCGCGCCTGCGGCGTAATTCTCAGTTCCGCTTCGCCAAGCGTCTGATCGATGAGCGCATTGAGGGCCCGGGCGTCATCGGCATAACAGGGTATGGCAGCGATCTGCCGTGCGCTCTCTGCGGCCTTGCGCATGGCTGTTCCCTTGCGCAGGTCCCCGGCCTCGATGATCAGATACGCGCTCTCGGGCGGGTTTTCCGAAAGCGTGTTGAGCGCGCTCGTGAGCGCCTTGTCATTGCCTCCCGCGCGCACCCAGACAAGCCGTGAGCCGCCGAAGAGCCCGATCGCGTTCACCTCGTCAACGATGCGTCCCGGATCGCCTTCAACATCGCCGATGTCGAGTTTCATCACCGAGAAAGGGTCGTCGAGCGGTACGCCCGATGCCCTGGCGATCAACCCGGCGCGCTCGCTGACAAGGCCACGGTCCGGCCCATAGACGAGGAACAGGCGATAACGCCCGGCGTCCTGCCGCAGAAATTCGTCGAACTTGTAGGACTTGATTTCCGTCATTCTTCCGCCGGTTCAGATCGCTTGCGCCGGGCCCCTCGGTCAATCGCCAAGGCCACCCGGCCATGATAGCCTTTTCGGACGGGTTCGCCTATTCGGCAGGCGACTTGGGCAGGTCCAGCGGGGGTTCCTTGTTGAGGGCGATCGCGAGATCGGCATTGATGATCTCGGCCACTTCCTTGGAGGCGCGCTGCTCGGCGTCGCGAATGGCCCTCAGTTTGGCAAATTCCTGCGAGGGAAAATCGAGAAGCGCGGTGGCCCGACGCCGGCCGGTCGCCAGAAGCTTGTTGTCCTCGCGGCGCCTCAGGGCGAAGTCGGCCGTCACGATGGTGCGCCCGGCGCTCGCCGTATCGGAACTGTCGTCCTGCAGGAGTTCTGAGGTCACGGCGAAGGCCGAGAGGTCGACGTCATACTTGGCATCGATACTTTCGCCCGCGCCACCGCCTGTGAGGAATATCAGCTCGTTGCGGACATATTGCGCAACCGGCGTCGTCGGAACGGAAAAGGACAGCTCGTGCATCTTCGCGTTCAGGGCGGTGCCCTCCGCCCCGCCATAAAGCGGTCGCACCTGGCACGAGGCAAGCGTGGCGACAGCGGTAAGCGAAAGGGCGAGCGCTCTCAGGCGTGATCTAGACAACAACATTCACGATCCTCTGCGGCACGACGATGATCTTGCGCGGCTCCTTGCCATCCAGCGCACGGACAACGGCTTCAAGCTCGAGCACCGCCGCCTTAATGCTCTCCTGATCGGCATCGCGCGCCACGGTCAACTCGGCGCGCTTCTTGCCATTGACCTGGACCGGCAGCATCACCTCATTGTCGGCGGTCAGGGCCTCGTCATGCTTCGGCCAGGCCGCCATGGCGATCATACCCTCCGCGCCGAGCGTCTGCCAGCATTCTTCGGCCAGATGCGGCATCATCGGCGCAAAACAATGAGTGAGGAACAGGCTTGCCTGTTTCAGCGCGCCCTTCAATTCATCATCGGCCTTGTCGACCTCCGAAAGCGGCTGCGCCAGAACGTTCACAAGTTCATAGATGCGGGCGATGGCCTTGTTGAAGGCAAGTCCGTCAAGATCGGCGGCAACGGCCTTCAGCGTCTTGTGGGCGGCGCGCGAGATTTCCAGCGCCCTGCCGTTCTCGCCAGCCTTAGCTTCAATGCCCGCAAGGGCAGGGGCCGCCTCGGAAACAAGCCGCCAGATGCGCTGTACAAAGCGGAACGTGCCCTGAACGCCGGCCTCGGTCCAGACTACGTCGCGGTCCGGCGGGGAATCCGACAGCACGAAAAAGCGGGCCGTATCGGCCCCATAGGTCGCCAGGATATCATCCGGGTCGATGACGTTCTTCTTCGACTTCGACATCTTCTCGATGGCGCCGATGGCAACCTCTTCGCCGGTCTCGGTCAGGATCGCCTTGCGGGCGCCGTCCGTTTCCTCGATCGTCACATCGCTCGGCGAAACCCAGCGGCCGGAAGTGCCGCTGCCGCCGAGGCGATAGGTTTCGTGCACCACCATGCCCTGGGTGAACAGGCCCTTGAACGGCTCATCATGGTTCACATGCCCGGTTGCCTTCATCGCGCGGGTGAAGAAGCGCGAATAGAGCAGATGCAGGATCGCGTGCTCGATGCCGCCGATATACTGGTCGACCGGCAGCCAGCGGTCGGCAATGGCCGGGTCCGTCGGTGCGTCCTCATGCGGCGCGGTAAAGCGGGTGTAATACCAGCTCGAATCGACGAATGTGTCCATCGTGTCCGTTTCGCGCCGGGCATCCTTGCCGCATTGCGGACAGGCGACGTGGCGCCACGTGGCGTGACGGTCGAGCGGATTGCCGGGCTTTTCGAAATCGATGTCGTCGGGCAGTTTCACCGGCAGGTCGGATTTCGGAACCGGCACCACGCCGCAATCATCGCAGTGGATGACCGGGATCGGGCAGCCCCAGTAGCGCTGACGGGAAATGCCCCAGTCGCGCAGGCGGAAATTGACCTTGCGTTCGCCGCGCGGCGCGCCGCGCACGACATCGGCCTCGAGCTTCAGCGCGATCGCCTCGAAGGCTTCGTCCGTGCTCATGCCGTCAAGGAAACGCGAATTGATCATCACGCCGTCATCGGTGTAAGCCTCGTCGCCGATCTCGAAGGTCGCCGCATCGCCATCCTTCGGCATTACTACTGCGGTCACCGGCAGTTCGTATTTACGGGCAAAGTCCAGATCGCGCTGGTCGCCGGAGGGGCAGCCGAAGATCGCGCCCGTGCCGTAATCCATCAGCACGAAATTGGCGACGTAAACAGGCAGTTCCCAATTCTCGTCAAAGGGATGGCGCACGCGGATGCCGGTGTCGACGCCCTTCTTTTCTGCCGTCTCCAGTGCTGCCAGAGAGGTGCCGGCCCGGCGTGTCTCCTCGCAGAAGGCGGCAACCTTGTCATCGTGCTTGGCGGCTTCCTTCGCCAGCGGATGATCGGCGGAAATCGCCATGAAGGACGCGCCGAAGATCGTGTCCGGGCGGGTGGTGTAGACCGTCAGTTCCTCGTGGTTGCCGGCCTTCTCCGCGCCGTCGGAAATGTCCCAGCGCACCATCATGCCCTCGGAGCGACCGATCCAGTTTTTCTGCATCAACCGCACTTTTTCCGGCCAGCCGTCCAGCGTGTCGAGCGCATCGAGCAGGTCCTGGGCAAAATCGGTGATCTTGAAGAACCACTGCGTCAGCTCTCGCTGTTCGACCAGCGCGCCGGAGCGCCAGCCGCGGCCTTCGATCACCTGCTCATTGGCAAGGACGGTCATGTCGACCGGGTCCCAGTTTACCTTGGATTGCTTGCGGTAGACGAGGCCCTTTTCCAGCATGTCGATGAAGAGATGCTGCTGGCGCTGGTAATATTCGACGTCGCAGGTGGCGAATTCGCGGGTCCAGTCGAGCGACAGGCCCATGGATTTCAGCTGGTTGCGCATCGTGGCAATGTTCTCATAGGTCCAGTCCTTGGGGTGGACCTTGTTCTGCATTGCCGCATTTTCCGCCGGCATGCCGAAAGCATCCCAGCCCATGGGATGGAGAACATTGTAGCCGCGCGCCCGCTTGTAGCGCGCCACCACGTCGCCCATGGCGTAGTTGCGGACATGGCCGATGTGAATGCGTCCCGAGGGATAGGGAAACATTTCAAGCACGTAGTAGGTCTCGCGCGGGTCGGCATTGTCGGTGACGAAGACATTGTCCTCGTTCCACTTCTTCTGCCAGTTCGGTTCGACTTTGCGCGGGTTGTAACGTTCAGAGGCCATATCGGTGCTACTCGGTCATTTTCTTGGTGATTTTGGCGGTGAGCTTCATCATGAAAGCGCCCCAGCGTCAAGTTAAACGGGCCGAATTGGCGGTATGGGAAAGCGGCATGGACCCGTTGCGGCGGCCCTCGCGTTTGCCATAAGGTGCGGCGGCGGAAAAAGGAGTTGAAACCGATGGGTGTTGCCGAAAATCTCAAGGACGTGCGCGCAAGGATCCTCGCCGCCGAGCACGAGGCTGAACGGCCCGAAAACGCGGTGACGCTGGTGGCCGTTTCCAAGACCCACGATGCCGATGTGATCCGCGAAGCGATCGCGGCGGGGCAGCGGGTCTTCGGCGAAAACCGGGTCCAGGAAGCGCAGAAGAAGTTTCCGGCGCTGAAGGAAGAGACGCCGGACCTCGAGCTGCGCCTCATCGGGCCATTGCAGTCCAACAAGGCGGAAGACGCGGTGAAGCTCTTCGATGTGGTCGAAAGCGTCGATCGCGAGAAGATCGCCCGCGCGCTTGCCAAGGAAATCAAGAAGCAGGGCAGGGCGCCGAGGCTTTACGTGCAGGTCAATACCGGCAATGAGCCGCAGAAGGCCGGCATCGATCCGCGTGAGACGGAAAGCTTTCTCGATCTTTGCCGGGATGAGCTTGGGCTCGAGATCGAAGGCCTGATGTGCATTCCGCCGGCGGGTGAAAATCCGGGCCCGCATTTCGCCCTGCTGGCCGATCTCGCCAAGGAAAACAACGTGCCGAAGCTTTCCATGGGCATGTCCGGCGATTACGAGATCGCTGTCGCCTTCGGGGCTACCAGCGTGCGCGTCGGCTCCGCGATCTTCGGCGAACGGGATTATCCGGGCTGAGCGCCTTTCTCGAAGTCCCTGCACCGTCCGCCCGACCGACGGATGTTTCACGTGAAAACCAGACTTGTCCTCACTTCGGCGTCAGCCGGTTTGCCCCGTCGAGGCGGATCACCTCGCCGTTGAGGTAGTCGTTTTCGACCGCAAAGACGACAGCATTGGCGAATTCCGCCGGATCACCGAGCCGGGCCGGGAAGGGGATCGTCGCGGCGATCGATTTCTGCGCCTCCTCCGGCAGGTTGTAGAGCAGCGGCGTGAGGAAAATGCCGGGCGCCAGCGTGTTGACCCGGACGCCGAAGCGGGCGAATTCGCGCGCCAGCGGCAGGGTCATGGAAACGATGCCGCCCTTGGAGGCCGCATAGGCCGCCTGGCCGATCTGGCCCTCGAAGGCGGCGATCGAAGCCGTGTTGACGATCACGCCGCGGCTTTCGCCAACCGGTTCTGCAAGCGACATGCGGTGGGCCGAAAGCCGGACGACGTTGAACGTGCCCATGAGGTTGACGCGGAGCGTGCGCTCGAAATCGGCTATCGGCATGGGGCCGTCGCGCCCCACCGTGCGGCCCGCCGTGCCGATTCCGGCGCAGCTCACAGCAATCCTGACCGTGCCATGGGCCGCCTCGGCCGCATCAAGCGCTGCCGTGACGTCGACTTCGCTGGACACATCGCCGACGGCCGCAATCCCGCCGATTTCGGCGGCGACCTTCTCGGCCGCATCGCCGTTCATGTCCAGCACCGTTACCCTGGCGCCTTGTTCCGCAAGCGCGCGCGCGGTTGCCGCGCCGAGCCCCGAACCCGCACCGGTCACCAGTGCGGCCATGCCTTCAACCTTCATTCTCAGACCGCCTTTCTGCCTTGCGGTTTGCCCGCAATGATCACCTCAGGGCCGCCCGCATAAAGCGCCTCGACTAGGTCTGCCCGGTTGGCGAGCACCGCCCGCTGGTTGACCGAGCCCTTGTCGGTCACCTCGCCCGCATCCATGCGAAGCGGCGCGGTCAAAAGCATGGCGCGGGCGATGCGGTTCGAGGAGCCGGTGGCGTGACCGGCGAAATCCGTCAGAAGATTGCCGAGGCTCGCAAGCACTGTCGGATGGGCATAGAGCGCCGCGTCATCCATTTCGGCCCCCCCTTGGACAAGGCGTTCGATTTTCGGGCGGAAGGGCACGAGCAGGGCACCGAGTTCGAACTGGCCCTCGCCGGCAATCACCGCATCACGGATCAGACCACCCATGGCGTCGACCAGCTTTGCCCGCATCGCGCCGACGGCAACCCAGGTGCCGGTCTGGAGCTTGAAGTTCTCCGCCGTGCGGCCGTCGAAGAGATAGCCGCGCGCCGGATCGCCGGGAACGGCGGGGCGCAGTGCGTCGCCCATATTGTAGAAGCCTTCCTCGTCGAAGGCCTTTTCCGTCAGGTCCGGCCGCCGCCAGTAACCGGGCGTGACGTTTGGTCCCTTGAAACGCACTTCCATCTTGCCGCCGGTGGGCACCAGTTTCATGGTGACGCCGCGCGCCGGAACGCCGCAATTGCCCGGCTCGTCCTGCGGCTCGGTCGAGAACATGGCGAACGGGCCGGTCTCGGTGGAGCCGAGCCCCGAACCCATCAGCGTAAAGAAGCCGGTGGAGCGTTCGGAAAGCGCGTTGAGGTGATGCCAGGTGTGGCTCGCCATGCCCGCGCCAGCATACATGATCATCTTCAGTTTCTTGAAAAAGGTGTCGCGCAGGACCGGGTCCTTCTCCATCGCCTCGCACAGCACTTCATAGCCCGCCGGCACGTTGAAATACCAGGTCGGCGAGATCTCGCGCAGATTGCGGATCGTCTCGGCCATGCCCTTCGGCGTCGGCTTGCCGGCGTCGATGTAATAGGTGCCGCCATTGTAGAGCGCGATGTTGAACACCTTGTTGCCGCTGGCGACATGGTTCCACGGCGCCCAGTCGACGAGAACGGGCGGCTCGTCGCCGAGAAAGCGGTAGCAATCGAGCACCTGGGCCATGTTGGCGCACATCATCCGCTGGGTCTGGATCACCGCCTTGGGTGTTCCGGTCGTGCCGGAGGTGAACAGGAACTTCGCGATCGTATCCGGTCCCGTGGCGGCAAAGGCCTTGTCGGCCGCCGGCGACGCGTCGGTCGCAATCACGTCTTCCCAGGCGAAATGCCCGCGCCCGGGCACGGCGCCGCCCGCCAGAATGAGCGGCACGACCGGATCGATGACCTCGGTGATCGCGTCCGCGAACCGATCCGCATCCTTGGCGAAGACCGCGCCGGGCGTCACTTCGCCGGCAATGTCGCGAAGCTTGGCGCGCCCCTCCGGGATCAGCGAATAGGCCGGCGCCACGGCAGCAGACGGAATGCCGACATACTGGGCGGACAGCGCGATGACGGCGTGTTCGAGCGAATTCTCCGACAGGATCATCAGCGGCCGTTCGGGCGAAAGGTCGTGGTCGAGGAGGAAGGCGCCGACGCGGCGCATCAGGTCGCGCAGCCGGCCGAAAGTGATCGTGCGCCACGCCCCGTCGGCATCGCGCTCGGCCATCCACACGCGCTCGGGCACGGTTTCGGCAAAGTGCAGAATACGGTCGCCGAGGCGCGCCGGATAGCTGCCCAGCTCATCATCCTGCCATATGATCTGACTGCCGTCGGCGCGGTCCTCCACGCGGATGCGCGGCTCCCAGACCCGCACCGGGCGTATTTTCTCCATGTCGGTCATGGATCCTCCTCCAATTTTCGAGCGTCCCTGGCACTCCGGGCCGCGAAATCCTCGCTGAAATCTTTGCCCGTCCGGCCGCTCCCGACGGCGGGACAGGTTCAGGTTATACAGTTTTTAGGTGTATTGTTTACAGGGAAAATATTTTCTCGTATAGGGAAAACTGGAATGGTTGAAAGGAAGCATGCAGTGACGACAGAGGCGGAGCTGGTAACCTATGAATTGCGCGGCGAGGTCGCGCTTCTCGGGCTCAATCGTCCAGACAAACGCAATGCGATCAGTGACCGTTTTGTAGAAGCGCTGGCCGATGCGATCGAGCGGGCGCGTACGGAGGCGAAGGCCGGCGTCATCTTCGGCAATGGCAGACATTTCTGCGCGGGGCTGGACCTTTCCGAACACGTGAAGAAGTCGGCCTTCGAGGGCGTCGAAAGCTCGCGCCGCTGGCACGAGGTCTTCGGCCGGATCGAGTTTGGACCGATTCCCTGGTTTTGCGCATTGCACGGCGCCGTTGTCGGCGGCGGGCTGGAGCTGGCATCGTCCGCACAGGTGCGCGTTGCCGACGAGACGACCTTTTTCGCATTGCCGGAAGGCCAGCGCGGCATCTTTGTGGGCGGCGGCGGCTCGGTGCGCACCGCGCGCCTTATGGGCGTGGCGCGGATGACGGACATGATGCTGACAGGCCGCTCGATCGACGCCGATACCGGGGAGCGGTGGAATCTGGCGCAATATGTCGTTCCGGCGGGCAAATCCATCGAGAAAGCGCTGGAGCTTGCCATACAGGCGGCGTCCAACGCCCAGCTTTCCAACTACGCTGTCATCAACGTGCTGCCGCGCATGCCCGAAATGAGCCGCGACGACGGTCTTATGATGGAAAGCTTCATCTCGTCCTTCACCGCCACCTCGCCCGAGGCGGAAGAACGGTTGATCGCCTTCCTTGAAAAGCGCACCGCCAAGGTGGCGGCTCCCGGGGGGCGCTGACATGGGGCAGGAGCCGCGCATTTCCCCGCAACAGACCGAAGATGTCCGGCTTGGCGAGCTCAACAATTCGCTCGGCTTTCTGGTGCGCGTCGCGCAGGTGCGGGTCTATGATCAGTTCTATGAGCGTTTCGGCGCCGGCGACCTGCGTCCGGGCGAGTTTTCCATACTCTGGGTCATGCATCTCAACCCCGGCATCAAACAGGGCATACTGGCGCAGACGCTGAGGATCAAGCCGGCCCACATGACCAAGACGGTTCGCCGTTTCGAGGACCAGGGCCTGATCGAACGGGAAATTCCTGATCACGACCGTCGATCGGTTCTGCTTCGGCTGACCGGGAAGGGCGAGGGGTTCGTCGCGGCCAACAAGCGCAATTTCTTCGGCGAGAACGCCTATAACACGCACGGGCTGAGCGCGGAGGAGGCGGAAACGCTTGCGCATCTGCTCAAGCGTTACGTCGGGCTGGAGACGGAGGAGCGCATATGAATTTCGACGATCTGGTCGCCTTTGACGTCCACGTCCATGCCGAGGAGCCCTGCTGCACCCATCGCGATGACGGCTATATGGAATTCCAGGCAGGCATGGCCAGTTATTTCAGGAACCCGGCAGGCCGCGACGGCATGCTGCCCACGGTGGAGGAGACCGCCGCCTATTTCCGCGAACGGAAGATCGGCTGCATCATTTTTCCCGTCGATGCCGAGCGCGAGACCGGTTTTCGCCGCTACTCCAATTATGAGGTGGCGGAGATCGCCGCAAGGAACAGCGATATCATGGTCCCCTTCGCCTCCATCGACCCGGCCAAGGGCAAGCTTGGAGTCCGGGAAGCGAGGAGCCTGATGCGCGACCACGGCGTGCGGGGCTTCAAGTTCCACCCGACCTTTCAGGGTTTTTACCCGAATGATCGGGCCGCCTACGGGCTCTATGAGGCGATCCAGGAGGAAGGCGGCATCGCACTGTTTCATACCGGCCAGACCGGCGTCGGATCCGGCATGCATGGCGGCATGGGCATGCGGCTGAAATATTCAAATCCGATGTATCTCGACGACGTGGCGGTGGACTTCCCCGACCTGAAGATCATCGCCGCCCATCCGTCCTTTCCCTGGCAGGAAGAGGCGCTCGCCGTCGCCCAGCACAAGCCCAATGTCTATATAGACCTGTCGGGCTGGAGCCCGAAATATTTTCCGCCGATTCTGGTGAAATACGCCAATTCTCTGCTGAAGCACAAATTGCTGTTCGGCTCCGACTGGCCCGCCATCACGCCGGATCGCTGGCTCGTCGATTTTGAAAAGATCGACATCAAGGAAGAGGTTCGCCCGCTGCTTCTGAAGGAGAATGCGAGGAAGCTTCTGGCGATGTAACTGACCTGACGAAACGTGGCATTCGGATTTTTTGGGAGGAGAATTCATGAATCGCATACACACATTCGCTGCACTGGCCGCCGTCGCGATGATGGCCGCCGGAACCACCGCGTCGGCGCGCGAACTGCGCCTAGCACCGGGAGGGCCGCCGGCGCATCCGGCCTATTACATGTATGAGCATTTCGCCGAAAACATCGCCGAAAACTCGGGCGGCGCCATGACCGGCCTGATCCTCGGACCGGAGGTCGTCTCTCTGCCGCAGATGAAGGATGCGCTCCAGACCGGGCTCGTGGATGCGGGCAATGTCCTGCCGCTTTATTTTCCGGCGGATATGGAAGTGACCGGCATTGCCGGCGACCTGGCGCTGATCGGCCGCAATCCCCACGCCATGGCGATGGCGATGACGGAATACGGCATGACCTGCGAGCCCTGCCAGGAGGAGTTCAAGAAACTCGGCATGGTTTTCCTCGGCGCCGGATCGTCAAACGTCTACAACCTGATCACCATCAGGCCCGTGCGCACCGCCGACGACCTGAAGGGCATGCGTCTGCGCACCGGCGGCGCGCCCTATTCGCGCTGGGCCGAGCATTTCGGCGCAACTCCGGTCAATATCGGCGTCGGCGAAACCTTCGAGGCGATGAGCCAGGGCACGATCGACGGCACCATGGCATCGACCGTCGACCTGTTGTCGTTCCGGCTGATCGATATCGCCAAGGACGTCACCATCGTCCCGATCGGCACCTATCACGTGACGTCGAACTTCACGGCGGGACTCAACACCTGGCGCTCGCTTTCCACCAAGGAACGCGAGGAGATCGGCATGGCCGCCGCCCGCGCCAATTTCGACCTGACCGACCGCTGGGCCTTCCAGCTGCCGTCGGCGGCGAAGGAGGCGCTGGCCAAGACCGATATCGAGGTGATCGAGCCGGATCCGGCCTTCCTTGAAGCCTCGGAAGCCTTTGCCGCTCAGGACGTGAAGGATCGCACGGCGCTCTCGGGCGAGGAAGCCGCCTACTTCACCGAACTGGTGGAGAAGTGGACGGCGGTCGTCGAAGAAGTCGGCAACGATCCCGACGCTCTGGCCAGGCGCATGATCGACGACGTCTGGAGCAAGATCGACTTTTCGACCTACGGCATGTGATGCCTGAACTGGATCGCGGCGGCCGCAATGGCCGTCGCGCTTCGTGGACGATGATGTTCTTCGTCGCTTTCCTTTTTGCTCTGGAGCCCTTTGATGACCGCACTCGTTCGGCTCGCCGCCGTGGTCGCGCGTATCCTGGCATTCATCGGCGCTGCCGGCGTCGTGATGATGATGGTGCACATCAGTCTCGATGTGGCACTGCGTAACCTGTTCCGCATCTCGATCCCGGTGACGACCGAGATGGTCGCGCGCTATTACATGGTCGCCACGGCCTTCCTGCCGCTCTCCTGGCTCGAGCTGCGCCGCGAGATGGTGTCGGTCGAACTGTTCGATTTCGCGCTCACCCGTCCCGTTCGCCGCGTCTCTGACGCGCTGGTCTGCCTTCTCTCGGCGATCGTCTATGCAAGCCTTTCCTGGGCCACCTGGAATTCGGCGCTGTCCAATTTCCGCTCCGGCACCTATGTGGAGCTGGCCTCGATGAAGATGCCCGTCTGGCACAGCTACTTCCTGCCGTCGGCCGGTTTTGCCATCGCCGCGCTGACCTGCCTGCTTCTGACCTTCCAGGATCTTCATCCAGCCCCATCGGAGGAAACCGCATGAATCCCGAGGTCGGATTTGTTGGCATCGCCGTCCTGATCGTCCTGCTTCTGCTGCGTGTCCCGGTGGCCATGGCGTTGATCGCCGTCTCGTTCGGCGGCATCACCGCGCTTCTCGGGCTCACTCCGGCCTTCGGCATCCTGTCGAACACGCCCTATTCCTTTGTCGCCAGCTGGACCATGTCGGCGGTGCCGATGTTCCTGCTGATGGGTTTCGTCGCGTTTCATTCCGGGCTCACCGGCGGGCTCTTCGCCGCCGCCAAGGTGGTGCTGCGCCGCCTGCCGGGCGGGCTTGCGGTCTCGTCCATCTTCGCCTGTTCCGGCTTTGCCGCCGTTTCCGGCTCGTCGCTCGCCTGTGCGGCGGCCATGGGCCGGATCGCGATTCCGGAAATGGTCGCCGCCGGCTACCGACCTTCGATCGCGGCCGGATCGATCGCCGCCGGCGGCACGATCGGCGCGCTGATCCCGCCCTCGATCCTGATGATCATCTATGGCGTCTTCGCCGAAACCTCGGTCACCCAGGTCTTTATCGGCGGTATCGGCATCGGCGTCATCACCGCCATCGGCTATTGTCTCGTCATCATCGGCATCAGCCTCGTGCGGCCGGACCTCGTGCCATCGCGCGATACCTCACCCGTCAATGCCGAGGGCCGCGCCGCCATTTTGCAGGTGATCCCGATCACGGTTCTTGTGCTCCTGATCTTCGGCGGCATGTTCTCGGGATTTTTCACTGCGACGGAAGCCGGAGCTGTTGGCGCGCTCGGCACCATTCTGCTTGCCGCCGCCACCGGGCGGCTGACGAAGCGAAACATCACCCACTCCCTCATCGATACCGTGACCTCGACCGGGGCGCTGTTCATCATCGGGGTGGGGGCTGCGATGTTCACCCGCTTCCTCGGAATTTCCGGGCTGTCGCATTTCCTCTCGTCCTTCGTTGCCGACGCGGATCTCGGCTATTTCAAGCTGATGCTGATCATCGTGCTGATCTACCTGGCGCTCGGCACCTTCATGGAACCGTTCGGCGCCATGCTGACGACGCTGCCGATCTTCCTGCCGATCCTCAGGGCCGAGGACATCAGCCTCGTCTGGTTCGGCGTCGTCGTGGTGAAGATGCTGGAAATCGGCATGATCACGCCGCCGGTCGGCATGAATGTCTTCGTCATCAAGAACGTTGCCGGCAAATATGTTTCGATCGCGCAGGTCTTTGCCGGCGTCCTGCCCTTCATCATCATGGATCTCTTCGTGATTGCGCTGGTGATCGCCGCGCCCTCGGTGGTGATGTTCTTGCCGGATCTCTTGAAGTGAGTGACCTGCTATGCCGGGCTGGACGAGCGGAAAAGGCCGTTTCCGGCGGCCTGCTCCAGCGCGGCGACGAAAAGCCGCTGCTCGGCCGTCGGCGTCACATTGGTGCGCATGGAAACGCCGACGGGGCCGCCGAGCAGGTCGTTATCTATGGCCAGCGTCGCCAGCGTGCCGTTTTCGAGCTCGTCGCGCACCACGCCTTCGGAGATGAACCAGACCGTATCGGAATCGAGCACGACCCGGCGCCCGAAGGCGAGCGCCACGCTCTCGAAGGCGGGTTCCGGCTGGGCGAGGCCAAGCGCATGGAGATAGGCCGTCACCAGCGGCGCGATCACCGCGCCCGGCGGCGGCAGCATCAGCGGGTGGCTCCGCAGGGCTTCGGCATCCGGGGCAAGGCCGTCGAGCGGATGGCCGCGACGCACGACGGCAACGATCCGTTCCGAATAGAGCTGGCGGAAGGAAAGTCCCTCCATCAGCGTTGCCGATGCCATGCGGCCGACGACCATGTCGAGCGCGCCCTCTCTCAACTGGGAAAGCAGCAGCCAGTTGGGGCCGGTGGTTACCCGCAGCATGCATTGCGGCGCGCTGTGGCGAAGATGAAGCGCTGCACGCGGGACGAGCGCGGTCGAGGCCGTTGGCAGCGCGCCGACGACGAGGCGGGTGCGCGGCGGCCGGCCCTCGCGCACAAGGTCCTGGGCGCGGACGAGGTCCACCAGCGCCTGGCCGCCATATTGCTGGAAGGTCTTGCCCGCCTGCGTCAGCGTCAGCCGGCGGCCGGAGCGGTCAAACAGTTCGACCTGCAGGATCTCCTCCAGTTCGCGGATGGTTTTCGAGACGGCGGGTTGGCTGACATGAAGCGCGCTCGCGGCCCCGCTCAGCGAGCCGCGTCGCGCGGTTTCGAGAAAAGAGCGCAGATGACGCATGCGCAGGCGAGGATCGAGCAAGGTTAACCTATAGGTTATGATACTTTCCCTTAAATATAATTTTTTGTGCGCCCTGGCTATGGCAAAACAGACTGGGAGGAACGCATGATCATTCAAGCGAACGGCACTGCACTGCATGTGCGCCAGGACGGGCCTGAAGACGGCCGCGCGGTTTTGTTCATCAATTCGCTGGGGACCGATCTCAGGGTCTGGGACCGGCTCATAGAGCTTATGCCGAAGGGGCTTCGGCTCGTCCGTTATGACAAGCGCGGCCACGGGCTTTCCGGCCTTGGTCCCGCCGATACCCGTCTTTCCATCGAAACCCTTGCCGATGACGCGATCGCCCTTTGCGAGGCTCTGGAGCTTGAGGACGTGATGCTTGTCGGCCTTTCGATCGGCGGGCTGATCGCGCAGTCCGCGGCCCTCAGGCGTCCCGACCTCGTGGACGCCATGGTGTTGATGGATACGGCGATGCGCATCGGTACGCCCGAGAGCTGGCAGGACCGAATCGCTGCTCTTCAGGCCGGCGGCATCGCCGCGATTTCCGACGCCGTTTTGGCGCGCTGGTTCGCGCCGGCGTTTCTCGCATCGCCCGAGGCTGCGATGTGGCGTGCCATGCTGGAGCGCACGCCGCTCGACGGCTATATAGACTGTTGCAGGGCGTTGGCCGGCGCCGACTATTCGGCCCGCGCGGCGGAGGTGAAGTGCCCGGTGCTTGCCCTTTGCGGCGCGCTCGACGGATCGACGCCGCCCGATCTCGTGCGCGAGACCGCCGTTGCATACAGGGCGCCGTTTCACCTGATCGACAATGCCGGCCACCTGCCGCCGGTGGAACAGCCCGAGGCCGTTGCGAGCCTTCTTTCCGGCTTCCTGCAAAGCACGTCCGAGAGAGCCGGTGGCGGTCGCCTTGAAACCGGGATGCGGGTTCGCCGCGCGGTTCTGGGCGATGCCCATGTCGATCGCGCCGAAGCGGCAAAGACGCCGCTCGACGAGGCCTTCCAGACATTGATCACCGAAAGCGCCTGGGGCACGGTCTGGGCCTCGGACGCGATCAGCCGGCGCGAACGCTCGATGCTGACGCTGGCGCTGCTCGCCGCAACCGGCAATTTCGAGGAAATCCCGATGCATATCCGCGCGACGGCCCGCACCGGGGCCAGCCGGCAGGACGTGGTGGAGGCTTTCCAGCATGTTGCCATCTATGCCGGCGTGCCGCGCGCCAATCATGCCTTGAAACTGGCAAAGGCTGCCTTTGCCGAAATGGAGGAAAATGACGATGACTGATCTGGGACCACTGATCCCGCGAAACCGGATGGTTCATCCCCCGGCTTATACGCCGGGCTACAAGACCTCGGTCGCCCGCTCGCCGAACCTGCCGCTCCTGTCTCTGGAAAGCGGCCCCTCGGAGGAGACCGGCCCGGTTTTTGGCCATAACCAGCTCGGGCCGCTCGACAACAACCTGATCCTCAACTGGACGAAGGGCGAGGCGCCCGCCGTCGGCGAGCGCATCCTGGTCTATGGCCGCATCATGGACGAGCGCGGCAAGCCGGTGCCCGAAACGCTGATCGAGATCTGGCAGGCCAATGCCGGCGGTCGCTACCGCCACAAGAAGGACACGTATTTTGCCCCGCTCGACCCGAATTTCGGCGGCTGCGGGCGCACGATCACCGATGCCGAGGGCAACTATCAGTTCCTCACCATCCGGCCCGGCGCCTATCCCTGGCCCAATGGCGGCAATGACTGGCGGCCGATGCATATCCACGTCTCGGCCTACGGCCACAGTTTCGGCCAGCGGCTGATCACCCAGATGTATTTCGAGGGCGATCCGCTGATCCCGCTCTGTCCGATTGCCAACACCGTGCGACAGCGCGGCGATCTCGACGGCCTTGTCGCGCCGCTCGACATGAACATGTCACGCCCGCATGACTTCCTGGCCTACAAGTTCGACATCGTCCTGCGCGGCCGCCGCCAGACCATGTTCGAGAACAAGATGGAGGGGATGTGATATGGTCCAGAAACTTCAAAACCTCAAGGAAACGGCATCCCAGACCGCCGGTCCCTACGTCCATATCGGCCTGATGCCGACTTATGCCGGCAATCCGGGCTCCTACGAGCAGGAGATTGGTGCGAGCCCCATTTCGGAAGGGGCGAAGGGCAAGATCATCGAGATCCGCGGTCAGGTCTTCGACGGAACGGGCAATGCGATCCGAGATGCCATGCTGGAAAGCTGGCAGCCGGATGCCTCCGGCATCTTTCCTGGCCAGCCGGGCGCGGACCCCGCCGTTTCCGGCCTCTGCCGCTTTGCAGCCGACGCCGACAGCGGCGAGTTCGTTCTGAAAACGGTGAAGCCCGGCGCCTTCAGGGGCAGGGGCGGCTCGCACAACGCGCCGCATATCTCGCTGTGGATCGTCGCGCGCGGCATCAATATCGGTCTCAACACCCGCATCTATTTCGAGGATGAGGACAATGCCAATGACCGCATCCTCAAGGCCGTCGAACTGAAGCACCGGGTGCCGACGCTGATCGCGAAGAAAACCGGCGATGGGCAGTATCGTTTCGATGTCCGTCTGCAGGGTGACGCCGAGACGGTGTTTCTGGATATCTGACGGGGCAACAAACCTTGCCGCCGCCAATCTTCCCCTTGAGGGCGGGGCTCTCGCTGACAGCTTTGCCGCACCGCCCTCAAGGCTTCTCGCCCCGGATGGGAGAGCGGATATGGAGCGACATCCAAGGTCGTCTGCGATAGCCCTCGCCATGAAGAGGAGAGATCGGACAAGCGCGGTTGGCTTTCGACGGGCATGAAGGCATTCTCTCCGAGTCAATCAGACAGAAGTTACCCGGTTTTTCAGGGAGCATCAGGCGTGACCATATCGGCATTCGAACATCCCTGGCTCGGCGGCTATTTTGGCGACCCGGAAACCGCCGCGATCTGGTCGCCGGAGCGACAATTGCGGCACATGCTGGCCTTCGAGGCAGCCTGGAGCCGGGCGCTGGCCGCGACAGGGCGCTGTGATGCGGGAGACGCCGAGAAGGTCGCTATTGCGATCGAACGCGCCGAGATCGCGCCGGAAGCGCTCAGGGCGGGCATGGCGTCGGATGGCGTGCCGGTGCCGGCGCTCCTTGCTCTTCTGCGCAAGGGCGTGCCGGATGCCGCCCTGCACAAGGGCGCGACGTCGCAGGATGTGGTCGACACCGCGCTGGCCCTGACCTTGCAGGAGACGACGGCGCTGTTTCTCGACCGTCTGGCAGAGCTTGATGCAGCCCTGCAGGCGCTTGAGCGCGCCTTTGGCGATGAGAAGCTCATGGGCCGCACGCGCATGCAGGCGGCGGCCGAAATCAAGGCGCGCGAGCGGATCGCCACATGGCGGTTTCCGCTCGCAGACCATGCCGATCGGCTGAGATCCCTTGGGCCGCGCATCGAGAAGGTTCAGATCGGCGGCGCTGCCGGCGACCGTGCGGCGTTTGGCGATAAGGCGGACGCCATGGTCGCCTCCGTCGCCGCGCAACTTGGTCTTCAGCCCACCGAAAAAGCCTGGCATGCCATGCGCGAGGGTATTGCCGACTATGCCTCGATGCTCTCGCTGGTTTCCGGAACGCTCGGCAAGATGGGCCAGGACGTGGCGCTGATGGCGCAGCAGGGCATTGACGAGATCGCCCTTTCCGGCGGCGGTGGTTCGTCCGCTATGCCGCACAAGAGCAACCCGGTCCTGGCCGAACTGCTGGTGACGCTTGCCCGGTTCAACGCGGTGCAGGTTTCCGGCCTGCATCATGCGCTCATCCATGAGCAGGAGCGTTCGGGCGCGGCGTGGAACCTGGAATGGATGATCCTGCCGCAAATGGCGCTTGCAACCGGTCGGTCTCTTTCGGCGGCGCTTGAGCTTTGCGGCAAGATCAGGCGGATCGGCAAGGGGTAGCGGGCCGTCCGCATTTCAGCCTCAGAAGGTTACGCCTTCCGCCTCCAGCCGCTCCAGCACCAGTTCGGCCGATGTCAGCCGTTCGGCGGCGTTGCGGGCAAAGGCAAGCGTCAGCAGTTTGCGCCGCGCCGGCGCCAGCCTGTGCTCGGGGGCGGGACGGATGACTTCAGCGCCGTAGCGGTCGGCGAGCAGCAGGCCGCAATCTTCCGGAAAGATGTCGAGCGGAACGCCCGCATGGGTGGCGAAGAACAGCCGGTCGCAGTAGCCGCGGTATTCCGGCCATTTGGTGTCGACGCGAAAATCCTCGATCGATGACTTGATCTCGATGATCCAGATCTCGCCTTTCTCGGTGAGACAGATGAGGTCGGCGCGGCGGCCGTTCCTGAGCGTCATCTCGCTGATCGAGGCGTTGCGCATATGTTTCATCAGATGCTGGACGCCGCGGCGGACCAAGAGCGCTCGTTCGGACTGGCGGCCGTCGGCCGTCGGGTTCTTGGCGTGAAGATCGACAATCGCCATGGAACTTCCTTTTGATCGATGCATTTTCACAACAGCGCAGTGCCGGCGTGTGGTCGTTTAAATGGCTTCCCACCACTTGCGCTTGTCACGCAATGAAATGTTAACCATAAGCTTTTATCAGCTAACTATTATCACTTTTCGCTTCAATCGTCGCCACGAGACCGCTCATGCACATCAGAATGCTTCTTCTTGCACTCTCTCTAACCGGACTGCTTGCCGCTGCGGGCTGCACCACGACCGACGGCATGTCCTCGGGCAAGATGGCGCCGATCTCCGCTTATGCGGCCGTCAATGACGAGGGTATCGATCTGCCGCGCGTCCCGATTACCGAGGTCGACGACAAGTATCGACGCCAGATCGTGGACTACGAGACGGATGAAGCGCCCGGCACGATCGTGGTCGACACCAAGGAGCGCCTGCTGTATTACGTCGAGGAAGACGGCAAGGCCGTGCGTTACGGCATCGGCGTCGGCCGCGACGGTTTCCGCTGGTCCGGCAACGCCTATATCGGCCGCCGCGCCGAGTGGCCCACCTGGTATCCGCCGTCAGCCATGATCAAGCGCCAGCCGGAACTGAAGGAATATGCCGGCGGCATGGAGCCCGGGATCATGAACCCGCTCGGCGCCCGTGCGCTTTATCTTTACCGCAACGGCAACGACACCATGTTCCGCATTCACGGCAATCCCAACTGGACCTCGATCGGCCAGGCGGTGTCCTCCGGCTGTATCCGCATGATCAACCAGGACATCATCGACCTTTATGCCCGCGTCGACCCCGACAAGCGCACCAAGGTTGTCGTGCTGCCGGGCTGATCACGGCCGACGCGGTTTCGAAGGCGGTTCTCCGGAGCCGCCTTTTTCATTTGCAAATCCGCGAATTGCAGCGCCCGCGCTTGATTTTGGCGACTGCTTCGATAGATAGAGCCGATACACTTCAAGCGGCATGACCTTTCGCCGCATCCCGAAAGGCCCGGCTATGCAGACCCCCTATTACCTCATCGACAGGTCCAGACTTCAGGAAAACCTCGACAAGATCGCCTGGCTGCGCGAGGCTTCCGGCGCCAAGGCGCTTCTGGCGCTCAAATGCTTTGCGACGTGGTCGGTTTTCGACCAGATGCGCCGGTATATGGACGGCACCACCTCGTCCTCGCTTTATGAGGTCAAGCTCGGCTACGAAAAATTCGGCGGCGAGACCCATGCCTATTCGGTGGCCTACGGCGAAGACGAGATCGACGAGGTTCTGGAAAACTGCGACAAGATCATCTTCAACTCGATCGGCCAGCTTTCGCGTTTCAAGGCGCAGTCGGAGGGCAAGATCCGGGGCTTGCGCGTCAACCCGCAGGTTTCGACCTCGGATTTCGACCTTGCCGATCCGGCCCGTCCCTTCTCGCGCCTTGGCGAGCATGATCCGGCGGTGATTGAAACCGTCCTCGATCAGGTTTCCGGCTTCATGTTTCACAACAACTGCGAGAACGAGGATTTCGACCGTTTCGACGAAATGCTGACCGTCATCGAGCAGCGCTTCGGTCATTTGATCGAGCGCCTCGACTGGGTAAGTCTCGGCGGCGGCATCCATTTCACCGGCGAGAACTATCCGCTGGAAAAGCTCGCCGCGCGGCTCAAGGCCTTTGCCGAGAAATACGGCGTTCAGGTCTATCTGGAGCCCGGCGAGGCGGCCATCACGGGTGCCGCGACGCTGGAAGTGACCGTGCTCGACACGCTGAACAACGGCAAGGATCTCGCCATTGTCGATTCGTCGATCGAGGCGCATATGCTCGACCTGCTGATCTATCGCGAAAGCGCGAAGATTTCGCCCGATACCGGCCCCCACCAGGTGATGATCTGCGGAAAATCCTGCCTTGCCGGCGATATTTTCGGCGAGTTTTCCTTTGAGCAACCGATCAAGGTCGGCGACCGGCTGTCGATCGAGAACGCCGCCGGTTACACGATGGTCAAGAAGAACTGGTTCAATGGCGTGAAGATGCCGTCGATCGCGATCCGTGAGGAGAATGGCGAGATCCGCACCGTTCGCGAATTCGGCTATGACGATTTCAGATCCGCCCTGTCGTGAGGCCGGGCTGACCCCGCGGAGCGGTTCGCCGCTCCAACCCTTGATTTCGGGCAGGCAAAGCTGCCCAAAACCGGAGGCGTTGTTCCGATGAAGAAAAATGTGCTGATTATCGGCGCGGGCGGCGTGGCCCAGGTGGTCGCCCATAAATGTGCCCAGAACAATGATGTGCTCGGCGATATCCATATCGCTTCGCGCACCAAGTCCAAATGCGATGCGATCATCGAGAGCGTTCTGGAAAAGAAGGCGATGAAACAGGATGGCGTCCTGCTCGCCCATCAGCTTGATGCGCTCGATATTTCCTCGACCGTGGCGCTGATCAACCAGACCGGCGTCGAGATCGTCATCAATGTCGGCACCGCCTTCCTCAACATGTCGGTGCTGGAAGCCTGCCTTGAAACCGGCGCGGCCTATATCGACACCGCCATCCACGAAGAGCCCGACAAGATCTGCGAAACCCCGCCGTGGTATGCGAACTACGAGTGGAAGCGCAAGGATCGTTGCGCGGAAAATGGCGTCACCGCCATTCTCGGCGCCGGTTTCGATCCGGGCGTCGTCAATGCCTATGCCCGTCTTGCCAAGGATGACTATGTCGATGACATCACCGACATCGACATTGTCGACATCAATGCCGGCAGCCATGGCAAGTATTTCGCCACGAATTTCGACCCGGAGATCAATTTCCGCGAGTTCACCGGCACGGTCTATGCCTGGCAGAACAATGAATGGACGACGAACAGGATGTTCGAGGTCGGCCACGAGTTCGATCTGCCGGTCGTCGGCAAGCAGAAGGCCTATATGTCCGGCCATGATGAAATTCATTCTTTGTCGAAGAATATGGGCTCGCCCAATGTCCGCTTCTGGATGGGTTTCGGCGACCACTACATCAATGTCTTCACCGTGCTGAAAAGCCTCGGCCTCTTGTCTGAACAGCCGGTGATGACGGCCGAAGGCCAGGAAGTGGTGCCGCTGAAGGTGGTCAAGGCCGTGCTGCCCGACCCGTCATCGCTGGCGCCGAATTATACCGGCAAGACCTGCATCGGCGACTTCGTCAAGGGCACCAAGGACGGCAAGCCGGCGGAAGTTTTCATCTACAATGTCTCTGACCACAAGGAGGCCTATAACGAAGTCGGCTCACAGGGCATCTCCTTTACCGCCGGCGTTCCCCCGGTCGCGGCCGCCATTCTGGTCGCCTCCGGCGACTGGGACGTGAAGACCATGGCCAATGTCGAGGAACTGCCGCCGAAGCCCTTCCTCCATATCCTGAACCAGATCGGCCTGCCGACCCGGATCAGGGACGAGAACGGTGACCGCGCGCTCGATTTTTCGAAGTCGGTTTAGCTTTTCGAAACAAGAGAGGGGCTGGCGCGGGGCGTCTTAAACCGCCGCGCCGGCTTCAGCGTGCAAGGCCGAACTGGATTTCGATCCTGTGATAGCCGGCTTTGGCGCCGTTCCATTTGTGATAGATTTCTCGGCTTTCGCCCGAAAAATCGTGGCGCGAGAACCGGATTTCCTCCACCAGCGGCGCATAGCCCTGCGTGAACAGACCCCGCATCGTGCCCTGATAGGTCCGCGTTGCCACCATGATCGGCTCGAAGCGGCTGAGTTCAAAACGGCCTGCATGGTTATAGTCCTCGGGCTTTCGGACCGGATAGCAAATCGTCCAGTCAAAACGCGTCTTTCCATCCTGCGGCAGGTTCTGCGCGACGAAAACCCAAGGTCCCGCCATGGCGAGCCCGTATTCCGCCGCCTCGCTTTCGATCTCGGGGGATAAGGTCGCCGCCGCCGCCTTAACGTCACGGATGGCGAGAAATCGCTTCCCGGTGAGCGCCCAGAATGCATCAGTCTCAACGATCTTCATCAGAACCGGCCTCTTTTGACATGCATGATGGAACGCATTAACTGGACAATCGTCCGGAGCCAACGAATATTCTAGAATGAACTTGCCAAGTTCATCGGAAAAGCCGCACCATTTAGAAAAATATTTCTCACAAGGCAAAGTGCGCTCCGGAACCTTTTCCGCCCGGGTATTCATGATAATGATGTTGGCAAAACGCTGAAAAGAACGAAGCCCATGTCGCTGAAAGACAAACGCATTCTCCTGATCATTTCCGGCGGGATCGCGGCTTACAAGAGCCTCGATCTGATCCGCAGGCTGAAGGAACGCGGCGCGCGGGTGACGCCGGTGATGACGGCGGCGGCGCAGCAATTCATTACCCCGCTGGCCGTCGGCGCGCTGTCCGGCGGGCATGTGTTTACCGACCTTTTCTCCCGCACGGAGGAACAGGATGTCGGCCATATCCGACTTGCGCGCGAGAATGACCTGATCGTGGTCGCGCCCGCCACCGCCGATCTGATGGCCAAGATGGCGACGGGACTGGCGAATGATCTGGCGAGCGCAGTGCTGCTGGCGCGCGATGGCCCGGTGCTGCTGGCGCCGGCGATGAACCCGAAAATGTGGTCCGCCGCCCCGACGCAGCGCAATCTGGCGACGCTCATTGAGGATGGTGCAAAGACCATCGGGCCGATGGCCGGCGAGATGGCCGAAAGCGGCGAGGCCGGGACCGGACGCATGGCCGAGCCGATGGAGATCATTGGCGCGATCGAGGCCTTGTTCGATGACGCGCCGAAGCCGCTAGCGGGAAAGCGTGCCATCGTCACGTCCGGCCCCACCCACGAACCGATCGACCCGGTGCGCTATATCGCCAACCGCTCCTCCGGCCGCCAGGGCCATGCCATCGCCGCGGCGCTTGCCGAGCTTGGCGCGGATGTGACGCTCGTCTCCGGCCCGGTGACGATTGCCGATCCCGGGGGCGTGACAACCGTTCATGTGGAGAGCGCCCGCGACATGCTGACCGCCGTGGAGGCGGCGCTGCCCGCCGATATCGCCGTCATGGTCGCCGCCGTCGCCGACTGGCGGGCAGCCGATTCAGCCACGCAGAAGATGAAGAAGAAGCCGGGGGAAGCGCCGCCGCCCTTGCTGCTTGCGGAAAACCCCGACATCTTGAAGACCATCGGCCATCATCAGAACCGTCCGGCGCTCGTCGTCGGCTTTGCCGCGGAGACCAGCGATGTCGAAGCCTATGCCCGCGACAAGCTTTCCCGCAAGGGCGCCGATCTGATCGTCGCCAATGATGTGTCAAAGGAAGGCGTCATGGGCGGCGCGCGCAACGCGGTGACGCTGGTGACAAAGGACGGCACTGAAACCTGGCCGGACCTCGACAAGACCGAGGTCGCGGCAAGGCTTGCGGCGTGGATCGCCAATCGGTTCTGAGCAAGGCCAGGAGCGCGTCCAGAAAAGCGGACATGCTCTATCGCCGCTCCTGCAGCCGCTTGATCACCGCTGCGCGGACATCCTCGCCCTCGGCGTTCAGCGCCCGGTCCAGGGCTTTCATCCGTCGGCGCAGCGTGTTGAGTTCGTCCATCAGGCCGAGGACCACAGGAACCGCCTCGTCATTGACATCGAGATCCTCCGTCAGCTCGACAATGAGCTGCAGGCGGGCAAGGTCGGTCTCGTCGAAGGCCGGGCCGCGCTCACCCTGGCGGGGTTTCACCCATGAGCGGGTGACACAGATTTCCAGACGTTCGGCGCTCAGCCGGCCGACTCGTTCCAGTACCTCTGTTTTCGTCATGATGATCATCGCCGGCCTCCCTTCCAGCCCGCGCGCGGATTGTGCGGATGCTTCTCGCGCCAGACCTTGAGCGCTTCCTCAAGGGCGGGGTCCGCCTTTGGCGGCAGCACGATCTTCAGCGTCACCAGCATGTCGCCGGTCCCGCCGCCTGTTTTCGGGGCGCCCTTGCCCTTGAGCCGCATGACCCGTCCCGAGCTCGAATTGGCCGGAACCTTCAGGTTGACCCGGCCGTCGATCGTCGGCACGGAAACCGTTGCGCCCAGTACCGCCTCGTCGATGCCGACGGGCAGGTCGATCTTGATGTCGTCGCCCTCGCGGGTGAAGACGGGGTCGGGCAGGACCTCGACGCGCACATAGGCATCGCCCGGCGGCCCGCCATTGAGGCCCGGCTCGCCCTTTCCGGCAAGCCGCATCGTCTTGCCGTCCTCGATCCCGGCGGGAATGGTGAGCGCGATCTTGCCGCCCTCGGGCAGGCCGACCGTCTTCTTCGCGCCGGTGAGCGCTTCAATAAGGCTGACCTGGAGGTGGAAATGGCGATCCTGCCCGCGCATGCGCATTGAACCGCGCTCCCCGAATGAACCGCCGGACGCCCTGCCGCCGAAGGCGCGGGCGAAGAAATCGCCAAGATCGTCGAACCCGCCCTCGAATTCGTAGCGCGCGCTCGGGTCGGCCTCGGCATGGGCGCGGTAATATTGCCGCTCCGGCCGTTCCTGCTGGTTGATGTCGATCTCGCCGGCATCGAACCGGCGGCGTTTCTCCGGATCGCTCAAAAGGTCGTAGGCCGCCGTCACCTGGCCGAACTGTTCGGCCTTGGCGGCGTCACCGGGGTTGAGATCCGGGTGAAGTTTCTTGGCAAGCTGCCGGTAGGCCTTCTTGATCTCGTCCTGCGAGGCCGTCTTGGCAACGCCGAGCAATTGATAGGGGTCGTGTTGTTGTTGCGCCATGATTGTGACCTTGATCAATCGGCGGTTGGGCCGCCTTGCCTTATGATATGGGAATGTCCGTTTCCGCTTTCCAGACTCCGTGAAGCCGCCTGGCGAAGCAGAACGACACTTGCAAAACCGTTATAATAACGTATATACGAAACTACGTAGTTTTTAGCGAGGAGTTTGCAATGTCTCTCGATCGTGCCGTTCTGGCCTTTGCCGGTATCATGGTTCTTCTGTCGGTGGTTCTGACAGTCTTCGTCAGCATCTACTGGCTGTGGTTCACCGCCTTCATCGGCCTCAACATGCTACAATCGGCCTTTACCGGCTTCTGCCCGGCGGCCATGATTTTCAAGAAGCTCGGCATCAAGCCCGGCACCGCATTCTGAAAGGCGAGACGATGATGCCCAGAGCGCTTGCATGGCGCGGCACGGCCGCGCTTCTTGCCGCCTTCCTCACGGCCGTTTCAGCCTCCGCCGCAACGCTGAAGGTCGAGCCGATGACCGTGCCGGAATGGAAGGCGGTCTATGGCGAGGTCAAGGCCCGCGACACGGTGCCTGCGCGTGCGCGCATCGGCGGCACGCTCGAATCGCTGACGCTGACGGAAGGCGACACGGTGAGCGAGGGCGATGTGATCGGCACTGTCCGGGACGACAAGCTCGACTACCAGATTGCCGCCTATGAGGCCCAGTTGAAGGGGCTCAACGCCTCGCTGGAAAACGCCCGTTCGGAACTGGAGCGCGGCGAAAATCTCAACCAGCGCGGGGTGATGAGCAACCAGCAGCTCGACACGCTGAGGACCCAGGTCGATGTGGTCGTCAACAACATCGCCTCGGTCAATGCCAATATGGAGGTCGTCCGCCAGCAATTGCGCGAGGGCGATATTCTTGCTCCGGCATCCGGCCGCGTGCTGCGGGTGCCCGTCGTCGAGGGTTCGGTGATCCTCCCCGGCGAGACGGTCGCCACAATCGGTTCCGGCGGCTTTTTTCTGAGGCTTGCGATCCCCGCCCGCCACGCAAACCTTCTGGAGGAGGGGGCGTCCATCGAGATCAGCCGTCCCGGAAGCGAGGGTGAAGCCACCGGCAAGCTGGTCAAGCTCTATCCGGAACTCGAAAACAACCGGGTGATTGCCGATGTGGAGGTCGACGGGCTGAAGACCGGCTATGTCAACCAGCGCTTCCTGGTGCGCGTGCCGATCGGCGAGCGCGAGGCCCTCTTCGTGCCCGAAAATGCCGTGACCACACGCCACGGGCTCGATTTCGTCACCGTCGCCCTGGATGACGGCAGGACGCGGGAGAAGACCGTGATGACCGGCGGCAACGCCGACATCAAGGATCAGACCATGACCGAGATACTGACCGGGCTTTCACCCGGCGATGAGGTAATCGTCCCATGAAACCGCACAAGCTTGGTCTTGCCGGCGGGCTGACCAAATCCTTCATCGCATCGCCGCTGACGCCGCTCTTCTTGCTGGCGGCGCTGGCGCTCGGCCTTGTGGCATTGTTCACCTTACCGCGCGAGGAAGAGCCGCAGATCTCCGTTCCCATGGTCGACATCATCGTCCAGGCCCCGGGGCTGAAGGCGGAGGATGCCGTCAAGCTCGTCTCCGAGCCGCTGGAGACGATTATCAAGGGCATCAATGACGTCGAGCATGTCTATTCGCAGACATCCGACAACCAGGTCATGGTCACGGCCCGCTTCATGGTCGGCACGCCAGCCGACAGCGCGGTGCTGCGCGTCCATGACAAGGTCATGGCCAATATGTCCGACATTCCCGTCGGCATTCCCGAACCGCTGATTATTGGCCGCACCATTGACGACGTCGCCATTGTCGCGCTGACGCTGACGCCCGCCGACGGCCGGGATGCGGGCATCACCGCAAACGACCTGACCCGGGTGGCGCGCGAGCTGCAGACCGAACTCACCAAGATTGACGAGGTGGGGCTCACCTATCTGGTCGGCGAGACCGGCGAGGCGATCCGCATCGCTCCCGATCCCGAACGGTTGGCGCTCTATGGCGTGACGCTGAAGTCGCTGACCGGCAAGGTGACGGCGGCCAACCGCGCCTTCTCCACCGGCACGGTGCGCGACAACGGCATGCAGATCGATGTCATGGCCGGCCAGACCCTGTCTTCGCCCGGCGAGATCGGCAATCTCCTGCTGACGAGCGCCGACGGCCGCCCGGTCTATGTCCGCGATGTCGCCGACATCTCCTATATCACCAATGATTCCGACGCGATTGCCTCCTCGGTCACGCTTGGAGAAGACGGCACGATGGATCGCGTTCCGGCCGTCACCCTGGCCATCGCCAAGCGCGCCGGGGCGAACGCCGTCAATGTCGCCCACGACATTCTCCATCGCGTGGATGAGTTGAAGGGCACGCTCATTCCCGACACGATGGCCGTTTCGGTCACCCGCGACTATGGCGAGACGGCAAATGAGAAGGCCAACGAGCTGCTGTTCCATCTGGCGCTTGCGACGGTCTCGATCATCATCCTCGTCTGGGTGGCGATCGGACTCAGGGAAGCGCTGGTGGTTGCCATCGTCATTCCGGTGACGATCCTGCTGACGCTGTTTGCCGCCAATATCATGGGCTATACGCTGAACCGCGTGTCGCTTTTCGCGCTGATCTTCTCCATCGGTATCCTCGTGGATGACGCCATCGTCGTGATCGAGAACATTGCCCGCCACTGGGCGATGCCCGATGAGCGCACCCGCGTTCAGGCGGCAATCGAGGCCGTGGCGGAAGTCGGCAACCCGACCATCGTCGCAACGCTGACGGTCGTGGCCGCCCTTCTGCCGATGATGTTCGTCTCGGGCATGATGGGCCCCTATATGAGCCCGATCCCGGCGGTTGCCTCTGCCGCGATGATCTTCTCCTTCTTTGTCGCGGTGATGATCACGCCCTGGCTGATGGTGAGGATTGCCGGCAATGCCAAGCTGCACGCCGAGGACGGCCATGGCGGCGGGGCGCTCGGCCGCGCCTATGCGGCGGTCGCACGCCCGATCCTGAAGACGAAGTTCCGCTCCTGGACCTTCATCGGGCTTGTTCTGGTCGCCACCTTCGGCTCGCTCAGCCTGTTCTACACCAAGCATGTCACCGTCAAGCTTCTGCCCTTCGACAACAAGTCGGAACTGCAGGTGACGATCGACCTGCCGGAAGGCGCTTCGGTCGAGGAGACCGACGCGATTGCCCAGGCCGTTGCCGACGTGGTGCTGCAGACGCCGGAAGTCATGTCGGTGCAGACCCATGCGGGCACCGCTTCGCCCTTCAACTTCAACGGTCTGGTTCGCCATTACTACATGCGCAACCGGCCGGAGATGGGCGACGTCCAGATCAATCTGACGCCGAAGGGCGATCGCGACCGATCGAGCCACGAGATCGCGCTCGATCTCAGGCAGAAGATCCTGGCAGAGGTCCCCGTACCGGAGGGCAGTTCGTTGAAGGTCGTCGAGCCGCCGCCGGGGCCCCCGGTCATGGCGACGCTCTTGGCGGAAATCTACGGCCCGGATGCCGAGACCCGCCGCGCGGTCGCCGAAAAGGTCAAGGAAGCCTTCCGCTCCGTGCCCTTCATCGTCGATGTCGATGACAGCTACGGCCAGCAGACGCGACGCCTCAGGGTGGCGATTTCCGGCGATGACCTGGAAAGCTACGGCGTTGCCGAACAGGATGTCTTCGACGCGTTGTCGGCGCTGAACGGCACCGCCACGGTTGGCTACTCTCACCGCGGCGGCGGGCGGCCTCCAATCCCGATCGAGATCGGCCGCACCAAGGACCAGAAGGTGCTTGACGAGACATTCCTGTCGACGCCCGTTGCCTCGGCCACCGGCGGGACCGCTTCCGTGGTTGAGCTCGGCGATGTCGTCACCGTCACGGAGGAGCCGACCTCCTACGCCATCTTCCGCCATAACGGCCACTATGCCGACATGGTGACCGGCGAACTGGCAGGCGATTTCGAAGCGCCGCTTTACGGCATGCTCGCCGTTCAGGACGCGATCGACGCGATGGACTGGGGCGACCTGCCGAAGCCTGTCATCAAGCTGCACGGCCAACCGGAGGATGAATCCGAGCCGGTTCTCTTGTGGGATGGCGAATGGGAGGTCACATGGGTGACGTTCCGCGACATGGGCGCCGCCTTCATGGTTGCGCTTCTCGGGATCTATATCCTCGTCGTCGCCCAGTTCGGCTCGTTCAAGGTGCCGCTGGTGATCCTGACGCCGGTGCCGTTGACCTTTATCGGCATCATGCTCGGCCACTGGATGTTCAACGCGCCGTTCACGGCGACCTCGATGATCGGCTTCATCGCGCTCGCCGGCATCATCGTGCGCAATTCGATCCTGCTGGTCGACTTCATCCGGCATACCAAGTCGGATGACGTGCCGATGATCGACACGTTGATCGCGGCGGGCTCGATCCGCTTCAAGCCGATCCTGCTGACCGCGCTTGCGGCCATCATCGGCGCGGCCGTCATCCTGGCCGATCCGATCTTCCAGGGTCTTGCAATCTCTCTGCTGTTCGGCCTCATCTCGTCGACCCTGCTGACGGTGCTGATCATCCCGGCGATCTACCGGGTGCTGAGAAGCTGATACCGAAGATCGGCGGCCGCCATGCTGCAAAATGGCGGCCGCCGCAACGTTGCGGAATGCCTGCGCCACAGGTCCGCGAGAGCGCCTTCTGCCACTTTTGCGCACAATGGAAAAGCATAGCCTCACTAATCCCATGGTTGCTATTGCCCTTGATACGTGTAAAAACTAGGCGTTGTAATCACACCTCGCCTGCGCTTGAAAAAGCCGGGTGATTCGAAGCGAAATCAGTCGCCGGCCGGTGCAAAAAGGAAGCCTTGCCGACGCGCCCGAAAGACAAGATTCCCTTGCAGAAATATCAAGACCTGCTGGAATACCTCGTTCTGATCCACGAGATTGACAGCCTGACGAGCCTTCGCGCGGCCATGGAAAAGGTTGCCCGACGCTATGATTTCGCGCGGACCGGATTGTTTCGGCGGTCCCTGACCCCCGCCCGTGACGCGGTCGCATGGCGCTGTCTTGTCGGGAGCGAACCCGATGCCGAGAACCCGATACTCTTTGACGGCGCCGTCGATGGCGTTCTGCTGGCGGCCGGCGCGCTCGAAGGCGCCTATTTCTGGGATTCGGCGCTCGCGGCCGGTGGGCGGTTCAATCCCGCGCTTTCTCGCGCACTGCGTCTGCGGTGCGTCCGGGCGGCGCAGGAGGGGCTGGCTTACGGCGTCACCTTTCCGGTCTTCGGGCGCGAGGGGCTGGCCGGCGCGCTCGCAATGGCGCGCGGCCGGCGGATCGAGCTTTCTCCGCTGGAAATCAGCCTCTTCAGCGCGCTCGCCCGGGAAACGCTCAACCGTTGTTTTGTTATTCTGCGTTGCGGCGAAACCGACGCGCCCGGAGGGAACACGGTCCCGGCGCTCTCGCTGCGTGAGCTGACCATTCTGAAGAACCTGGCTGACGGGATGACGTCGGTCGAAGCCGGAAGGACGATCGGCCTCACCAATCATACGGTCAATTGGTATGTCAGCGGCCTGCAGCAGAAACTCGGGGCGCGCAACCGGCAAAACCTCGTTGCCCTTGCGTTTCGGCTCGGTCTCGTCTCCTGATTGCGGCAAATCGATTAAGGCATCAGGGCGGGTTTGCGCTTGCCCGAGAGTTTGGCTATGACTTTGAAATTGCGATTGTCACGCTTTTTTCCTGAGGAGGCCTTCCTTGCCGATTTCAAAGATACTTGTCGCCAACCGCTCCGAGATTGCCATCCGTGTTTTTCGCGCTGCAAACGAACTGGACATAAAAACGGTCGCGATCTGGGCGGAAGAGGACAAGCTGGCGCTCCATCGGTTCAAGGCGGATGAGAGCTATCAGGTCGGGCGCGGCCCTCACCTCGATCGCGATATGGGTCCGATCGAGAGCTACCTTTCCATTGAGGAAGTGATCCGTGTCGCCAAGCTTTCCGGCGCCGATGCCATCCATCCGGGTTACGGCCTTCTTTCCGAGAGCCCGGAGTTCGTCGATGCCTGCGCGGAAGCCGGTATCACCTTCATCGGACCGAAGGCCGAGACCATGCGCCGGCTTGGCAACAAGGTTGCGGCCCGCAATCTCGCCATCGAGGTCGGCGTGCCGGTCGTCCCCGCGACCGACCCGCTGCCCGACGACATGGCGGAAGTCGAGCGGATGGCGGAGGAAATCGGCTTTCCGGTGATGCTGAAAGCCTCTTGGGGCGGCGGCGGTCGCGGCATGCGCGTCATCCGGTCCAAGGCCGATCTCGCCCGCGAGGTGACCGAGGCAAAGCGCGAGGCCAAGGCCGCCTTCGGCAAGGACGAGGTCTATCTCGAAAAGCTGGTGGAGCGCGCCCGGCACGTGGAAAGCCAGATTCTGGGCGACACCCACGGCAATGTGGTGCATCTGTTCGAGCGCGACTGTTCGATCCAGCGCCGCAACCAGAAGGTCGTCGAACGCGCGCCGGCGCCTTATCTTTCCGAGGCGCAGCGCGCCGAACTCGCCGAATATTCGCTGAAGATCGGCCGGGCCACCGACTACATCGGCGCGGGCACGGTCGAGTATCTGATGGATGCCGATACCGGAAAATTCTACTTCATCGAGGTCAATCCGCGTATCCAGGTCGAGCACACGGTGACGGAAACCGTGACCGGCATCGACATCGTCAAGGCGCAGATCCATATTCTCGACGGCGCGGCGATCGGCACAGAGGAATCCGGCGTGCCGCCGCAGGAGGAGATTTACCTGCGCGGCCACGCGCTGCAGTGCCGCATCACCACGGAAGATCCCGAACACAATTTCATTCCCGATTACGGCCGCATCACCGCTTATCGCGGCGCCACCGGCTTCGGCATCCGCCTCGACGGCGGCACGGCCTATTCGGGCGCCGTCATCACACGCTTCTACGATCCGCTTCTTGAAAAAGTCACCGCCTGGGCACCGTCCCCGCAGGAGGCCGCGCGCCGCATGGACCGGGCATTGCGCGAGTTCCGCATTCGCGGCGTCGCCACCAACCTCACCTTCCTCGAAGCGATCATCACCCATCCGCAATTCATGGATTACAGCTACACCACGCGTTTCATCGACGAGACGCCGGAACTGTTTTCCCAGGTCAAGCGCGCCGACCGCGCCACCAAGCTCCTGACCTATCTGGCCGATGTCACCGTCAACGGCCATCCGGAGGTCAAGGGCCGTCCGCGCCCCTCCGACGAGATCGCGGCGCCCGTCGTGCCCTTCATCGAGGGCGATCCGAAGCCGGGCACCAAGCAGCTTCTCGACAAGATGGGGCCGGAGAAATTCGCCAA
Organism: Martelella lutilitoris; assembly: GCF_016598595.1. Taxonomy (NCBI): domain Bacteria; kingdom Pseudomonadati; phylum Pseudomonadota; class Alphaproteobacteria; order Hyphomicrobiales; family Aurantimonadaceae; genus Martelella; species Martelella lutilitoris. The sequence continues at coordinate 89,412 of NZ_CP066786.1, forward strand.
GTGGATGCGCAATGAAAAGCGCGTCCTGATGACTGACACCACCATGCGCGACGGCCACCAGTCCCTGCTGGCGACCCGCATGCGCACCCATGACATTGCGACCATCGCCGGCACCTATGCCCGGGCGCTGCCGGAGCTTCTGTCGCTCGAATGCTGGGGCGGGGCGACCTTCGACGTGTCGATGCGCTTCCTGACGGAAGACCCGTGGGAGCGGCTGGCGAAGGTCCGCCAGAACGCACCGAACCTTCTGCTGCAGATGCTGCTCAGGGGCGCAAACGGCGTCGGCTACAAGAACTATCCCGACAATGTGGTCAAATACTTCGTCCGCCAGGCGGCCGCGGGCGGGATCGATCTCTTCCGCGTCTTCGACTGCCTCAACTGGGTGGAGAACATGCGCGTCTCGATGGACGCCGTGGCCGAGGAAGGCAAACTCTGCGAGGCGGCGATCTGCTATACCGGCGACATCATGAATGCGCGCCGTCCGCAATATGACCTGAAATACTACACCGACCTTGCCAGGGAACTGGAAGCCGCCGGCGCCCATATCATCGCGGTGAAGGACATGGCCGGCCTGCTGAAGCCGGCAGCCGCCAAGATGCTGTTCACGGCGCTGCGCGATGCCACCGAACTGCCGATCCACTTCCACACCCATGACACGTCGGGCATTTCAGCTGCCACCGTGCTGTCGGCGATCGATGCCGGCGTCGATGCCGTCGATGCGGCCATGGATGCCTTCTCCGGCAACACCTCGCAGCCCTGCCTTGGCTCGATCGTCGAGGCGCTGAAGGGCCACGAGCGCGATCCGGGCCTCGATACCGGCTATATCCGCCGCATCTCCTTCTACTGGGAGGCCGTGCGCCACCAGTATGCCGCCTTTGAGAGCGACCTGAAGGGGCCGGCCTCGGAAGTCTATCTGCATGAAATGCCGGGTGGCCAGTTCACCAATCTGAAGGAGCAGGCCCGCTCGCTCGGGCTTGAGACCCGCTGGCACGAAGTGGCGCAGGCCTATGCCGACGCCAACCAGATGTTCGGCGATATCGTCAAGGTCACGCCGTCCTCCAAGGTTGTCGGCGACATGGCGCTGATGATGGTGAGCCAGGATCTCTCCGTTGCCGATGTCGAAAACCCGGCCAAGGACATGTCCTTCCCGGATTCGGTCATCTCCATGCTCAAGGGCGATCTCGGCCAGCCGCCGGCCGGATGGCCGGAGGGGCTGCAGAAGAAGGCGCTGAAGGGTGACAAGCCCTATACGGTGCGTCCCGGCTCGCTGCTGGAAGATGCCGATCTGGAGGCCGAACGCAAGCAGGCCGAGGAAAAGGTCGGCCGCGAGATCAATGATTTCGAACTCGCCTCCTACCTGATGTATCCGAAGGTCTTCGTCGACTATGCGCTGGCGAGCGAGACCTACGGTCCTGTTTCGGTTCTGCCGACGCCTGCCTATTTCTACGGTCTCGACGAGGGCGACGAGCTCTTCGCCGATCTCGAAGTCGGCAAGACGATCGTGGTGCAGAACCAGGCGGTCACCAGCCCGGACGAGAAGGGCATGGTCACTGTGTTCTTCGAACTGAACGGCGCGCCGCGCTCGATCAAGGTGCCGGACCGCGCCCATGGCGCAACGGGCGGGGCCAACCAGAAGGTGGATCCGGCCAACCAGAACCAGATCGGCGCGCCGATGCCGGGCGTGATTTCCACCGTTGCCGTTTCCGCCGGCCAGCAGGTCTCCTCCGGCGACGTGCTCGTATCCATCGAAGCGATGAAGATGGAAACCGCGCTCCACGCCGATCGCGACGGCGTCATCAAGGAAGTCCATGTCAAGGCGGGCGACCAGATCGACGCCAAGGACCTTCTGGTGGTGTTTGAGGACTGAGACCGGTCCCCGTCCGCCTGAGATGTTTGAAAACCCCGGTCATTCGGCCGGGGTTTTTGCATGTGCGGGCGTGGCGACGGGCGACGGGGCGGGACCGCCTGTCATGCGGCCGAGCCAGAGGCTTGCCAGCACCAGCACGGCGCCTGCGGCCTGTAGCGGCGACAAGGCCTGACCGAGCAGGATCCAGCCGAGCAGGACCGCGCTCAAGGGGCTCAGGAAGCCGAGGAGGGCGGCGCGTGAGGGGCCGATCATGGCGATGCCGCGGAACCAGAAGAAATAGGTGAGCGCCGCGCCGACAAGCCCGAGCCAGGCGAGGCCGATCAGGTTTTCGGCCGTCGGAACCGGGAAAGCGGGCTCGAGGATGAGAGCCAGCGGCAGGAGCAGCAGGCCGCCGGTGGTCAGTTGCCAGGCGGTGAGCGTCAGCGGCGGCACGGGAAACTGCCATTTGCGGGTGAGCACCGTGCCGGTCGCCATCGACAACGCGCCGCCGAAGGCAGCGGCAATGCCGAGGGGATCGAGCACGGCATTCGGCGACAGTACGAGAAAGGCTACGCCTGCGAGCCCGCCGAGCGCGGCCAGCACGCCGAGCGGCCGGATCGCTGTGCCAAGCGCTGCGCGCGACAGAAACAGCACGATCAACGGCTGGGTCGCGCCAAGGGTTGCGGCAACGCCGCCGGGCAGGCGATAGGCGGCAACGAAGAGCAGGCTCCAGAACAGCGCGAAGTTCAGGAAACCGAGCGCAAACAGGCGCGGCAGCATGGCGGGGGACGGAAATTGCCGGACCACGAGAAGCAGGATCAGACCTGCCGGTAGCGCCCGCAGGAGGCCGAGCGTCAGGGGCAGACCGGGCGGCAGAAGCTCGGTGGTGACGATATAGGTGCTGCCCCAGATGGCGGGCGCCAGTGCGGTCAGCAGGACATCGGATGTTTTCGGCATGGCTGCCTCCATTTATCTTGACGTCAAACTATATGGATATGACTTGACGTCAAGATAGAATCTCAGCATGGTTCCGCCATGGATCATGTCGACAGTATTCTTGCCGAGTGGCAGGCCGAGCGTCCGGACCTCGACGCCATGCCGATGGGCGTCATGGGACGCCTCAAACGGCTGCAGCAGCATCTTGCGCGTAATCTCGAGACGGTGTTTTCGCGCTACGGGCTGAACGCCGCGAGTTTCGACGTGCTGGCAACGCTGAGGCGTTCCGGACCGCCCTATGCGCTCTCGCCCTCGGCGCTGATGGACCGGACGATGGTCTCCTCCGGCACGATGACCAATAGGCTCGACCGGCTGGAGGCGGCGGGTTTCATCTCGCGTAAGCGCAATCCGGAGGATGGGCGCGGCTTCGTCATCGCACTGTCAGACAAGGGCTTCGCCCTGATCGACGAGGCGGTAAGCGCCCATGTCGAGAACCAGCACAGGCTGATTGCATCCCTGCCGATGGAAGACCGCGCGGCGCTGGACAGACTGCTGGCCAAATGGCTGGCGGCGTTTGAATGAGCGCCGCCGGGCGGGAAGGACAAAGGCCGGACGCGCCTGGCATCCGGCCTCCTTCGCAAAACTCAGACAAGCTCGGCGAGCGTTTCACGTGAAAAGGCCTGAAGCTTGTCGATCTCGCCGGCCTCGACCTTCTTCACCCATTCGGGATCCTTGATCAGCGCGCGGCCGACGGCGATCAAATCGAACTCGTCCTTTTCCATGCGGCTGACCAGCTTCTCAAGTCCGGAGGCGGAGGTTTCAGCGCCGCCGAAGGAGCCGAGGAAATCCGCGCCGTCAAGGCCGACAGACCCGACCGAAATCGTCGGCACGCCGGTGATCTTCTTGGCCCAGCCGGCGAAGTTGAGGCCGTTTTCGCCGTCGATTTCGGGAAATTCCGGTTCCCAGAAGCGGCGCTGCGAGCAGTGGAGCATGTCGGCGCCGGCATCCACCAGCGGCTCCAGCCACTCGGCCATCCCGTCCGGCGTGGTGGCGATCTTCGCATTGTAGTCCTGCTGCTTCCACTGGCTGAGGCGGATGATCACCGGCATGGCGTCGGAGACGGCCTCGCGCACGGCCTTGATAATCTCGGCGGCAAAGCGCGCGCGCTCGCCAATCGCCGGTCCGCCCCAGCGGTCCTCGCGCAGGTTCAGCTCCGGCCAGAAAAACTGGTCGATCAGATAGCCATGGGCGCCGTGCAGTTCCACCACATCGAAGCCGAGGCGCTCGGCATCCGCCGCGGCCCTGGCAAAAGCGGCAATCGTGTCGGCAATGTCTTCCTCGCTCATGGCGTGGCCGCGCTTCTCGCCCGGCTTGACGAAACCGGAGGGGCTTTCGGTCTCATCGGGGTTCGGCGGATAATCGGCGCTGGCTATGGTGTTGGCCACATGCCAGATCTGCGGCCCCATCCTGCCGCCGGCCGCATGAACCGTGTCGATCACGTTTTTCCACCCTGCGAGCGCTCTCTCTCCATGGAAATCCGGAATGCCGGGAAGGTTCTTCGAGTTGGGGCGGTCGACAACGGTGCCTTCGGAAAGGATCAGGCCGACATCGCTCTCGGCGCGGCGGCGGTAGTAATCGGCAACATTCTGGCCGGGCACGCCGTCCGGCGAAAAGCCGCGCGTCATCGGCGCCATCACGATCCGGTTCTTCAGTTCAAGCGATTTGAGTTTGAAGGGCCGGAACAGGGCCTCATTGGCGGAGTTTGACATTTCGGTTTCCTTTACAGCCTTGGGAGGACTTCTGGCGGCATAGGTATAAATTATGGACTTAGTGTCAATAAGGCATTATGAGTTGCCTAGGTATAGATGAGGTGACCTATGGCGCATGATCCATCCCGATGCCCGAATTTCCAGGTGGATTGCATCAACCGAAAGATTCTCGACCAGATTTCCGGCAAATGGTCGATCATGGTTTTGACCATGCTTGGCTATGGCCCGCACCGGTTCAACGCGATCAAGAAGCAGCTCGAAGGCATCAGCCAGAAAGCGCTGACCGATACGCTGCGCAAGCTCGAGCGCAATGGCGTCGTCAACCGCAGGGTGCTACCAACGTCTCCCGTCGGCGTGGAATATGAGCTGACGGCGCTCGGTCAGTCTCTGCGCACGCATGTCATCGCGCTTTATACCTGGACCGAGGAGAACGGAGAGGAAATTTCCCGCGCTCAGGCCGCATTCGATGAACGCGCCGCCTGAACGATCAATCCTCGTCAGCCAATTGAAAGCAAAAGGGGGCGCGCGGCCCCCTCCTGAAATCACGCTGTAATGACGCCCGCTGGTCAGCGGTTGTCATCATCCTCGTCTTCATCGCCTTCATTCTTCAGCGACGCAAAGCGCGAGAACACCTCGTCGGCAGACATGCCCTTGTCTTCCTGCGATGTGTTGACGCTGTCGCCGAGGCTTTCCATCTCGCTTGCAGAAGCCAGACGGGCATTGTCGAGTTCCTCGGCCGACGGGAGAGGGCGGTCCTTGGCCGATTTTTCGACTTCGAGATCAAGGTCTATCTGGCTGCAGAGGCCGAGCGTCACCGGATCCATCGGCGTCAGATTGGCCGAGTTCCAGTGGGTGCGGTCACGGATCTGCTCGATCGTCGACTTGGTGGTGCCGACGAGGCGCGAAATCTGCGCGTCCTTCAGTTCCGGATGATTGCGCACCAGCCAGAGAATGGCGTTCGGGCGGTCCTGACGCTTGGAGACCGGCGTATAGCGCGGGCCCTTGCGTTTGGATTCCGGCACCCGCACCTTCGGCTCGGAAAGTTTCAGCTTGTGGTTCGGATTGTTCTCCGCGCGCGCGATCTCGTCACGAGAAAGCTGGCCGGTCGAGATCGGGTCGAGGCCCTTGATGCCCTGCGCGCTCTCGCCGTCGGCAATGGCCTTGACTTCCAGCGGGTGGAGCTTGCACAGCTCGGCAATCTGATCGAACGACAAGGCCGTGTTGTCCACGAGCCATACGGCTGTCGCCTTGGGCATAAGCAGCTTTTGTGCCATTGGATAAAGTCCTTCTGTCGTCCGCGCCGGTGTCGCGGTCCGTGGGTTTTTGCCACAATTTCCGGGAATAGTTGAGGCCCATATAATCCCTTCACGCTTCGAATGCAATCACGTCGAAACAATTGACGAATGTCTTATTGAAGACATCGCACGAGCCTGTATGAATGGGGCAACGGAGGAATTTCTGAGGAGGAAAGTATGTCAGGCAAGACATATCCGGTTTTGAAGCCGGCAAAGACGCGCGCTCTGATCGATGCGAACAAATACGAGAAATGGTATCAGGAAAGCGTTGAGGAACCGGAGATCTTCTGGGACCGTCATGGCCGGCGGATCGACTGGTTCAAGCCCTATACCAAGGTCAAGAACACGTCGTTCACCGGCCGGGTCTCGATCAAGTGGTTCGAGGACGGGCAGACCAATGTCTCCTATAACTGTATCGACCGGCACCTGAAGACGCACGGGGAACAGACCGCCATCATCTGGGAAGGCGACAACCCCTATATCGACAAGAAGATCACCTATAACCAGCTTTACGATCAGGTCTGCCGCATGGCAAACGTGATGAAGAAGCACGGCGTCAAGAAAGGCGACCGGGTGACGATCTACATGCCGATGGTGCCGGAAGCGGCCTATGCGATGCTCGCTTGCGCGCGCATCGGCGCCATTCATTCGGTGGTCTTTGCCGGTTTCTCGCCGGAAGCGCTCGCCGGCCGCATCGTCGATTGCGAATCGACCTTCGTGATCACCTGCGATCAGGGCGTGCGCGGCGGCAAGCCGATCCAGCTCAAGGAAAATGTCGACCTCGCCATCGATATCGCCGCCAAGCAGTATGTCATGGTCAACCATGTGCTCTGCGTGCGCCGTACCGGCGGCCATGTCGGCTGGGCCCGCGGGCGCGATCTCTGGTATCACGAGGAAATCAAGACGGTGAAGGGCGATTGCCCGCCGGTAAAGATGCGCGCGGAAGACCCGCTGTTCATCCTCTATACCTCCGGTTCGACGGGCAAGCCGAAGGGCGTGCTGCACACCACCGGTGGCTATCTCGTCTGGGCCTCGATGACGCATGAATATGTCTTCGACTACAAGGAGGGCGAGATCTTCTGGTGCGCGGCCGATGTCGGCTGGGTCACAGGCCATTCCTATATCGTCTACGGGCCGCTCGCCAATTGCGCGACGACGGTGATGTTCGAAGGGGTCCCGACCTTCCCGGATTCCGGCCGCTTCTGGGAGGTGGTCGACAAGCATCAGGTCAATATCCTCTACACCGCTCCGACGGCTATCCGCGCGCTGATGGGGGCTGGCGACGATCTGGTGAAGAAATCCTCGCGCGAAAGCCTGCGCCTGCTCGGCTCGGTCGGCGAGCCGATCAACCCGGAAGCCTGGGAATGGTATTACCGCGTCGTTGGCGAGGAGCGCTGCCCGATCGTCGATACCTGGTGGCAGACGGAAACCGGCGGCATGATGATCACGCCGCTGCCGGGCGTGACCGACCTGAAGCCCGGTTCGGCCACCAAGCCCTTCTTCGGGGTCAAGCCGCAACTGGTGGACAACGAGGGCAAGGTGCTGGAAGGCGCGGCCGACGGCAATCTCTGCATCACCGACAGCTGGCCGGGGCAGGCGCGCTCGGTCTATGGCGACCATCACCGTTTCGTCCAGACCTATTTCTCCACCTACAAGGGGAAATATTTCACCGGCGACGGCTGCCGACGCGACGAGGACGGCTATTACTGGATCACCGGCCGCGTCGACGATGTGCTCAACGTTTCCGGCCACCGTCTCGGCACGGCGGAAATCGAGAGCGCGCTGGTCTCGCACCATTTCGTGTCGGAGGCCGCGGTCGTCGGCTATCCGCATCCGGTCAAGGGGCAGGGCATTTATTGCTATGTCACGCTGATGAGCGAGCACGAGCCTGATGAGGCGCTCCGGCAGGAACTGATCAAGTGGGTGCGTGCCGAAATCGGCCCGATCGCGACGCCGGACAAGATTCAGTTCGCGCCCGGCCTGCCGAAGACGCGTTCCGGCAAGATCATGCGCCGCATCCTCAGAAAGATCGCCGAGGACGATTTCGGTGCGCTGGGCGATACATCGACGCTCGCCGACCCCGGCGTCGTCGACGACCTCATCGAGAACCGCCAGAACAAGTCCAAGGCGGCGTAACATGAGATCGGCGAGCCGCCGTCAAGGCGGCTCGCACCACACTGGAATTGTCTGTTGCTGACAAGCGCTGTTGTCCATCTTTACCTGGCCCTTGAGCCAAAGCGGACGGGTTTCAGGTTTCGAGAACCGTCAAAGAGGGTTGAAAACCTCGTATTTTGCACATTTTCCTGGTTTTCAAAACATCGTCTTTTCTCCGCCTATCCGATTGAACAAGATCCTATCCACCCCATTCAGTGTCATCCTCGGGCTTGACCCGAGGATCCAGGCCACACGGCAAGCGGCTGCAGGATTCTTTCCGAACTCGATGGCCAGCATCGCCTGGATGCTCGGGTCAAGCCCGAGCATGACGCAGGTGGGAGGGGGGAAATGGCCATCAAGGAGCCGAGATCCCGAACAAGCTTGGCCGCGGTTGGCGGAGCCGCAAATCGGTGCGCCTGGGCCGGTGTGAGGTGACCCGCATACGGGCCAAACTGATATCCTTACCAAAAGCCCAGACAGAAGGAATGCGCGTCGAGCAGATTGGTTGGAAAGATAAGTAACGTGCGCTCGGAGCCCGCCCATTTTCCCTTGCATGCACGTTCAAACCGGAATATGCACGTTTCTGCACGATTTGGACACGGCCATGCATCTGATCCGCGAAAGACAGGACATCATTCTTCAACGGCTGAAGACCGGCAACCGGGTTCTGGCTGCTGATCTGGCAACTGAATTCGCCGTTTCCGAAGACACGATCCGCCGTGACCTGAGGGAGCTGGCCGCGCGCGGCCTGTGCGAGCGGGTCTATGGCGGGGCGTTGCCCGTTGCGCCGGCCGCGGGGCCGCTGAAGGCCCGCGACAACAAGGATGACGCGGAGAAGCAGGCGCTCGGCCGCCTGCTTGCCAGTGAAATCCGCGATGGCATGAGCGTATTTCTCGATGCCTCCAGCACGAACATCGCCGCCGCCCGCTCCCTGCCGGAAAACCTTCACGGCTTCATCGTCACCAATGCGCCGGCGATCGCGGCCGCGCTCGACGGGCACCGGACGCTCGATGTGATCATGATCGGCGGCCGCATCCACCGCGAGGTCGGCGGGGCCATCGGCGCGGGCGCGATCGAAGACCTTCAGGCTTTCCATTTCGATCTCTGTCTGCTCGGCGCCTGCGGGATCGACGTCGAGGCGGGACTGACTTGCTTTCACTACGAGGACGCCCTGTTCAAGCGCGAGGCGGCGGCCTGCGCCCGCCGCGTGGTCACCGCCATGACGGCGGCAAAATTTGCCACGCGCGCCCCCTGTAGCGTCATCGCGCTTGATGCGCTCGACGCGCTGGCTGTTCCGGAAATGCTCGACGCCGCGGCGCGGGCAGCGCTCGAGGAGACCGGCCTGGAGCTGATCGGGAAGGGAGCGGAACGATGACGGTCACCCGCATTGTCCACGTGGCGCTCTGGACCGCCGATCTCGACCGGCTTGCGGCTTTTTATGAACGCGTCTTCGCCGCGCATGCCGGCGCGCGTTACGAAAGCCGCCGCCGCCCCGGCTTCGTCTCGCGCTTCATCACGCTGACAGACGGGCCTGCTATCGAGATCATGCAGGCGCCCTGGCTCGGCCCGGCGGGTGACCCGTCCGCCGAACGCCCGGGCTATGCCCACATCGCCATCGGCCTCGGCAGTATCGGTGCCGTCGACCGGCTGGCGGCCGATGCGGAGCGGGAGGGCTTTCTGGCGAGCGCGCCGCGCCGGACCGGCGACGGCTTCTACGAGGCCGTCCTGACGGACCCGGACGGCAACCTGATTGAAATCACCGCATGACGAGAAAACCAATGATCGACACCCTGCTTGAAGAGACTGGCCGCCCGCGACGCTACATGTCGCCCCATCGCCTCGGCGTCTCGCTGCTCTTTCTCATGAACGGCTTCTACATGGGCTCCTGGGCGCCCAAGATCCCGGTGTTTGCCGAAAAGCTCGGCCTTTCGGAGGGCGAACTCGGTCTGATGATCCTCGTCTTCGGCGTGGGCTCGATCCTGGCCATGCCGCTGACGGGCGTTTTCAACGCCCGCTTCGGCTCGACAAAGGTCGGCAAGGTCTCGGCGCTGATGTTCCTGCCGATGCTGATCCTGCTCACGCTCTCAAACGCGATCTGGCTGGCGGCGATTGTGCTTTTTCTGTTCGGCGGGCTGATGGCATCGATGGACGTGTCGATGAACGCCAATACGGTCGCGGTCGAAAAGGTCGAACACCGGGCGATCATGTCCTCCTGTCACGCCTTCTGGAGCCTGGGCGGACTTCTTGGCGCCGCGATGGGCGGCTTTCTGATCGAAATGACGGGGCCGCTCGGCCACGCAATTGCGGCTACCGCTCTGGCGGGCCTGTTTCTGGCGATCGGCTTTCCGCGCCTTGTCGAAGACACGCCCTCCGGCGAAGAGCGGCAGCAGAAAATCCGCCTGCCGATGACGCCGCTGCCCTGGCTGATCGGCATCGTCGCGCTGTTTTCCATGATCCCCGAAGGCGCAATCATGGACTGGAGCGCGCTTTATCTGCGCAATGAGCGCGGCGTCGATATCGCGCTTGCCGGTTTCGGCTTCGCCGCCTTCCAGCTCTCGATGACGACGATGCGCTTTGCAGGTGACCTTGTGCGCGACCGCCTCGGCGGGGTGAAGACGATGCGGATCTGCGCGGTGCTCTCCGTCACGGGCCTCCTGCTTGCAGGCCTCGCGCCATCCACGCCGCTGATCATTCTCGGTTTTGCCATTGCCGGGCTCGGCATTTCCAACATGGTGCCGATCGCCTTTTCGGCCGCCGGCAACCTGCCCGGCATGGCCCCGGGCATCGGCCTGTCGGTCACGACCACGCTCGGCTATTCCGGCATTCTCGTCGCCCCCTCGCTGATCGGCTTTCTGGCGGAGCACACCGGCTTCTCGCCGATCTTCATGGGCCTGTCGCTTCTCCATGTCATCGTCTTCCTGCTGGCGCCGCTGATGCGCTACGCCGACCGCGACCGGGTGGGCTGACAGTTGACAAGACCGCGCCATTATACCACCTGAAGGGCAGAGCCGTTCCGGAGATGATCATGACGCTTGCCGCTCCCCGCAATTTCGACCCCTTGCCTCGCCGCGCCTCGGTTGCCGTTGATGTCGGCGGCGTGATTGTCGGAGGCGGCGCTCCGGTGGTCGTCCAGTCGATGACCAACACGGATACGGCCGATATCGACGCGACCGTCGCGCAGGTGGCGGCGCTGTCCAAGGCCGGTTCCGAACTGGTGCGCATCACGGTTGATCGCGACGAGGCGGCCGCCGCCGTGCCGCGCATTCGCGAACGGCTGGAGCATCTCGGTCTCGACGTGCCGCTCGTCGGCGATTTTCATTATATCGGCCACAAGCTTCTGGCCGATCACCCGGCCTGCGCCGAGGCCCTTGCCAAATACCGCATCAATCCCGGCAATGTCGGCTTCCGCGACAAGCGCGACAAGCAGTTTGCAGAGATCATCGAAATGGCGATCCGCTACGAAAAGCCGGTCCGCATCGGCGTCAACTGGGGCTCGCTTGACCAGGAGCTGCTGACGCGGCTGATGGACGAGAACGCCGAAGCCGGTTCGCCGCTTTCCGCCCGCGATGTCACCCGTGAAGCCATCGTGCAATCCGCGCTTCTGTCGGCCGAACTGGCCGAGGAGATCGGCCTCGCCCGCAATCGCATCATCCTCTCGGCCAAGGTCTCCCAGGTCCAGGACTTGATCGCCGTCTATTCCATGCTGGCCGAACGTTCGGACCATGCGCTGCATCTGGGCCTCACGGAAGCCGGCATGGGCACCAAGGGCATCGTCGCCTCGTCCGCCTCCATGGGCTATGTGCTGCAGCACGGCATCGGCGACACGATCCGCGTGTCTCTGACGCCGGAGCCCGGCGGCGACCGCACCCGCGAGGTGCAGGTGGCGCAGGAACTGCTGCAGGTCATGGGTTTCCGCCAGTTCGTGCCGGTGGTGGCCGCCTGTCCCGGTTGCGGGCGCACGACCTCGACCGTGTTTCAGGAACTGGCCTCCAAAATCCAGTCGGATCTTCGCAAGAACATGCCGGTTTGGCGCGATAAATATCCGGGCGTGGAAGCGCTCAACGTCGCGGTGATGGGCTGCATCGTCAACGGTCCGGGCGAAAGCAAGCATGCCGATATCGGCATCTCTCTGCCCGGCACCGGCGAAACGCCCGCCGCCCCGGTCTTCATCGACGGCAAGAAGGCCAAGACCCTGCGCGGGCCGAACATCGCCGCCGATTTCGAGGCGATGGTCAGCGATTATATCGAGAACCGCTTCGGTTCGGGCAGTCAGGCTGCGGAATAGGAAGCTCAGTTCTTCACATAAAGCCTGCCGCCGCCCTTCTTGCGGCCGGTGTCCTCCACGCCGGGAAAGCGGCCCTTGCGCACGGCGTTGAGGAATTCGCGGCCGAACTTCACCTTGTCGCCGATATAGAGGCGGTTCCAGCCTTCGCCGTAGAGTTCCGGGAAATGAAATTCGCCCGGCTCCAGAGCGAGGAGCCGGTTTGCGATCTGGTCTTCGTCGAGCATGTCAGAACCTTGTCGTCAGAAGTTTCAGGCCGGCAAGTGTGAAGAGCGCGGCCATCGTCCCCTCGATGGCGCGGCGGCCCTTGCGGTAGCCGCGCACGACAACGTCGGACGAGAACATCAGCGCCAGCGCGTTGAAGGTCAGGAAGCCGATGATATTGGCGCCGGCGATGAACAGGATGATGGTGCCATGATCGGCATCCTTCGGCAGGCCGATGGACACGAGCGAAACCCAGGCAAAGATCGCCTTCGGATTGGTGAGGTGGATATAGAGGCCGCGCCGGTAGAAGGCGCCGAGGCTGAGACGCCCGGCAATCTTCGGCGCCATGTCGGCGGCATCCGCGCGCATCGCGGCGCGAAAGCTCTTGTAGGCCAGATAAAGCAGATAGCACCCGCCGATGATCTTCAGCGCCATCAGCCCATAGGCAAGCTTCGTCACCACGGCGGCCATGCCGGCGCCGGCCAGCACGGCCCAGAAAAAGGAGCCGGTCAGAACGCCGTTGGCCAGCGCCACGGCCTGCTGCCTGCCCTGGCTCATGGCCGTGCCGGCAATGGCAAGCGTTGCCGGGCCGGGGCTGACGACGGCAACGAAATAGGCCGCCCAGGCAAGTGCCAGAGATCCCAGAAGCTGCGGCGTATCCATCATCCTGTCCTGTCAGTCGGAAGAAGGTTTCGCATTCTCGAACCGATCCCAGATGCCGTCAAGCGCCTTTGAAAACGCGGTATAGACGTTGTTGTCCTTCAGGTGTTTGAGCACCTGTTCATTGGTGCCGCCACGTGTCGCCGATTCCCGCGTCAGTTCGGAAAACGACATCTCAGGCGCGTTGCGAGCCGTTGCGGCAAGCGCGTAGAAAACTGCGCCGGAAAAGGCCCGCGCCTTGTCGGCCGGCAGGTTCTTCGCCTGAAGCCAGTCGGCAATCGTCTCGTAATAGGCAAAGGCGCCGGCAAGCGAGGCGGTGGCGACGCACATCGCCTGGTATTCGTCATCCGTCTCGGCGGCAACCACGGTGCCGAGCGGATCGAACATCGCAATCGCGTCCTCATCCGGCGGGAAGACCGGCGTCGGGCCGCCGTGAAAGGCGACCGCCGGCAGCGGCGTCACCAGCGTGATCCGCGTTGCCGGGGCAACGATCTTGGCAAGCCGCGCCTGGCTGAAGGTCGGCATGAAGCTGATGACGTGGTGGGATGGGCCGAATTTCAGCGTCTTGACGATCTCTTCGGCATCGCCCGGCCTCAGCGCCAGGCAAACCGTCTCCGCGCCGTCGATAACGTCCTGATTGCTCGCCGCGATCTCGACATTCTCGAAGCGGTCGGCAAGTCCGGCCGCGATTTCCTCATTGCGCGGCGAGACAAGAATGGTCGGCTTCTCGCCATCGACCGTGCTCATGCCGGTCACCACGGCCTTCGTGATCTCGCCCGTTCCGATAAACCCGATTGTCATGACATTCCTTCCTGAATTGCTGCCCCAGCATAGGAAGCCATGCCCGGTTTGAAAACCGGGTTCGCCCAGAAAGGCGGGTCTAGGGCGGCGCGCGGCGTTGCCGCCGGAGGAGACTTGCGCCGCCCTGGACCAACGCCGCACAGCGCCATCAGGCGGTCAGGTTTGCCGGCTCGGCAAGCCCGCGACGGCGACAGGCAGCCGTCAGCGTGTTGGCAAGCAGACAGGCGATCGTCATCGGGCCGACGCCGCCCGGCACCGGCGTGATGGCACCGGCCACGGCACTTGCGGCGGCGAAATCGACGTCGCCGACCAACCGCGTCTTTCCTTCCCCGCGCTCCGGCGCATCGATGCGGTTGATGCCGACATCGATCACGCTCGCGCCGGGCTTGATCCAGTCGCCCTTTATCATCTCGGGCCTGCCGACGGCGGCAACCACGATATCGGCCCGGCTGACGACGGCCTTTAGGTCGCGCGTGCGCGAATGGGCGATGGTGACGGTGGCATTGGCGGCAAGCAGCAATTGCGCCATCGGCTTGCCGACGATGTTGGAGCGACCGATGACGACGGCTTCAAGGCCGGAGAGGTCGCCGTATTCTTCCTTCAGCATTATCAGGCAGCCGAGCGGGGTGCACGGCACCATCGCCTTCTGTCCGGTCGCCAGGAGGCCGACATTGGCGACATGAAAACCGTCGACATCCTTGGCCGGATCGATCGCCGCCAGAACCTCGGCTTCGGCTATATGACCGGGCAGCGGCAATTGCACGAGAATGCCGTCGACCGCGTCATCGGCGTTCAATCGCGCGACAAGCGCCAGAAGTTCCTCGGCGGAGGCCTCCTCCGGCAGACGGTGTTCGAACGAGTTCATGCCCGCCTCGAGCGTCTGTTTGTGTTTGGCGCGGACATAGACTTCGGATGCGGGGTCATCGCCGACCAGAACCACGGCAAGGCCCGGCGTCACGCCGTGTTCGGCCTTCATCCGTGAGACGTGGCAGGCCACCGCACCGCGAATGCGGGCGGCAAAGGCCTTTCCGTCAATGATCTTCGCCGTCATCTCGTCCTCCCGTCGGCATTTCCCGTGCGAGCCGGTTCAGTCTGCCGGAAGGCGCGGGCTCATCGGCTCGCTGATCCGGTGCGCCTGGAATGTTTCGGGCAGGGGCGTCAGCTCGATTTCTGCGACAATGCCCGCCTTGCGGAAGGGATCGCCCTCGGCAAAGGCCTCGGCATCGGCGCGGGTTTTTGCTTCCAATATGCCGAAATTGCCGCAGGAGCGGCCCTCGTCATCGACAAGCGCCGAGCCGATCAGCACCGAGACCAGTCCCTTGCCGCCCGAGGACACCCATGCGCGATGCTCGGGTCGGGTTTTCTCACGCAGGTCATCGACGTCAGGCGCATTCATGCACCGCATCAGGAAAAACGCCATCACGCATTCTCCAGCACGACCATGCCGGCGCCGGTGAGCGAGGCGGGGGCAAAATAATGCCTGTGCTTCATCTCCACATGCGGGTTCATGGCCGCGCGCATCACCAGCCACATGATCAGTTCCGCGCCCTCCGAGCCGAACTGGTCGACATAGTCCTTGCGGCTCATGTTCCGGTATTTCTCGAAGTCATTGGCGATGCCGTCGAGCCAGGCCTCATCGGCCTCACGGTTGATGAAGCCGGCGCGACTGCCCTGAAGCTGGTGCGAAAGCCCGCCCGTGCCCATGATCACCACGCGCTCATCGCCGGGGAAGCTTTCGATCGCCTTGCGCAGCACCTTGCCCATTTCCCAGCAGCGCTGCGGGGTGGGGATCGGATACTGGATGGTGTTGACCCAGATCGGCACCACCTTCACCGGCCAGTGTTCGGGGCGGCCGAAGAACAGTTCCAGCGGCACCTGAAGGCCATGGTCAACCTCGATCTCGCGGCAGACCAGCGGGTCGAAATGGTTCTCCACCATCGTGTCGACGATATGCCATGAGAGATCGACGGCACCCTCGAATTCCGGCACGGCGCGCGGGCCCCAGCCCTCGTCCACCGGCTTGTAACTATCCGCCACGCCGATGGCGAAGGTCGGCACGCGGTCCAGGAAGAAGGTGTTGCCGTGATCGTTGAAGATCACTACTGCGACATCGGGCTTCTTGTCCGCCATCCACTGCTTGCCCGGGATATAGCCGTCGAAGAAGGGCTTCCAGTCGGGCGTTTCGGCAAGGCCCTTGTCGAGCGCCACGCCGATGGAGGGTACGTGGCTGGTGCCCACGCCGCCAATGATTTCGGCCATTACATCTTCCCCAGTCTTGTCTTGAGAAATTCGTCCTGGCTCATGCCGGCCTGGGCCGCGCCGATTTCGGCCATGCTCGCCGGATCGACCGCCGCGATCTTCAGGATGAAGAACAGATTGCCGCCAAGCGCCACCATCTTGTGCCAGTCGCGGCTCATCACCGCCTGTTTCTCCGCCTCGCCGAGACCGAAACTGTCGAGAAAGGCTTCCTCGTCGGCCCTGAAGGCCGCGCGGTTTTCCGGCTTGCCGAGCGCCATCGCCATCTTGTTCATCCGGTAGCCGTTTTTCGAACGCTCACGCTCGAAGAGCGGCGTTTCGGGAATTTCGAGCACGTCAGACATTGAGCTCCTCCTTATGCTGATCGAGCCAGCCGGTAATGGCGGCAACCGTTTCCGCCGGGCGCTCCACGGGCATGAAATGCCCGGCCCCCTCAATTATGTGAACCTCGGTGATCGCCAGTTTGTCGGCGATCTCGCGATGCTGCTTTTCCGGCGACCAGCTGTCCTGCGCGCCGGTGATCAGGAGAACCGGACAGGCGATGTCGGCGATGTATTCCATCGCGTTCGGGCGCTCCATGATGGCGCGGATCTGGCGGGCGTGAATATCCGGCCCGGCCTTGAGCACCATGTCCGTCAGGTCGTCGACGAGCGCCGGGTCCGGCGGAATGCCTTCAGCGAGCATTGGCGGCAGCCATTCGGCGGCAAGGGCGGCCATGTCCTCGTAGCCGCGGGCGATCTTGGCGAGCCGCTTGGGCGCCTCGTTCTCTCCCATGCCGTCATGTCCGGTATTGGCCAGTACGAGGCCGCGCACGCGCTCCGGCGCCTGGCGCGCCAATTCCATGGCGACGCGCCCGCCCAGGGAATGGCCGACGGGGATCAGCGGCACTTCGGTCTCGTGCAGCAGCCGGGCCGCCATCTCCTCGATCGTCGTGTCGCGTCTGATGTCGGCATCGACCACCTCAAGCCATTCCGGCGCGGCCTGGGCAACAGCGCGCCAGACGCGGGCGTCGGAAACCAGGCCGGGAATGAGAAGCAATGTGGTCATGAGTGGCCCTCCCAACGCCACCGTGAATACATTTTCTGTAGCGATAGCGAAAAATTCGGGAAAAATCAACCAAGAACCGACTATAATGTATACATAGATCGATCGAAAGACGCTTGAGGCCTTACTGACGAGTCGGATGATCTTGCCCTGATCCGATCTATGTATACATTAGCCGTTCACGGCCCGGTCCATCGGGTCGCATCAGGTCGGGAGGTAAGGATGGACAGGCAAACGACGGCGAAGACCCATACGATGCGGGCGCTGGTGGAGCTGCGCAAGCGAATCCTGGACGGCGCCATTCCGGGCGGCACGCGGCTGTTTGAGGTGGCGCTCGCCGAGGATCTTCAGATCTCGCGCACGCCGGTGCGCGAGGCGATGTCGCGGCTGGCGGAGGAAGGGCTTCTGGAGCGCGCCCGCAGCGGCGGTTTTCTTGTGCGCAGCTTCGCCTATGCCGATGTGCTGGACACGATCGAGCTGCGCGGTGTGCTGGAGGGCACCGCCGCGCGGCTTGCTGCCGAACGCGGGGTGAGCGAGAGGGCGCTGAAGGAGATTTCCGCAATCGTGAGGGCGCTCGACGGCTGTGTCGGCGTGTCGCCGGATGACGTTGATTTCGATAGCTATTCGGAATTGAACGGCGAATTTCATAATGCGCTGGCCACCCTGCCGCGCTCGGCCACGCTGGAGCGCGAACTGGCCCGCGCCAAGCAATTGCCGTTTGCCTCGCCCTCTGCCTTCCTGCCGGACAAGACCAAGCTTTCCGATTTTCGCAGGTCGCTGCAGGTGGCTCAGGAGCAGCACCGTGAAATCGTCACTGCGATTGCCCAGCGCCAGGGCTCGCGGGCGGAAGCGCTGGCACGCGAACATGCATGTGCCGCGCGGCGGAACCTGGAATACATCTTCTCCAAGGAGCGCAATCGCGTCACCACCGTGCCGGGCCTTGCGCTTGTTGCGCCTGACGACACGATTCTTCCCTAAGATGATCGCTATCAATGCGAGAAATTTGCAGGCGGAGAAGTTTTCCGCTTGCATTCTTCAGGTCGCCTTGCAAATGTATGTATACATTATTGATGCTTTGGGAGGAGTTGAAAAGTGGCAGGTCAAAACCTATCGACTGTAATGAAGGGGTTCTCGAATCCTGTTGAGCTTTTGCGGAATTCGCGAGCAGGTATCTATGTATACCCTGTCGTGGCGCCGGAGTTTTCAAACTGGCGCAGCGAGCAGATGGCGTGGCGCAACACCGCCGTCCTGTTCGACCAGACCCATCATATGGACGAACTGATCGTCGAGGGCCCGGACGCCGAGGCGTTTCTCGCCTATGTCGGGATCAATGGCTTTTCCAATTTCGATCAGAACCGCGCCAAGCATTTCGTGCCGGTCACGCCGGCCGGCCACGTCATCGGCGACATGATCATCTTCCGCGAGCGCGAGGACAAATTCGTCCTGGTCGGCCGCCAGCCGACCGCCAACTGGACCAAGTTCCAGGCCGCCATCGGCAAGTGGAACGTGCGGCTCGTTCACGATCCGCGTTCGGATTCGCGTCCCGAGGGCGAGCGCGTGCTGCGCACTCATTACCGTTTCCAGATCCAGGGGCCGGATGCCAACAAGATCCTCGACGCCATCAATGGCGGGCCGGTTCCCGAAATCAAGTTCTTCCATGTTGACTGGATCAATGTCGGCTCGAAGCGCGTGCAGGCGCTGCGTCACGGCATGGCCGGCGCGCCGGGCCTGGAAATCTGGGGCCCCTATTCCGACAAGGCCTATGTCCTGTCGACCATTCTGGAAGCCGCCGCAAAAACCGGCGTCGATCTGCGCCGCGTCGGCTCGCGCGCCTATTCCACCAACACGCTGGAATCGGGCTGGATTCCCTCGCCTCTGCCGGGCATCTACTCGGGCGACGGCATGATGGCGGACTATCGCGACTGGCTGGGCGCTGATGCCTATGAGGCGGTCGGCTCCATCGGCGGTTCCTTCGTCTCCGACAATGTCGAGGACTACTATACCAACCCCTTCGAGCTCGGTTACGGCTTCTATATCGGCTGGAAGAAGGATGATTTCATCGGCAAGGACGCGCTCGCCAAGCTCAAGGACGCGCCGAGCAACCGCAAGAAGGTTACCTTCGAGTGGAACCCGGAAGACGTCGTGAAGGTCATCGCTTCCAGTTTCGAGGAGGGCACGCCCTACAAGTGGATTGATTTCCCGCAGCCCAATTATGCGTCGTCCACGGCCGATATGGTCATGCAAGGCGACAGGATGGTCGGCATGTCGATGTTCAACGGCTATTCCTACAATGAGCGCAGGGTTCTCTCGCTCGGCGTCGTAAGCCAGGATGTCAATGTCGGCGATGTGTTGACGCTGAAATGGGGCGAGCCGGAAGCGACGCAGAAAACCTCGGTGGAGCCGCACAGGCAGGCGGAAATCCGCGTGCGCGTCTCGCCGACGCCCTATGCCGCAGAAGCCCGAGAAAACTATGCCGACAGCTGGCGCACCAAGGCGGGCAGCTGACGCCTTTCTCGTGAAAATCGGCGCCGCCTGCGCTAGGGCGGCTGCCGGCAATAGGGACGCCGCACGGCGCCATGGCGGTTGTTGTCCGCCGCCGGTGGCGGAAACGGCGCAAATCGCGGTTACGGGACTACGCCGAGGAGGGCCTGTCCGATCGCGTTTTCCGCAGTGCCGCCCATGATCGACGCATTGTCGCCAAGCGTCCGGCTTTCGTCGCCGGAGCGTAACGAAGAGGAGTTCGGGAGTGTGGCCGCAGCCAAGCGGGCGCGCTCAGTCTACCAAGTCATGAAACCTGGGGAGGAGAATCATGATCTACAGGTCACTGCGCAGTCTTGCCGTATCCGCCGCGCTTTTCGCCGGCGTCGCCACGGCCTCTTCGGCGGAAGAACTGTCTTTCGCCCATTTCGTTCCACCGCAGCATACCTTGACCGGCTCGGTCATCGAGCCGTTACAGCAGGGCCTCGCCAACGAGGTCGGTGACGAACTGACCATTCGCGTCTATCCGGGCGGCGAGCTAGGCAAGGGTCCGCTGGAACAGTATGTCCGCGTGCTTCAGGGCGTTGCCGACATCGTCTGGGGCCTGCCCGGCTATACGTCGTCGCAGTTCCCGAAGACCATGATTGCCGAAATGCCCGGCGTCATCGAACTGGGACAGCCAGGTTATCCGGCGATCTGGCGCTCCATGGAAATGATCCAGGACGAGTTTCCCGGCACCAAGCCGCTGGCGCTGTGGACCTCGGAGCCAAACATTTTCATCATGAAGGACAAGGATATCCGCACGCCCGATGACCTGAAGGGTCTGAAGATCCGCGCCGCCGGCTCGACCACGGCCGCCGTTCTCGAAGCGCTTGGCGCAACGCCGGTTCAGATGCCGGCAGGAGAACTCTATAACGCCCTGCAGACCGGCCTGATCGATGGCGTTGTCACCGGCGCTTCCGCCGTCACCGACTTCAAGCTTTCCGAGGTTGCCGACAGCTATACGATCGGGGCGCCGATCGGCCGACTGACCTTCTATGTGGTGATGAGCCAGGCGCGTTACGACGGGCTCTCCGACGAGCAGCAGGCGGCGATCGACAAATATGCCGGCGAATACCTCTCCGAAAGCGCGGAGACGGCGTGGAACCGCGTTGCCGAAGAGACCATTGCCGGCCTTGAGGCCGATCCCAACAAGACCGTGATCACGCTCGATGCCGATCAGGCGGCAGCCTTCGGCGCGATCACCATTCCGGTGACCGAAGAGATCGTGACCGAGCTCGGCGCCGAGAATGTTCTTGCCTCGATGCGTGGTGAATAAGACCATGCTTTCCACGCTCCGCAGGCTCGCGGATGGGCTGATTTCGCTCTCCGCTTTTGCCGGCACGCTCGGGCTGATCTTCGTGACGCTGGTCGTGCTTGCGGACGTGATCGGACGGGCATTCGGCGCGCCGCTTCGCGGCGCGCAGGATTTCTACCAGATGGGCATGGTCATCATCGTCTTCGGCGGCATGGCGCTTTGCGACAAGCTCGGCGGCCATGTCGCGGTCGATGTCTTCGAAGGTCATTTCCCTGATGCCTTCAATCACTGGCTCAACATCTTCGCCGCGCTTCTCGGCGCGGTGATCTTCGTCGGCATCGCCTATACCGTCTACGATTCATCGAAACTGTCGCAGATGCTCAAGCTTGCCACCAATATCGTGCGCATGCCCAAATGGTATTTCCAGTGGGCCTTGTCGATCATGGCGCTGATCACCGCCATCGGCATGGCGCTTCGCGCCGTTGAGCTTGCGCTGTCGGGGCCGTCCCGCGATGTCGGGCGGGAGGTCGGCGAATGAGCGGAGAACTGGTGGGCCTGATCGGCCTTGCCGTCCTGTTTGTGCTGCTGGTGATCCGCGTGCCGGTGGCGCTGGCAATGTTTTCGGTCGGCTTCGCCGGCATCTGGGCGCTCAAGGATCTAAAGGCGGCGATGAGCCTGATGGCCTCGGAAAGCTTCACGCTTGCCTCCTCGGCCGAACTGGTGGTGGTGCCGCTATTCATCCTGATGGGTAATGTTGCCTCGGTAACGGGCATGAGCGGCAGGCTTTACGATGCGGCCTATGCCATTGTCGGGCGGTTTCGCGGCGGCCTTGCCTCGGCGACCGTGCTGGGCTGTGCCGGTTTTGCCGCGCTTTCGGGGTCCTCAGTCGCCTCGGCGCTGACCATGGGCAAGGTCTCCATGGCCGAGATGGATCGCTTCAATTACGACAACCGGCTTTCGACCGGGGTGGTTGCCGCCGGCGGCACGCTCGGCATTTTGATCCCGCCCTCGACCGGCTTCGTCATTTACGCCATCCTGACGCAGCAATCGATCGGCCGGCTTTTTCTGGCGGGCGTCCTGCCGGGCATCCTGCTGCTTTCGATGTTCATCGCCACGATCACCATCCTGTGCTGGCTTCGGCCCGGCTTCGGTCCCGCCGGCCCGCGCACGACGATGGGCGAGAAGACGAAGAGAATGGTCGGCGCGCTTCCGGTGCTCTCCGTGGTGATCCTGACGATCGGCGGCATCTATGCAGGGATCTTCTCGCCGGTGGAGGCGTCTGCCGTCGGCGCCGGGCTGATCATCCTGATCGGCGCGGCGACGGGAAAGCTTACGCCAAAGGCGTTCTGGGCGGCTGCCAAGGATTCGGTGGTCACGACGGCGGCGGTCATGCTGATCCTGATTTCGGCCCATAACCTGAACCCGTTCCTGGCGCTGACCCACATTCCCGATCTGGTGAGCGTCTTCCTGGAAGGCCTTCAGGTCGGACCGATCACGGTGCTCGCGCTGATCCTGCTGACCTATCTGATCCTCGGCTGTTTCCTTGAAGGCTTCGCCATGCTGGTGCTGACCATGCCGATCTATTTTCCGGTGATCTCGCAATTGGGAATCGATCCGATCTGGTTCGGCGTGCTGGTGGTGCTGACGCTGGAGATGGGCCTGATTTCGCCGCCGGTCGGGGTCAATGTGTTCATCGTCAAATCGGTGGCCCGCGACGTGCCGCTCGCCCGCATCTTTGCAGGCGTCACGCCGTTCTGGTTCGCGATGCTGGCGACGCTGATCGTGCTGATCGCCTTTCCGCAGATCACGCTGATCCTGCCGGATACGATGATGAACTAGCAGCGCCGACAGGGCGCGACCGGCAATGCCGTGAAGATAATCGATGCTTTTGACTGCCGGCGCCGGGTGCGATGGCGGCAGAGGACGCGTGCGCCTGAAAACCGCCAATGGGTCCGCGTCGCGACAAATGAATGGATGATCGAGTCCCGTCCGAAAAGGGCGGGGATACCAGACTGTCTGAGGGGGTGGAGTTATGCGCCCCGATCCGGAGGAGAACCTTGCGATGAAATCCTATGTCCTGACCATCAAATGCGCCAACCGCCCCGGCATCGTCGCCGCGGTTGCGACACTGCTCGCTCATGCCGACGGTGACATCACCGAGGCGCGCCAGTTCGACGATGCGTCAAGCGGCACCTTCTTCATGCGCGTCGTCGTGGAATATCCCGGTGACGAGGCCGCCTTGCGCGTCGAGATGGAAAAGCTCGCCGCCGAATACGGCATGATCTGGGAATTGTGGGACATGGCGCGGCAGCCGAAGGTGCTGATGATGGTCTCGAAATTCGATCATTGTCTCGGCGACCTGCTTTACCGCAACCGGATCGGCGAATTGGACATGGAGGTCGTCGCGATTGCCTCCAACCATCCGAAGGAAGCGCTGAACCTGACGCTGATGGGTGATATTCCCTATCACCACCTGCCCATCACCAAGGACACCAAGCCGCAGCAGGAGGCCGCGATCAAGGCCCTGGTGAACGAGACGGGAGCGGAGCTGGTCGTGCTCGCGCGCTACATGCAGATCCTGTCGGATGATCTCTCGGCATTTCTGTCCGGGCGCTGCATCAATATCCACCACTCATTCCTGCCGGGTTTCAAGGGCGCGAAGCCCTATCACCAGGCCTTCGAGCGCGGGGTGAAGATGATCGGCGCGACCTCGCATTACGTGACCGAGGACCTCGATGAGGGCCCGATCATCGCCCAGGATGTCGAGGCCGTCACCCATGCCGACACGCCTGAGGACCTGGTCCGCAAGGGCCGCGACATCGAGCGCCGGGTGCTGGCCAGGGCGGTGACCCTGCATCTCCAGCGCCGCGTGATGCTGAACGGGAAGAAGACGGTCGTGTTCGAAAAATAGAACCGTTTGCAGGCAGGGCGCCTCCCGACCTTTGGGCAGGAGCGCTGCGGCAGGCGTCGATGGCACAGCGGTGTCACAAATGCCAAGGCAGGGCGCGCCTCGTTATGCATACAGTCAGAAGAATGCCTGCGGAAAGAATCGGCGAAAAGCTTGCCAGACGAGAGTTCAATGTATACATTTGATTCATCCCAACCTGGAGGAGGGTCTGCGGAATGATTGGATTTCTGGGCAGGCGCGGCAAGCAGTCCGCCGCTGAAAAAGCCGCCATCGAGCCCTTGATAGAAGGTTTTTCGATCGAGGTCATGCCACGCACCGCGGCCAAGGTGGATGATTTCAAAGCGTTGCTGCCGCCCGGTACCCGTGTATACATCGCTCATATCGAAGGCACGCCGATCGAGGATATGGTGGCCACGGCGCGGCGTCTGTCGGAGGACGGTTTTCCCGTCATGCCGCATTTTCCCGCCCGCATCATCAAGGACAGGGCGACGCTGGAAGACTGGATCGCGCGCTATCAGGGCGAGGCCGGCGTTGACCAGGCGCTGCTGCTGGCCGGCGGCGGTGGTGCGCCTGCCGGCGACTATCACTCGTCGATGCAGCTGATGGAGACCGGGCTGTTCGACAAGGCCGGGTTCCGTCGGCTTCATGTAGCCGGCCATCCGGAGGGCAACAGGGATATCGATCCCGACGGATCGACCGGCAATGTCGACGCCGCCCTCAGGTGGAAGCAGGACTTTGCAGAGCGCACCGACGCCGAAATGGCGATCGTCACCCAGTTCGCCTTCGAGGCGGAGCCGGTGCTGGCCTGGATTGAGCGGCTGCGCGGCATCGGCGTGGACCTTCCCGTCCATGTCGGCATTGCCGGGCCGGCCAAGCTGCAGACGCTGATCAAGTTCGCGATCGCCTGCGGCGTCGGTTCCTCGCTCAAGGTGCTGCAGCGCCGGGCCATGGATGTGTCCAAACTGGTGCTGCCCTATGAGCCGACGGACGTTCTGGCTGATTTTGCCGCCGCAGCGAAACGCGATGGCGGTTCGGCCGTGGCCCAGATCCATTTTTTCCCGCTGGGCGGTATCGGCGCCTGCGCCAACTGGGCGGACCGGCACAGCGTGGCCGCGCCCGCCTCGGCTGCCGTCTGAGGTCGCCGCAAGGCAAGCCGGATCACGACCAGGCAAAGCCATGACCCGGCCGGCCCGTCTGCGCAAGCGACGGGCCGGTTTTTCAGACGCAGGCCGCGTAAGTCGGTTCCAACCTTGTTTGGTCAATCCTACACTCTTCACGGAATATGTATACGCAAGCTGTTGATAGACTTATTCCAATTTGTACATAAAAGCCGATTTTTCTTCGAAATTTGCGCTAATTTTGTTTATTTCTCGCTTATACTGGGCTAAAGTATAAGCACGGTTAGATTGAGATCATGTATCTGCGTATACATTAAGACCGAAACCCTCCGCGTGCGTTCCCGTCTGGGAGGTCGGGAAGCGGGCTTTGGAAGCCTGCGGAGGGACGAGATCGCGTCAGGCCTGAACGCCGTTTTCGACAGAACGGGCGACGCGATATGAGGAGCAATTCCAGCCGGTGGGGCAGGCCGGCTGCGCATGCCCGCCCGGCCTGTGCCGGACATTCCGCGGTTTTAGACAATGCAGCCCCGTTTCGGCGCCTGATCTCGATTGGGGATGGGTGAGCGGGAGGCGGTGCGCCCACTTCCTGCGGGCATCGCAAGAAGTCAGATCGGTCAGCCAGAAGGCCGGCCGCTCGAGACGAAAGGGCCGCAGGGCCGCGCGCTCGTGGCGGAGATCGAGGACAGAGGAGGTCCGCGCATTCCGCGTCATTGGTTCCAGAGGGAGGAGAACAGATGAAACGCAATACAATTATCAGATCCGCCATGGCGGCGGCATCCGTTGCCGCGATCATGCTGGCGGGAGCCGCGCCCGGTTATGCTGATCCGATCGATCTTGAAGGCGAGACGGTGACGCTGGTGCACAATGTCGCGCCCGGCGGCGCAACGGCGATCAGCGCCCAGGTGCTGGCCGATGCCTGGTCCAAGACCATGGCGGATCACCCGACCATGGTGGTGCAGTCGGTCTCCGGCGGCGCGCTGACCAAGGGTATCGACTATGTCATGGATGCCCGGCCCGACGGCAAGACGCTCGGCTATCTTGCATGGCAGGGCACGACCCGCATTCTCGATCCTGAAGTGCTGCAAATCCCGTTCCAGGATTTCGGCGTGATCGCAGGCATTGGCGGGTCCAACTTCCTGTTCCATCTCAGAGCCGATGTTGGCGGCGGGATTGAAAATCGCGATGATCTCGTCAATCTCGAAAGCGTCACCGTCGGCGTCTATTCGCCGCGCATGACCCAGGGCATGCAGACGGCTGCGGCGCTCGATCTTCTCGGCGTCGACTGGACGTTCGTCTCGGGCATGCTTGGCGACGGCCCGCTTTATGCGGCCCAGCAGCGCGGCGAGATCGACGCCTACCCCGCGACCACCACGCAGTATATCGCCGAACTCGGCGACGGCCCGATCGCCAGCGGCGAGACGATGGCGATCTGGCAGATGGGGCCGCTCGAAGCGGATGGTTCGATGAAGCTCGATCCAGCCCTCGAAGGCGTGCCGACCCTCGGCGAATACATCGAAAAGGCGACCGGAAAACCGCCGGAAGGGCCGCTCTGGGACCTGATCATGTATCACGCGCAGTCGTCGGCGCCGGTCAACTGGATCATCGTCGCTCCGCCCGGCACGCCGCAGGACCATCTCGATATGCTGCGCGCGAGCTTCGATGAAGCGACAGCCTCGCCGGATTATATCGAGGCGGCCACCAAGGTCTATGGCTCGCCGCCGAACATCGTCCACTGGCAGGAAATGACCAAGATCATATCCGATGTCCAGAACACCTCCGAGGACATCAAGGACACGATGCGCCAGCTGGTCGAGCGGATCGAGCAGTAGCAGGCAGACCGAGGGGCGGCGCAGGCATCGCCGCCCGGAGAACCGGAGTCTGGCAAGGAGCACCGGCGGTCGGTCGCGTATTGATGCGATCGCCCCCTGCCGTCGGCGATCGCATCGCCGCCAGCGCAATGCACTCAAGGCCAGGCCTCCCGGTCTCCAACGGTTCTGCCGGATTGTTTTTGTGACCTTTTTGGAGATTGGCGCTCGCCGTTCGCGGTGGAGCACAATCTGAAGAGGTATTTGTCATCGGCTTGCCGCATGTGGCGAAGCGATGATCAGCCAAGCTGACCTGGAGCTGGAACTTCATGTTCGATTCATTTATGACAGGACTATCGCTGGTTCTGTCTTTTCCCGGCTTTCTCTATCTGCTGGCGGGCATCGCCGTCGGGTTGTGGCTCGGTGTCGTGCCGGGGCTCGGCGGGGTCACCGGAATGGTGGTGCTGCTACCGCTCACCTTCGGCATGGACCCGGCCGCGGGCCTTGCCATGCTGCTGGGCATGTTCGCGGTGGTCTCCACCTCTGATACGATCACATCGGTCATGCTGGGCATTCCCGGCACCATCGCCAGCCAGGCGACCGTAATCGACGGCAATGCCATGGCCAAGCGCGGCCTGGCGCAGACGGCCTTCGGTGCCGCCTTCGTCAGCTCGGCCTTTGGCGGCGTGCTCGGCGGTCTGGCCATGGCGGCCTCCTTGCCTTTCGCACTGGCGATCATTCTCGCCTTCGGCTCGCCGGAGTTCTTTTTACTTTCAGTGCTCGGCCTTCTGATGGTCGGCGCCGTCAGCGGCAATGCGGTCTCCAAGGGGCTGGGAGCGGCGGTTCTCGGGCTGATGCTTTCCCAGATCGGTTATCCGGTCGCAAGCTCCATGCCACGCTATTTCTTCGGCGAACGCTCCCTGCTTGACGGCCTGCCGCTCGTTCCGGTCATTCTTGGCCTCTTCGGCCTGCCGGAAATGATGGACCTTGCCGCGCGGCGCACCGCGATTGCCCATCTCAATGACGAACATACGCCCGACGACAGCATTTTCAGCGGCGTTCGCGCGGCGATCCGCAATCGCTGGCTGGTGATCCGCTGTTCGCTGCTGGGTGTTTATGTCGGCATGCTGCCGGCCATCGGCTCGTCCGTGGTTGACTGGCTTGCCTATGGTCACGCCACGCAGAGCTGCAAGACCGATCCACAATTCGGCAAGGGCGACGTGCGCGGCGTGATCGCGCCGGAAGCGGCTAATAATGCCGTGCTCGGCGGTTCGCTGATCCCGACCCTTGCCTTCGGCATTCCCGGCAGCGGCGCCATGGCCGTTCTGCTCGGTGCGCTGACGATCCACGGCTTCTCGCCGGGCCGAAACATGTTGAGCGACAATCTCGACATTACCTTCTCCATGGTATGGACGATCATCATCGCCAATATCATCGGCGCCGCCGCGCTGATGATGTGGGGCCGCCAGGTGGCGCGCGCGGCCTTCGTCGACGGCAATTTCATCGTGCCGGCGGTGATCCTTTTCATCTTCATGGGTTCCTGGGTTTGGCAGCCGGGCATGTTTACCTGGATCACGCTTTTGGGGGTCGGCCTGCTCGGTTACATAATGAAGGCGGCGGGCTGGCCGCGCCCGCCCTTCATTCTCGGCTTCGTGCTCGGCCCTGTTCTTGAAAACGCCATGTCGATCACCTGGCAAAGCTATACGGTGATGGAGGTGGTCACACGCCCGACGGTGATCGGTCTCGTCATCGTGCTGGCGCTGGTCTTCTTCTTCGCCCTGCGCTCGACCCGCCGCGGGCTCGCTGCCCACGCGATCGAGGATACGCAGGAGAGCAAGGCGAGCCTGATCTTGTCTGCGGCGCTCGCGCTCGTGCTCATCGCGCTCTTTGGCGCGGCGGTGTGGATGGCGCGCGACTGGAAGCTATTGGCCAAGGTCTCGCCGATGGCCTTTGGCCTGGCGGGCATCGTCATCATGGGCTTCGTCCTGTTCCAGGACCGCAACCGGCTGCGGGTGATCGCCGCCGCGCGGCGGGCCGGCGATGCGGCGGCCGGTGGCACCACGCGGCAATTCATCGCCGCGCACCAGCGTCAGATCATCACCTTCCTGTCGATCGCGCTGATGGCGGCGCTGACGCCATGGGTCGGCACCTATGCCGCGATCCTCGGCTTTGCCGCGATCTATACCGCGCTTTGGGGCCGGTTCCGGTGGTGGGTGGTTGCCCTCTACACGGCGGGCCTCGGGGCGGTGCTCTACTTCCTTTACGGCCGCCTTCTGCATGCCCCGTTCGAATTACCGTTCTTCATGTGATGAGGAGAGAGAAACATGCTCACAGAGCCTGATGCTGAGACAAGACCCGATCCCGCCGTTGGCATCGGCGCCATCGACTGCGACGTGCATCCGCGCAGTCCCGGACAGAAGGATCTGCTTCCCTTCGTCGACAGCTACTGGAAGGACATGATGCCCTATCGCGATATCGGGCATATGGAACTGATGTCCTATCCGTTCTCGACCAAGTCCTTCCGGGCGGAAGGGGCGGATGGCGGGGTGCCAAGCCCCGGGCGGCTGGCGGAAGCCCATCTCGACCCGATGGGTATTTCGGCGGCGATCCTCAATGTCGTCAACGGCGTCCAGGCGCTGTTCGATCCCTATATGCAGGCGATGATGTGCCAGGCGACCAATCGCTGGCTGGCGGCGGAGTGGCTGGATCGAGACCCGCGTCTGCGCGCCGCGCTTCTGGTGCCCTTCCGCCACCCGGAAGAGGCGGTGGCGGAGATCAAACGCTATGCCGATGACCGCCGCTTCGTCCAGATCCTGGCGATCTGCATGGGCGACGCGCCGCTTGGCCAGCGCCAGTTCTGGCCGATCTACAGGGCGGCCTCGGACGCCGGCTTTGCCCTCTCGATCCATCCGGGCAGCAATTATCGCCACGCGCCGACGCAGTCCGGCTTCATGTCCCACCTTGTCGAGGAACAGGTCAACTGGTCGCAAGGTTTCGCCAGCCAGGCGGCAAGCCTCCTGAGCGAGGGCGTTCTGAGCGAATTTCCGGACATGAAGGTGGTGATGAGCGAAAGCGGGATCTCCTGGCTCTTCGGCGTCTCGTGGCGCATGGCCAAGGACTGGCGGGGCTGCCGTGTCGAGGTGCCGTGGCTGAAGGAGGGTCCGGACAAGCTCATGGAGCGCCAGCTGCGCTTCACCCTGCACCCCTTCGATCTTCCGGTCGAACCGGAGGAAGTTTCGGCCGTCGTCGAATGCATCGGCGGGCCGGAGCTGCTGCTCTATTCCACCGATTTTCCGCATGATCATGGCCCGACCGCCGCCAGATGGCCGGACGGGCTTTCCGCCGATCTCGCCAATGCCATCTGCCGCGAGAATGTTCTTGCCACCTATCCGAGACTGGAGGTCTGACATGACTGTTGCCGAACTGGAGAGGCCTGACACGGCCAAGACGAAACTCGGAATTATCGACTGTGACATCCACCCCGCAATGACCGACAGGACCGAGCTGTCGCGCTTCATGCCGCTGCGCTGGCGCGAGCATGTGCGCGATTTCGGCATGCGGTCGGGCGGTTCACTCGTCGGCATGCTGCAATATCCGCGCCTCAACCATGGCGGCATGCGCCAGGATGCCTATCCGCCGGAGGGCGGGCCGCCGGCCTCCAGCCTTGCCTTCCTGCAGGAGCAGTTGCTGGACGAACTCAATGTCGAATTCGGCCTGTTGCAGGCGCTGAATCCCGGGCCGTCACTGCAGAACCTCGAACTGAGCGCGGCCGTCTGCGCGGCCATCAACGACTGGCAGGTCGACAAATGGCTCGCCCCGGAACCGCGTCTGAAGGGCGGTATTTCCATTGCCCAGGAAGATGGCGAAGCCGCCGTGCGCGAAATCGAGGAGCGGCTGAAGGACAAGCGTTTTGCCCAGCTGCAATTCGTGCCGCGCAGCCTGGAGCCCGCCGGCCGCAAGCGCTACTGGCCGATCTTTGAGATCGCCGAGGCGCATGACCTGCCGATTGCCGTCCACCCGGCGGCCACCGGCTGGCACGCCAATACCGGCGCCGGTTGGGCGTCCTTTTATGTCGAGGAGCATTACGCCTTCTCCCATTCGGTCCAGACCGTCCTGATTTCGATGATCTTCGAGGGCGTGTTCGAGCGTTTTCCGAAGCTCAAACTGGTGCTTGTGGAGGGCGGTTTCGCCTGGCTGCCATCGCTGATGTGGCGCATGGACCGCGAATGGGAGCGCATGCGCGATGAGGTGCCGCATGTGAAGCGCCGCCCGTCCGATTACATTCGCCGCAATGTCTGGATCACCACGCAGCCGATCGAGGAGCCGCCGAATGTGCGGCATATGAACAACCTCCTCAACTGGATCGGGGCGGACCGGCTGATGTTCTCGACCGATTATCCGCACTGGGATTTCGATCACCCGGACCGGGCTTTCCGCGTCGGACTGAGCGAAGAGGCAAAGCGCGGCATCATGCGCGACAACGCGCTCGCCGTTTACGGACTGGGTTGAGGAGAGGCCATGACCGATCACATCATCTGCAAGGTCGACGAAATACCCGAAGGCAAGGCCAGGCGGGTCGAGGTCGCCGGGCGCGTCATCGCCATCTTCAATCTCGGAGACCGCTTTGCCGCCATCACCAACAAGTGCCCGCATGAGGGCGCGGAACTCTGTCACGGCAGGGTTGCCGCCCTCGTCAACGCGGACGGGCCCGGGAATTACCGCACCGAGGACGAGAAGACCATGGTGCGCTGCCCCTGGCACGGCTGGGAATTCGATCTTGAGAACGGCCGTTCCTACTGCGACCCGAGCCGGATGCGGGTGAAGATCTTCGACGTCAAGGTGGCGCCCGGCGAGAGCCTGGCGGAAGGGCCGTATCGCGCCGAGGTGTTCGAGGTCCGCACAGAGGATGATTATGTCGTCCTCACCATCTGAAAACGGGCACCTTCCTGTGCTCCCGCTTGTGGGCGGGTGCCAGTGCGGGGCGCTCAGATACGGGGTGAGCGGGGCGCCGCTCACCTTCTACCTCTGCCATTGCGCAAGCTGCCAGCGCCAGTCCGGCAGCGCGTTCGGCGAAAGCCTGATGTTTGCCTGCGAGGACCTGACGCTCGACGGCACGCCGCAGGAGCGCTGGACGGTCGGAGGCTCCGGCGTGCCGATCCGCCAGACCTTTTGCGGGACGTGCGGCGTGCGGCTGACCCATCAGCGCAAGGACAGCCCGGTTCTGGTGGTCAAACCCGGCACGCTCGACGATCCGTCCTGGCTTTTTCCGGCGGCGGAAATCTTCACCGCCTCCCGGCAGCCCTGGCTCTTGCCACTGCCCGGCGTGGCGCAATACCCGCAAGGCCCGGACATGGACCGGCTGAAGCACGACTGGGCACGATGGATCGCCGGGCATGAGGAGACCGGACGATGAGCGGCATCGTGGTTGTGGGCGCAGGTCAGGCGGGGCTGTCGCTGGGGGCGAAGCTCAGGGCCGAGGGCTATTCGGGCGCATTGACGCTCCTGGGCGAAGAGGCCTGGCCGCCCTATCAGCGGCCGCCGCTTTCGAAGAAATTCCTGCTGGGGGAATTGCCGCGCGAGCGCCTATCTCTGCGCTCTCCGGAATTTTACGGCGAGCACGACATCGATCTGAAGCTCGGCGCCCGTGTCGAGGCGATCGACCGCGACGCCGGACAGGTGCGGTTTGGCGATCATGTTCTTGCCTATGACAGGCTGGTGCTGACGACCGGCGCTTGTCCCCGGCGCCTGCCGGCGGCAATCGGCGGCGAGCTCGGGAACGTCTTCACCCTGCGCGGCATCGACGATGTGGATGCCATGGCGCCGCGCTTCAAACCCGGCGCGCGGCTTCTGGTGGTCGGCGGCGGCTATATCGGTCTGGAGGCGGCCGCCATTGCCGCGCGCTCCGGGCTTGAGGTGACGCTGATCGAAAGCGCGCCGCGCATTCTCGGCCGCGTCGCGGCGGCGGAGACGGCGGATTATTTTCGCAGGCTTCACCGCAAAAACGGCGTTGATCTGCGCGAGGGCACCGGCCTTCGCCGTCTTGTCGGCGGCCCGGCGGCCAGGGCGGCGGAACTGGCCGACGGCACGACGCTCGATGTCGATCTGGCGATTGTCGGCATCGGCGTGGAACCGGCCGCAGCGCTTGCGCAGCAGGCGCGTCTGGCGGTTGACAACGGCATTGCCACGGACGCTTACGGCCGCACGACGGACCCGAATATTTTTGCCGCCGGCGACTGCGCCAGCTTTCCCCATGGTGGCGGCAGGCTTCGGCTGGAAAGCGTACAGAATGCCATTGAGCATGCCGAATGCGTTGGGCGGAACCTGCTTGGCGCTGAAACGCCCTACCGGGCGCAGCCATGGTTCTGGTCGGATCAGTATGACGTCAAGCTGCAGATTGCAGGCCTCAATACGGGCTATGACCGCGTCGTGGTGCGAAACGGCGAGCGCGAAGGCGCGGTCTCGCACTGGTATTATGCCGGCAGGCGCTTCATCGCCATCGACGCGATCAACGATCCGCGCGCCTACATGACCGGAAGGCGCTTGCTTGGCGCGGGGATCAGCCCGGACCCTGACGATCTGGCCGCAGCCGACCTGAAGACGCTGACAGCGGCCTGAGCCTCAACAAGGAGAAACCTGGAATTGGTGAAGATCATCTATATCGAACACGCCGGAAAGCGCCACGAGTTCGACGTCGCCGCGGGGCAAAGCGTCATGGAGGGCGCGCGCGACAATGGGGTTGACGGCATTGTCGCCGAATGCGGCGGGTGCTGTTCCTGCTCCACCTGCCACGTCTATGTGGCCGAGGACTGGTTCGACCGTCTGCCGCCGATTGAGCCGATGGAAGAGGATATGCTCGATTTCGCACCGGGCATGGAGCCCGGCCGTTCGCGATTGTCCTGTCAGTTGACGGTCACCGAAGAGCTTGACGGGCTGACGGTTCAGGTTCCCGCCGAACAGGCGTAAGCCTCACTCAGAGCCGGGAAGCGAAGCCGCTTTGTCGCGCAGGAGCCTCAGGAACAGCGCCTGGGCGACCGTCGGCAGGAAACCGGCGCGCAGCGTCAGCCCGATGGGCCGTTCGCTGCCCGGAAGCTCGAAGGGCAGCGCCACCATCAATCCATGGGCGATTTCAGCCTCGGCCTGACGTTTCGAGACACAGCCGAGATGGTCGCTCTTTTCCAGGAGTTCCCGCATCAGGATCACCGACCGGGTCTCGACCAGGCGTGACGGCGCGGCAAGTCCGGCGTCTTCGAAAATTCGGTTGAAATGGCCGCGAATCGGCGTGCCCTCCGGCGCGACGACGAAGGGATATTCGGCAAGCGCCTCGAAGGTCGGCTGAAGCAGTTTGTTGTTACCCGCCGACCGCACGAGCGGATGACCGGGGCCGGCCACCAGCACAACGCTGTCGGAAAACAGTTCCTCCTGAACGATATCGCCGATCGGTGCCGGATCGCGCAACGCGCCGATGAGAAAATCGGTCTCGCCGCGCCTCAATCCGGCGAGGAGGTCGTCATAATCGCCTTCGAGAACATCGACCGGGATGGTGCGGCCGAGCGCGCGAAAGGCGACGATCGCGTCCGGCAGAACGCAGGCGCGCGACAGCGGCATGGCGCCGACGACGATCCGGCCGGTCTCTCGCTTCATCGCCTCCGCCAGATCGGCGTCGGCCTGGGCTAATTCGGCGAAGGCAAGTCGTGCGGCCTGGGCGAGCGCGGATGCCGTGCGGGTGGCGACGATGCCAAACGAGTTGCGCTCGAACAAAGGACGCTCCGCCTCGCTTTCAAGCTGGCTGACGGCGCGGTGAACCGTCGGCTGGGCGAGGCCGAGCCGCTTGGCGGCCAGCGTGAAATTCTGTGTTTCGGTGACGGCGATGAGCGCGTTCAGCTGCGCGCGCGTGACCGTCACGTTCAGGCGCGGCGCGACCTCGGCGAGCGCGGGATCGAGATAGGCGAAAGCGCGCCTGACGCGACGGGCAAGCGTCTCCCCGGCCTCGGTGGCATAGAGACCCTGCGGCGTGCGCGCAAAAAGCGCCGCGCCGGCAAGGCTTGCGATCTTGCCCAGCGCCTGGGTTACGGCCGGTTGCGAGACGAAACAAATCTCGGCCGCCCGGGTGACCGAATGCGTCTCGGTGACCGCCAGAAAGACCCTGAGATGACGAAGATTGTAGGGCAAGGGGGCCTCCGCGACGTGTTCGGCGGATTTATAGCATGCGGAACGGCGGAAGCGATGGCAAAGGCACGGGTTGGTGCGAGGGGCTCAGTCTTCGCCGCGGGCCTTGCCCCTTGCCGAAAGGATCAGTCCGACGCGGTCCGCGATGTCATCGTCTCTTGCCGTCTGAAGGCCAAGCGCTCCGATTTCCGCCTGCCAGGCAACCGTCGCCGCGCTCATGCGCGGCTCGAGCCCGAGATCGCTGACGGTTGCCGCGACCTCGCGCATTTCCGCCGCGCGCCGCGTGCCGTGCACCATCATCCGCTCCAGGCAATAGGCAGCTTTTCTCGACCAGTCGATCTGAGGATCGGATGCGGAAAGCGAGGCGAGTACCTCAGCGCTGACGCCTGCCTTCTCAGCGGCGAGAAAGCATTCCGCCATCAGCGCCTCGGTGCCCTTGATCATCACCGAGCGGATCATCTTCACCGACGAGGCGTCGCCGATCTCGGGGCCGGTCACGGTCGCCATCATGCCAAGGCCTGCCATCGCCTCCGCGCCTTGTGTCGCGTGCGGACCCGAGACGAGGCACGGCGTTTCGTGGCGTTTCGGGTGGATCGGGCTCATGATTGCGACATCGACGTAACGCGCGCCGGCGGAATCGATCAACGCCGCGTTACGACGCTTGGTCTCCGGCGAACAGGAATTGCCGTCGAGATAGAGCGTGCCGGGCCTGATATGCGCGGCCGCCGTCTCTGCGGCGGAAAACGCGTTGTCGGCGGTGACCAGGCTGAAGACGATATCGCTTCGCTGAAGCAGAGCGGCGGAAGACGGGGCGCAGAAGACGCCGCGCTCGTCGCAGGCCTCGGTGATTGCTTCTGCCGTGTCGTCCTGCAGCGTCTTGATATCGAAGGCGGCACGGGTCGTGGCGATGCCTGCCGCCGCCCAGCCGTCCGCGATTGCGCGCGCGGCCTCGCCGAAACCGATAAATCCGATGGCTGTCATGGCTCTTCCTCCGCTGGCGTCCGCCCTTTCGGCAAACCGGAACCGACATCTAGAACCACGCGGCGGGGCAAAGGCCATTCAAAAGCCCGGCGCGGTTATAAGTATTAGCTATAGCCTGAAGGCGCGCTCAAGCCATTCGAATGTTTCCGGCGTAGCTCTATAGCAAATTCTTATGCCTGCGCCGCAATCCGAAATTGTCATTTCCAGCGGTCCGGCGTGAAATCGGGCCAACGGGAAACGGAGGAAACCATGCCGGACAGCAACAAGACTGCGCTCGTCATCAGCGCCCATGCCGCCGATTTCGTCTGGCGTTGCGGCGGGGCGATCGCGCTGCATGCCGCTAAGAGCTATGACGTCACGGTGCTGTGCCTTTCTTTCGGCGAGCGCGGCGAAAGCGCGAAACTGTGGAAGCAGGAGGGCATGACCCTCGACAGGGTCAAGGCGGAGCGCCGCAAAGAGGCAGAACAGGCGGCGGAAGCCCTTGGCGTCCACGATCTCGTCTGTCTCGATCTCGGCGACTATCCGCTGGAGCTTTCCCGCGAGGACAAGAACAGGGTGGTCGAGGTCATCCGCAAGGTGCAGCCCGCCTTCATGCTGTCGCACTCGCAATACGACCCCTACAACACCGACCATATGTACGCCACGCAGGTGGCGCTCGAATGCCGGATGATCGCCCAGGCCTGGGGGCATAATCCCGGCGAGAAGGTGCTGGGCGCGCCGCAGCTTTACCTGTTCGAGCCGCACCAGACCGAACAGATGGGCTGGAAACCGGACACCTTCCTCGACATCACGCCGGTCTGGGAGAAGAAGCGGGCGGCGATCGAATGCATGGCGGGTCAGGAGCACCTCTGGGAATATTACACCCGCGTCGCCATCAACCGCGCCAATCATTTCAAGCGCAATTCCGGGGGGCAGGCATCGGGGCGCGACTGCAAATATGCGGAAGGGTTCCAGTCGATCTTTCCGCGCACGGTCGACGAGCTCTGAGGCGGCGGGAAACGCCTGAAGAAGAAAGGGGAGGAACAGGAATGACGACGGAACCGACCAATCCGAGCTTCGACATCGCCCATCTCGGGCATGTGGAAGTGCTGACCAACAAGTTCGAGGAAAGCCTCGATTTCTTCACCCGGATCTACGGGCTGAAGCTTTCTGGGCAGGATGAACATTCGGCCTATCTGAGAGCTTGGGACGATTATGAATATGCAACGCTGAAGCTGACGAAATCCGACACCACGGGCATCGCCCATATCGGCTATCGCGCGGCCTCGCCGGAAGCGCTGGAACGCCGGGTCGCGGCAATCGAGGCCTCTGATTTCAAGGTGATCGGCTGGAATGACGGCGACCTGAGCCACGGCCGGGCCTTTCGTTTCGAGGATCCCTTCGGCCATCAATTCGAGATCTATTACGACACCAACTGGTACGCGCCGCAGGAGGACGCGGAGAAGGCGGCGCTGAAGAACACGGCGTCCGCCTTTACCGGCATGCCGCCGCGCCGCCTCGATCATATCAATCTGCTTGCGGAAGACGTCACCGAATTCCGGCGCTTCATGATCACCTGCCTCGGGGCGCGGGTGACGGAGTATATCCAGCTTGACAATGGCCGGATCGGCGGTTGCTGGTTCACGATCAACAACAAGAGCTATGATCTCGCCTGCACCGAAGAGCATGGCGGCGGCAATGGCCGGCTGCATCACGTGACCTACGCCACAGACCAGCGCGAGGACATTCTGCGCGCCGCCGACATCTTCCTGCAGAACGGCGTTCACATCGAGACCGGGCCGCACAAGCACGCCATTCAGGGCACGTTCTTCCTGTATGTGTGGGAGCCGGCGGGCAACCGCGTCGAGCTTGCCAATGCCGGTTCCCGCCTCGTTCTGGCGCCCGACTGGCAGCCGGTCTGCTGGACCGAGGCCGACCGCAAGAAGGGCCAGGCCTGGGGGTTGAAGACCATTGAGAGTTTCCACACGCACGGCACGCCGCCGGTTTCGGGCAAGGCGTGAGCGATGAGCAGCGATACGCTCAATCTCGCGCCGGGAACGCCCGGCTATGTGATCCGGAATGTCCCGCGCGCCGACGGCGCCGTCATCGACGCGCTCGGCAAGGCGGGCGTTGCGACGGTGCATGAGGCGCAGGGCCGCATCGGCTGCCTTGCCGCCGATCTGCGGCCGATCTATCGCGGCGCGCAGATTGCCGGTTCCGCCGTCACCATTTCCGCGGCGCCCGGCGACAACTGGATGATCCATGTGGCGATCGAACAGCTTCAGCCGGGCGACATACTTGTGCTCGCTCCGACCAGCCCTTGCGACAACGGCTATTTCGGCGATCTTCTGGCAACCTCGGCAAAGGTGCGCGGCTGTCGCGGTCTGATCATCGATGCGGGCGTGCGCGACACGAAGGACCTCGAGGCGATGGATTTTCCCGTCTGGTCCAAGGCCGTCAGCGTCCAGGGCACGGTCAAGGAGACGCTCGGTTCGGTCAATGTGCCGGTGATCTGCGGCGGGCAGTTGATCGAGGCGGGCGATATCATCGTCGCCGACGATGACGGCGTCTGCCTCGTGAAGAGGGCGGATGCCGAAAAGGTGCTGGCGGCCGCGGAAAAACGCCTCGACAACGAGGAGATGAAGCGCAAGCGGCTCGCCGCCGGCGAACTCGGCCTCGACATCTACGACATGCGCCCGCGCCTTGCGGAAAAGGGTCTTAAATATGTCTGAGGAGGGCATACCGTGCCTCTGGATGCGCGGCGGCTCGTCCAAGGGCGCCTATTTCCTCGCCGCCGACCTGCCGGACGATCCCGCCGCGCGCGACGATCTGCTGCTGCGGATCATGGGCTCGCCCGATCCGCGCCAGATCGACGGCATCGGCGGGGCCGATCCGCTGACCTCGAAGGTGGCGATCCTGTCGCCGCCGACGCGCGATGATGCCGATGTCGATTATCTGTTCCTGCAGGTCTTTGTCGACAAGCCGCTGGTGAGCGCCAGGCAGGGCTGCGGCAATATCCTGGCCGGCGTCGGTCCGGCGGCGATCGAGCGCGGACTTGTGCCGGCGGCCGGCGCGCGGACCGAGGTCCGCATCCATATGGTCAACACCGGCGAGATCGCGGTCGCGCGGATCGAAACGCCCGGCGGAAAGGTCAATTACGCGGGCGATGCCGAAATCGCGGGCGTGCCGGGCGGCCATGCGGCGATCCCGCTTCTGTTCAGGAATATTGCCGGCTCCATGTGCGGCGCGCTCTTGCCCACCGGCAATGCGTGCGACGAGATCGAGGGCGTGAAGGCGACGCTGATCGACAACGGCATGCCCTGCGCCATTCTCCGGGCGGAGGATTTCGGCCTCACCGGCCGGGAAGAGCCGGAGGCGCTGGAAAAGGACACGGAACTGAAGAAACGGCTTGAGGCGATCCGGCTGAAGGCCGGGCCGATGATGGCGCTTGGCGACGTGACGGAGGCCTCGGTGCCGAAGATGACGCTGGTCTCGGCGCCGGACAATGGCGGGTCGATTGCCACCCGTTCCTTCATTCCGCACAGGGTCCACGCCGCCATCGGCGTTTTCGCCGCCATCTCGGTGGCAACGGCAACGCGGATCGAGGGGTCGGTGGCGAAGGATCTCGCCGTCGACCCGGGCGACGGCAATTATCTGGTCGAGCATCCGACCGGGGCGCTGGACGTGTTTCTCGACATCGGCGCGGACGGCGAAATCCTCGGCGCGGGCAATCGCCGCACGGCCCGCAAGCTGTTCGACGGGCGCGTGTTCCCGCGCGAGGGATGAGCCGCCTCAGCGCGGCGCGCGCTTGGCGAGGATGCGCTGCAGGGTGCGGCGGTGCATGTTGAGACGGCGCGCGGTTTCCGACACATTGCGGTCGCACATCTCGTAGACGCGCTGGATATGTTCCCAGCGCACGCGGTCGGCCGACATCGGGTTTTCCGGCGGATCGACCTTTTCGCCCGGCGCCTGGGTCAGGGCATGAACGATGTCGTCGGCGTCGGCGGGCTTGGCCAGATAGTCGAGCGCGCCGAGTTTCACGGCCGTCACGGCGGTGGCGATATTGCCGTAGCCGGTCAGCACCACGATGCGCGTGTCCTCGCGGGCCTCGCGAATGGCGGCGATCACGTCGAGCCCGGTGCCGTCTTCGAGCCTGAGGTCAACGACGGCATATTTCGGCGGCCGCGCCTTTGCCTTTTCAATGCCTTCGGCAACGGTCTCGGCGGTCTCGATGGCGAAGCCGCGCGTTTCCATGGCCCGGGCGATGCGGCGCAGGAACGGCGTGTCGTCATCAACGATCAGAAGGCTCATTTCGCCGTCCGGTTCACCCGTCAGTGCATCCCGGCCGAAATCGGTTTCTTGCGTGTCGTCCATGTCTGTCATGCCTGAATTCTCGTGTGCGGCAAATGACCGCGCGTCAATCCTGTCAGATGGTTATGGACCTCCTCGGCCCGGGGGTAAACCCTGCACCGTCTCAAAAACGGTCGTATGCGACGCGTCTTGGCGCGGCGCGGGCCGGTTTGGCAGGAGCGATCCGGCCGGCTGGCCGGCCGATGGCCTCAAGGGCTCTTGCGGACGGTCTATCCGCTCAGCCGGACAAGGGCCGAGAGCACGTCGGAACGGCGCAGGAGACCGACAAGCCGGTTGCCGTCGGTCACGGGGAAGACGCGGTGCGGATGGGAAATGAAGGCCTCGGCCGCGGCGACCAGATCGGCGCTTGCCGGCAGGCTGACGACATTGCGGCTCATATAGTCGCCGACCGTTCCCTTCCATTCCTGGTAATAGCTCGCCTGCAGGGCGGGGTTGAAACAATCCTTCTGGGTAAGGATGCCGCAAAGCGCCCCGCCTTCATCGACGACCGGCGCCGCCGCCGCCCTGCTCTCGACAAGCAGCGCAACGGCGCGGCGGATCGGCATTTCCGGCGTGACGGTCAGCGCGTCGGTCTTGGTGATTTCGGCGATCGTGTCGGTCATTCGGCCTCGCTCGAAAGGCGGTTCGGGCAGCCCTCGCAGGCCGCCTCCTTCATGCAGGCCATGCCGCCGCACGAGCCCTTCAGCGGGCCGCGCCCGACGAAGAGGCTGACGCCAAGGCCGGCCATGCCGAGAACGACGATCGCGATTGCCAGCAGGATTTCCATGTCCGTGCTCCCTTCGAGGCGATTATAGCAGAAAACGGTCGAAACCGCCCGTTGTTTCGCTGCGGAGGCTTTTGCCGTCATGGAACAGGAACAGGGCAGCGATCGCCTGGCGGCGGGCCAGCGCCGGGCCATCCTCGCCGGCGGCCGTCAGCGCCGTGGCCCAGCCGTCGGCCGTCATCGCGTCCTGCGCCAGCACCGAAACCGAGGCGATCGCGCCCTCGACCGGCACGGCATGGCGCGGATCGATGATGTGGCTGTAGGTGTGACCGGAAAGCGCATAGCTTTGGGCGCGAAGCCCGGAGGTCGCGACCGCGCCGTCGGCAAGCCGCAGCACACCGGCGCCGCCGTTGGCGTCCGGTCGCGGATCTTCCACCGCCACCTGCCAGGGACGCCCCGCCGGATGATTGCCGCGCGCGACAAGCTCGCCGCCGAGATCGATGAGGAAGTCGGAATAGCCGGCATCCATCAGGCGGTTTGCCATCAGGTCGAGCGCGCGGCCCTTGGCGATGCCGCAGAGGTCCATGGTCACGCCGGATTTCGTCTTTTCCAGGCGGTTTCCGTCGACGCCGAGCGCATGCCAGAGTGGCGGCGCGCCATCCTCGGCTGCATCGCCTTCGATGGGGCCGAAGCCGTAACGGGCGACCAGCGGCCCGACGCTCGGATCGAACCAGCCGTCGCTCGCACGCGCCACATCGAGCGCCGATTGCGCGACGAAGGCGGTCTCGGCCGATACCCGTTTGCCGCCGGGGCCGGTGCGGTTGAAAGCGGTGATCTCGCTGTCGTCCCGCCAGGGCGACAACATCCGGTCGATGCCGGAAAGAAGCGTCTCGATATCGCCGCGAAGCGCTTCCGGCTGTCCGTTATCCGGCACGGTGACCCGCCATGTGGTGGCAAAGGCCTTGCCGGTGATCTGCCGGGTCGCGGGCGCGGTTCCCAGGATCGCGGGCGCTTCGGTCCGGGCAGCGGTCGCGGCCAGAAAGCCTGCTCCGGAAAGCGCCAGAACGCGGCGGCGGGTCAGATATGTATGACGTGCTTTCATGAGGTCAGACTCCGAAATCGTCGTAGAAGATGGACTTCGGCTCGACGCCGAGCCGGTGCAGCGTATTGGTGACCGCCGAAATCATCACCGGCGGCCCGCACATATAGTATTCGCAATCCTCCGGTGCCGGATGGCGGGAAAGCTCGGCGCGCACGATATCGTGGATGAAGCCGCTTGCCCCCGTCCAGCGGTCGCCGGGCGCAGGATCGGAAAGCGCCGGCGTCCAGGAGAAATTGTCGTGCTCGGCGGCGATCTTCTCGAATTCCTCGACATAGAAGAGGTCGGCCACCGAGCGCGCGCCATAGAAGAAGCGCATCCGCCGGGGTGTGTTCTTGCCGATCTGGTCATGGATCATGGCCCTGAGCGGCGCCATGCCGACGCCGCCGCCGATGAACACCATCTCACGATCGGTCGGCTGCACCTCGAACTCGCCGAAGGGGCCGGACGCTTCGATCTCGTCGCCCGGTTTCAGCGCGAACAGGAAGGAGGAGACGATGCCCGGCGGAATTTCCTGCTCGCGCCCGGGCGGCGGGGCGGCGAGGCGGATGTTGAAGACGGCGCGCTCGGCCTTTGCGTCCTCCGGCCGGCAGGCGATCGAATAGGCGCGGGTCACGGATTTCTCCGCATAGGAGGTCATCTCCGACCAGCCGGACATCGCCCATGCGTCGCGGAATGGCGGGTCGATGTCGATGTCGCGGAAGTCGAGCCTGTAGGCGGGCGCGGTCAGCTGCATGAAGCCGCCGGCGATGAAATCAAACGGCTGGCCTTCGGGAAGCTGCAACACCAGTTCGCGGATCAGCGGTGCCTTCATCTCGTTGGAGACGACGCGGCAGGTAAAGCCAGTCGCTCCGACGAAATCCTGCGGCACGGTCACCGAGCAGGGGCCTCTGAGCGCCGTCTGGCAGGCAAGGCGCATATGGGCGCGGCGCTCGGCGGCGGACAGTACGCCGCGTTCGGTCGCCTGCGGTTCGCCCGCGCCTTCGCCGTCCACATGCACGCGGCAGAGCCCGCAGGTGCCCGATCCGCCGCAGGCAGCGGGAATGCCGATGCCCGCGCCGTGCAGGACGCCGAGCAGGCGGTCGCCGCGATTGGCCTCGATTGTCATGGTTTCGTTGACCGTCACCGTCAGCGCCTCGGCGGGGATCAGGCGGGCGCGGGTGATCAGAAGCGCCAGCGTCAGCACGAGGACGAGGCCGATGACGACAAGGGCTCCGACTGCAATCTCGTTCATGGCGTCACCATTTGCGCGAATGCGGAAAAGCCGAGGGACATCATCCCGGCAAGGGTGAAGGTAATGCCCAGCCCGCGCAGGCCCTGCGGCAGGTCGGCATAGGCAAGGCGCGCGCGGATCGCGCCGAGAAGCACCACGGCGACGCCGAAGCCGAAGCCCTGGCCAAGGCCAAAGACGGCGGATTCACCGATCCCATAGTCGCGGTCGACCATGAACAGGCTGCCGGCGAGGATGGCGCAATGCACGGTCAGAAGCGGCAGGAACACGCC
The DNA here is from genome assembly GCF_016598595.1 of Martelella lutilitoris. Classification (NCBI taxonomy): domain Bacteria; kingdom Pseudomonadati; phylum Pseudomonadota; class Alphaproteobacteria; order Hyphomicrobiales; family Aurantimonadaceae; genus Martelella; species Martelella lutilitoris. The sequence goes on from NZ_CP066786.1 coordinate 133,067, forward strand.
GAAGGAGGCATAGATTGCCGGAAAGAAGCGGTCGAGCACCATTTCCACCAGTTGAACGGTCGCGGCGATGACGCCGATGAAGGAGATCAGCTTCAGATAGGAAAGGTCGATATCCGGCATGCCCGCCCAGGCCCAGGCGCCCGGCGCCAGCAGCGCGTGATAGATCACCTGGTTGAGCGGTACGGTGACGCCCATGACGGCGGTGACCGCGATGCCGAGGCCGATGGCCGACGGCGTGCGGCGCGACAGCGCCAGAAAGGTGCAGAGCCCGAGAAACAGCGTCAGCGGCGCGTTCTCGACGAAGGCGGCACTGAGGAACAGGTTCCAGAGGTCGGTCATTTTCCGGCCTCCTCTGTCTTCGGCGGGTTGAATTCGGAGGGTTCTGCCTGCTGCGGCAGAACGGTGCGGATCGCCCAGACGAGACCGCCGAGCATGAAGAAGGCGCTCGGGGCGAGCAGCATCAGATTGAGCGGCGTGAACCAGCCGCCGTCGGCGACCACGGGAAAGACCTGATAGCCCATGAGCTTACCCGCGCCGAAGAGCTCGCGCGCGGAACCGATGACGATCAGCACCAGCGAATAGCCGAGCCCGTTGCCGAGCGCATCGACCATGGAGGGCAGCGGCGGGTTGGAACGGGAAAAGCTCTCCGTGCGTCCCAGCACCAGGCAGTTGGTGGTGATCAGGCTGACGAAGACCGAGAGCTTGCGGCTGATATCGAAGAAATAGGCCTGCAGGAACTGGTCGATGACCACCACCAGCGAGGCGACGATGACGATCTGCACGATCAGGCGGATGGAATCGGGAATATGCCGGCGGATCAGGCTGACCAGAAGGGCCGAGAGCACCAGAACCGTGGTGAGTGAGGCCGACATGGTGAGCGCGGTCGCAACCGAGGTGGTCACGGCGAGCGCCGAGCAGATGCCGAGGATCTGCAGCGTCACCGGGTTTTGAAGGACGAGCGGCTCCGTCAGCGTCGACCAGAGATTGGTTGACCGGGCCATATCAGAACTCCCCGCGCTGGACGGCGTCTATGAACGGGCCGTAGCCCTCGGGTCCGCCCCAGAAGCGCATGATCTTGGTGAACGCGTTGCCGGTGCGCGTCGCGCCGGTAATGCCATCGACCTCGTAGTCGTTGCCGGCCGCACCCTTGGCGACGGCAAAACGCACTGTCCCGGTGGGATCGGCAAGCTCGGTGCCGGGGAATTGTGCAAGCCAGGCCGGCTCCTCGATGCGCCCGCCAAGGCCGGGGGTTTCGGCCTGGTTGGTGATCGCAAGGCCCGCAATCGTGTTCATGTCGCCGCGCAGCGCCACGATCGCGTCGATCGGCGCCTGGTAGCCCGGTCCGCTGATTGGCAGGAGCGCCAGCGAAATGTCGCCGGCTTCGTTGCGCAGGAGATAGATCTGGGCGTAATCCGGCCGCCGGCCGATGCCCGCCGTATCTTCCGCCGGCGCCAGCGTGGTCCAGTTGGCTGCGTCATCCAGGGCCGCGGCGAGCGTCGCAGGGGTCACATCCTCCGCGGCCTGACCCTTCGGCAGGTTGATGACGACGGTGGAGAGCGAACCGCCGGATTGCTCGAGAATTTGCGTCATGCCGGGAATGCCGGCGACGAGCGCCTCAAGCCGCGCCTGCTCCTCCGCCGCCCGGTTTGCCGCCTGGATCGGCCGCAGGATGACCGTTGCGCCGGAGACCATGAGGGCGCAGACGGCCGAAACGAGAAAGGCGATGACGACGGTCTTTGTCCGGTTTTCATTGGGCAGCGCCAGGAACCGGCGCCATGCCGAGAACGGGTTCAGGTCAGCCATGACGTCTTCTCCTTTGGGCAAGCCACAGCGCAATGGCGGCTTCGTCCAGCAACGGGGCGGCAAGCGAGGTCAGAAGGGCGGCCGAAACCGCCATCTGCACGGGAGCGGCGCTCTTCCAGCCGAGCGCGAAAAGAATGATCAAAGCGCCGAAAAAGGCGCCGTTCAGCCAGCCGCCGAGCTTCGTCGAGGCGCTCGCTACGGGATCGGCGACAAGCAGCACCAGCACGACGGCAACGGCCGGCAACAAGGGGGCGATCGGCAGGCCGGCAAGATGCGCACCGCCGATGACGATGACAGCGCCGGCGATCACGCGCGCCGGCATGACGCCGAAGAGCGCGCCGAGAAGGGCGGCGGGAATGGCGGCCCAGGCAAGCGGCAGCGGCGGTTCCGGCCAGGGGGCGGTGACGAAGCCGAAGCCGAGAAAGGCGAGTGTGACAGTCGCCGGGTTCAGCACGTTGCGGCCCCAGCCGCCGAAGACGAGCTCGGCCATGACCGAGCCGAAAGAGATACCGAGAACGAGCTGCATGATGCTGAGCTCCTCCGGCGCGAGGATTGCGATCGCAAGCGCCGTCAGCGCGCCGGCGAAGGAAGGCGGCTGGGCGCGGGCGAGCATGAAGATCACGTGCCAGAGCCCGGAAATGATCAGCGCCAGCACCAGAAGGCCTGCGGCATCGAGCCCGCCATACCAGAGCCATGTCAGCGCCAGTGGCATCACCGAGATCAGCAGAAGCAGGGCGACGGTTTCCCGGTCCCACAAGCCGTGGCTCATGCCGGTGCCTCCTCTTTCTCAATGGCGTTCAGAAGTCCGCGCAACTGCGCGGCAAGCGGCGGCTCGGAGAAGGTGACGTAGTCAACCAGCGCCAGGTCCTCCTCAAGCAGTGAAAGCGCGCCAAGGCGGGCGGCGGCCTCCTGGTCGCCGGCCGAAAGCGCGCGCATCAGGGCGGCAGCGGGAATATCGCCGCCGAAAGCCTGCGACAGGGCGGCCGTCGGGATGATCGGCAGCGGCCGGGCGGCGCGGGTGAGCGCCGCGGAAAACCAGTGGCCGCGCCTTTTGCCGGAACCACGGGACAGAACGCTCGCCTGCCGGTCGCGCGGGCCGAGCCAATGGGCGGGTCGGCCGTCGAGTACGGAGCCGGCAAGCACTTGATAGGGGCCCGGCTGCACATGGCCGTGACAGAGCCCGCGCAGATCAGCGCCGGGCTGGCAGCGCAGAAGGCGCGGTTCGCGCATGGCCGAACCGGTGACGGTGACGAGCCGGGTCTCGGGCAGAAGACCCGTGGCGAGAAGATCGCCGAGATCGGCAATATCTTCCGCATGGATGTCCCAGACGCGGGCGTCGACTTCGGCCGGCGCGTGGTGGTGGATCTGGATGCCGGCGAGACCCTGCGGGTGCAGCGAACCGCAGGCGATGCGGCGGATGCTGCCCGCGTCGTCGAGGTCAAGGGATCTGCCCTTCGCCTCGCACAGGAAGACCTGATTGCCCGCCAGAAGCCTCAACGCGGAAAGGCCGCGCGATATGGCCTCCTCGCGGCCCCGGATGGCGTTGCGCGGATCGGGGGCTGCGGGCCGGGTGTCGGCGGCCATGACGAAGATCGCGGCGGGCGCTTCGGCAGGGGCAGGCATATGGCCAAAGGGCCGGCTGCGGAAAAGCCGCCACAGGCCGGCCTCCTGCATCAGGGCGCGCAATGCCGCAGCATCGCTTTCGGCCCTGTCGGTTTTAAAGGAATGCCGGTCGCCGCCATCCTCGCGGAACAGCAGCATCTGGATCAGCCTTCGGCCAGGATTGAGCTCGATCGCCGCTACCCGCGCAGGCATGGGCGCGACAAGCTTGATTTCCTCTGCCGCACGCAGCGAGAAAAGCGGCTGACCCTGGGCGACGCGCTGGTCGACCTCGACCAGCGGCACGACGCGCAGTTCCTCGCCGGGGGCCGGCACAAGCGCCGCCTCTTCGGTCAGAAGCGTTTCGGCAGTATGGTCGTCGGGCAATGAGGGGCCGGTCGGCACGGACAGACCGGCGGAAAAGAGGCGGTCCAAAAAATCACTCCCAAGGCTTCGGCATCAAACAAACCACCCTGCCCGACAATTGAATTGCTGGATCGGGCCGAATTGTTTAGCATGCACCAAGAGCAGACTATGAATTTTCAGCGGGGGTGAAAAGCCATGTCTTACGGAGTGAAGCGGTTTTCTTCAACTTTCATTGCAGTTATTGCATCGACATTGACGTTTGTCAATTCCAATGGCGTCTCAGCTCAGGATAGCGGGGAAGGCGAGGCGGCGGTCGAGGCGCTTGAGCTCTTCGTCATGCCGCAATCGGGGCCGTTCCGTCCGGACCAGATTTCGATCCCGCAGCAGAAGATGATCGAGGCCTGGGCGCGCTCTGCCCATGCCGATGCCTCGGCTGAGGCCTTTACCCACTGGGACGGCGAGGGCGAAGTGCCCGCAAGCTGTTCCACCTGTCACTCCGGCGCGGGCTTCCGCGCCTTCCACGGTCTCGACGGCAGCGCGCCCGGCGTGGCTGCGGCCGTGCCCGTCGGCGGCGTCGTCGACTGCGAGACCTGTCACAATCCGGGTCTCGCGGAGATCACCGCGATCACGTTGCCGAGCGGCATCGAACACCCGGTCAAGCCCGGCGTCGAGGCAGCCTGTCTCACCTGTCACTCCGGCCGCGCCGCCGGCGTGACGGTTTCCAGGGCCGTCGGCGAAAAGGCTGACGACACCCCGGATCCGGAGATCGGCTTCGTCAATCCGCATTACGCGCTGGCCGGCGCCGTGCGTCTCGGCGCCGTCGGGGCAGGCGGTTTCGAATATCCCGGCAAGACCTATTCCGGCCGCTTCTTCCATGCCCGCCCGGTGGCCGACTGCGCCTCCTGTCATGATCCGCACACGCTGACGGTGGCGGAAGAGACCTGCCTCACCTGCCACGAGACCGGCAATTTCGACGCGATCCGCATTTCCCGCGTCAGCTATGACGGCAGCGGCGACCTCAACAAGGGCATCCGCTCCGATATTGCCAGCAATGCGGCGTTGCTGATGGAGACCATCCGGGATTACGCCGCCAATGTCGCCGGCACGCCGATCGTCTACGAACCGCATTATCCCTATTTCTTCGTCGACGCCGATCAGGACGGTCGCGCCGACGAGGTTGACGGGCGGGCGGCGAGCTACAAGGCCTGGACCCCGCGCAGCCTGAAGGCGGCCTATAACTGGAAGTTCGTCACCGCCGATCCCGGCGCCTTCGCGCATAATCCGCAATATGCGCTGGAACTGCTCTATGATTCGATCGAAGACCTTTCGGGGCCGCTCGAGGTCGATATCAGCACATTGGGGATCCAGCGCTAAAGCGTTTCCGGGAAAAGCGGAAGCGCTGAGGGCGGCGATTTCAGACCTTGCCGCCGGGTCTTTTCGCCCGGCGGACATTCTGTCCCGTTGCGGCAATTGGCCCGGCCATGATATCGCAAGGCTTTTACCTGGCGGCGATGTCCGCTTTTACTTTCCTGCCGGAACGGATGAAACGACCAATGAATACAAGCAAGGCCGAAACGCCGCGCGCCGTCATCGTCATGGGCGTGAGCGGGTGCGGAAAATCCTCCGTCGCGAGATTGATCGCCGAACGGATGGGCTTTGAGCAGGTCGAGGGCGACGACCTTCACCCGGCCGCCAATGTCGAAAAGATGAGCGCCGGCATCCCGCTTGAGGATGCTGACCGCTGGCCCTGGCTTGATCGTGTCGGCGCCGAGCTTGCCAGAGAGCGTCAAACGGGCGTGGTCGTGACCTGTTCTGCGCTGAAGAAGATCTACCGCGACCGTCTGCGCGCGACGGCGGGCCAGCCGCTCGCCTTCGTCTTCCTGAACGGCAGCGAAACGCTCCTCGCCGAGCGGATCGGCGCGCGCGCGGGTCACTTCATGCCGACCTCGCTTTTGAAAAGCCAGCTTGAGACCCTCGAAGACCCGAGCGGCGAACCCGGCGTGGTCACGGTTGATATCGACAATCCGCTGAAGGTGATTGCCGACAAGGCGGTTGCGGGGCTTGGCGCCGTATCTTTTTCTTAGCGCGTTCCCGACCGCTCAACTGCGCCTTGGTCGTCGACATCGCCTTATATTAGGCTTGCCTTTCGTTTTGCGTTCGGCCAGTTTTCACTCGGGTATACCGATCGGAGGGTGAAACATGGCGGTGACGGCGGGCGAGCGCAACCGGGCGCTTTTTCTGGGCAGCATGGGCGGCGGCCTGGAATTCTACGACTTTGTGATCTACGCCACATTCGCCTCGCAGATCGGCAAGACCTTCTTTCCGGCCGAAGAGGCGTCGACCCGGCTGCTTGCGGCCTTCGCCGTGTTCGCCGCCGGCTATCTGGTGCGCCCCATCGGCGGCATTCTGTTCTCCCATTTCGGCGACCGGCATGGTCGCAAGTTGATGTTGCGCGTCTCGATCGCCGGCATGGCGGGGGCCACCTTTCTGATCGCCTTCATGCCCGGCTATGCCACATGGGGCATCTCGGCCACCGTCGTGCTGGTCGTGCTGCGCATGGTGCAGGGGCTTTGCCTCGGCGGCGAAATTCCCGGGGCGATGACATTGATCACCGAAACCATGCCGAAGCGGCGCGGCCTTGCCTGCGGCTTCCTGTTCATGATCATCAATGTCGGCATGCTGGCCGCCCAGGCGGTGCAATGGGCGATCGAGCACCTGTTGAGCGATGCGGCGGTGCTCTCCTATGGCTGGCGCATCGGTTTCTTCATCGGCGGACTGGTGGCGATTGCCGGCTTCATCCTGCGCGCCCGGCTTGCCGAAAGCCCGGCCTTTGCCGAGATGGAAGCATCAACCCACAAGGTGCCGCTGGCGGCGCTCTTCCGCGACAATGCCCGCGCTGTCTGGCTCGGACTGTTCATCACCGGCCTTGGCGCTGCCGCCGTGCCGCTGCTCTACCTCTACATGAACAGCTATCTGACCGATTTCCTGCACTACGATCCGGACCAGGTGGCAACCGCCGTGCTTGTCGGCATCATCGTCTTTTCGCTGCCCATGCCTGTCGCAGGCGCCATTTCCGATTTCGTCGGCATCAAGGTGCCGGCCTTCGTCGCCGCCCTGCTGCTGACGATCGCTGCCATCCCCGTTTATGTCTGGATCCACGAAGGCGTGTCGTCGCTCCTGCCGGCCATGATCGTGATCTCGCTGATCGGCGCTTTTGCCTGGGGCGTGGGTCCGGTGCTGCTGACGGCAATCTTCCCGACGGATGTGCGCTATTCCGGCGTCGCTTTCGTCTACAATATCGGCTTTGCCATTGTCGGCGGGCTGACCCCGCTTCTCGCCACCTTCATCATCCAGCAGACGGGTTTCACGCTCGCGCCCGGCTTCCTGCTGGCCGTCTTTGCCGCGCTCGCCACGGTCGCGATCTTCCTGACCCAGGTCATTCCGGCAGAGAAGTCTCAGCTCTGATCGGCCATATCCGCCTCCATGCGCCATCGCGGCCAGGAGACGGTGATGCGCGCGCCGCCGACATTTTCGAAGGAAAGGCGTGCGCCCGAGCGTTCCAGAAGCGTCTTGGCGATGAACAGACCGAGGCCCAGACCGCCGGCGCGGCTGTCCGCCGGGTTCTTCTGCCGATCGGAAACAAAGGGGTCGCCAATGCGCGGCAGGATATCGGGCGTGTAGCCGCCGCCGTCATCGGTGACGGTGATCGTGATCCGCGTCTCGCTGTAATGCGCCGCAATCTCCACCTTTTGGCGGGCATGTTCGACGGCGTTTTCGATGATATTGCCAAGGCCGTACAGAATGCCGGGATTGCGATTGCCGACCGGCTCGCCGCCGGCCTCGCCGGAAACGCGTATCTCCATCTTTGAAACAAACGGCCGGTGGGGCGCGACCACTTCCTCGATCAGGGATGTCAGCGGCAGGAGCCGCATATGCGCCTCGTCCTCCTTGGAAAGCGAGGTGAGGCGGGAGAGTATGTCCCGGCAGCGCTGGCTCTGGCTGACGAGCAACTGCACGTCCTCGCCATGTTCGGGATCATCGCCAAGCGCCCGCGCCATCTCCTTGGCCACCACCGAGATCGTGGCAAGCGGCGTGCCGAGCTCGTGGGCGGCGGCCGCCGCCAGCCCGTCGAGCTGGGAGAGGTGCTGTTCGCGCTGCAGCACCAGTTCGGTCGCCGCCAGCGCATCCGATATCTGCTGGGCTTCGAGCGTGATCCGCTGGACGTAGAAGGCGGCAAAACCCAGCATGGCGATGATCGCGATCCAGATGCCGAATTTCAGGATCGGCTCGATCTCCAGTGTGATGCCTGCATGCCATGGCAAGGGAAAGGGGCTGAGCGCCAGGGCCGACACGCCGGATACGGCAAAGGCCAGAAGCGCGAAGGCATAATGCAGCGGCAGCGCGGCGAAGGAGATGATCACCGGCACGCAGATCAGCGGCGCGAAGGGATTGGCAAGCCCGCCGGTCAGGTAGAGCAGCGCGGTCAGTTGCAGAAGATCGAAACCGATCATGGCAAAGGCGATGCGCGGGGACACGCGCTGGGTCGCCGGAAAGCTGACGCTCAGCACCAGATTGCCGAGGGCGAGCGCGGCAATCAGCGCGAGCACGGGGATGATCGGCATCGGGAAATCGAGCCCGAAGGCCACCGTCAGTGCCGCTGCCGTCTGGCCGGCGACCGCCAGCCATCGGAGCCGCACGAGCGTCTGCAGGCGCAGGTTTCCGCGTCGCTCATGCCCCACCATGTCGGTGACCGGCTTGTTCATCGCATTTCTCCTCATGTCCCGCGCGGCTTTGCCCGCCGTGTCGGCTCGGCATCGGCCGGATCCTCCGGCCAGACATGTTTCGGGTAGCGTCCGCGCATGTCGGAGCGCACATCCTTCCAGGATCCTGCCCAGAAGCCGGGCAGGTCGCGCGTCGTCTGGATCGGCCGGCCGGCGGGCGAGGTCAGTTCCAGAACGAGCGGCACGCCGCCGGCAATCGTCGGATGGCGTTTCAGTCCGTAGAGCATCTGTACCCGGATCGAAAGCACCGGTTCGTCGCCATCATAGCGGATCGGAACCCGGTCGCCGGTGGGCGCTCCAAAATGAGTCGGCGCCAGCCGGTCGAGATCGGCGGCAAGCGGATAGGGCAGAAGCGCCTGCAGGCCCTGCGTCAGGCTTTTCGGACTGACGGCGGAAAGGGCGGTGACGCCCGTCTGGAACGGGGTGAACCATATGTCCAGGCTTTCCAGCAGGCCCGTCTCCGAGACATCCGGCCAGGGGTCACCGAGCTTGCGATGGAGAAAACCGATCCGTTCGACAAGGCGTGCCGCCTCCTTCGGGAAGGCGAGAAGCGAAAGCCCGTATCGGCGGAGCCCGTCGGCCAGCGCTTCCGCCGCTTCCGTGCCGGATGGTCTTGTCCCCTGGCGTTCGGAGAGCACCAGCGCATCGAGCCGGGTCACGCTGCGCGCCCGGACGGAAAGGCTTTCGCGGTCGAAGACGCATTCCGCGCGGGTGACGATCGCCTCGGCGCGGGTCTCGAGAATGGTTTCGCGGGTCACGGGGCAGGCGGCGAGCACGCGCCCGCGCGCCGCGGAGCCCGTCAGGTCGGCGATGACGAGAAAGTCCTCGCTCGCGAGCCGGTCGTCCTCGGCAAGCTCCGCGCCGCGACCGTTTGCCATCAGATAG
>NZ_CP066786.1:3447500-3737500 GCF_016598595.1 Martelella lutilitoris
CGGCCGGTCGCGTCTTGAGCGGGCGAAGGCGCTGCTTGAAACCGTCGGCATCGCCCGTCACGATCAGAAGATCGAGACCATGTCGCGCGGCGAGATGCAGCGCGTCGCCGTTGCCCGCGCTCTGCTGCGCGAGCCCGCCATCATCGTCGCCGACGAGCCGACCGCAAGCCTCGACAGCGAGGCTGGCGCGGTTGTCGGCGAACTGCTTCTGGAGCTTGCGAAGAGCCTTGGCAGCACGCTGATCATCGTCTCCCATGACGAGCGTCTGGTGGCGCCGATGGATCGCAGGATTTCGCTTCTCGCCGGCGTGATCGCCTCTGACGAACGGAAGGGCTGAGCCATGTTCCGCTTCATCTTCTCCGATCTGAAACGCCTGTGGGCCGGATCGATCGTCATCGTGCTTCTGATCGCCCTTGCCACCGCGCTCGGTGTCACCATCACGCTGCAGGAGCGGGCGCTGCGGCTTGGGTCTGCCCGGGCGTCGGAGAAATTCGACCTTGTCGTCGGCGCGCCCGGCAGCGAGACGCAACTGGTGCTCTCCTCCGTCTTCCTGCAGCCTTCCGACCTGCCGCTGATGGATGGCGACCTGCTGCCCGAACTCAATGACGATCCGCGCGTTGCCTGGGCGGCGCCGATCGGCTTCGGCGATTCCTATGCCGGATACCCGATCGTCGGCACCACCACGGCCCTCATCGAGGCAACCGTGCCGGGCTTTGCCGAAGGCGGGATATTCGTCCACGAGGGCGACGCGGTGATCGGCTCGGCCGTTGATCTGGCCGTCGGGTCGGAAATCAAGCCGATGCACGGCGCGGCGGAGACCGGCGGCCACACCCATACCGAGCTTGCCTATCACGTCACCGGCAGGGCAGAACCCACCGGCACGCCGTGGGATCGCGCGATCCTGGTACCGATCCAGGCGGTCTGGCACATCCACGGCCTCGGGCATGAGCATGAAACCGAGGCGGACCATGACCACGACGATGATCATGATGCGGAAGCGGATCACGATGATGACCACCAGAACGCGGCCGCGATCGTCGCGGCCGCTGATCACCATGATGACGACCACGACGCGCATGCGGAGGACGACCCCCATGATGACGACCATGGTCACGCCTCCGGCGAACACGACGCCGGGGACCACGACGAGAACGAACATCACCATGGCGCCGAGGCCGCAGCGCCCATCGACGAGCACTGGCACCGTGGCGAGACACCCGGCTTGCCCGCCATTCTGGTGAAACCGAAATCGATTGCCGACGCCTACCGGCTGCGCCAGGAATACCGCGAGGCCGACGGCACCGTGGCGGTTTTCCCGGCCGAGGTGCTGACGCGCCTTTACGCCACGCTTGGCGATGCGCGGCAGGTGCTGACGGCGATCGCCATCGGCGCGCAGGTGCTGGTCGCTGCCGCGCTGATGCTGGTGACCGTCATCCACGTGTCCCAGCGCCGGCGCGAGATCGGCGCGCTCAGGGCCTTCGGCGCGCCCCGCAGCGCGGTGTTCTCCATCGTCTGGCTCGAACTCTTCTCGCTGATCGGCCTTGGCATCGCGATCGGCTACGGCGCCGGCTTCCTTGCGGCGCGAGCGATCTCGCGATCGATCATGGCCGAGCGCGGGGTCGACATGCCCGTCGCCTTCGTCGGCTCTGACGCCGGCAACGCGCTGCTCCTTGTCGTCGCCGCCGCCATCCTTGCTGCGCTTCCGGCCCTGCTGGCCTACCGCCAGCCTCCGGCCGCCGCGCTGAAGGGCTGAGACGCCGGACCGACGCCGCGCGCGCCGCGCCAGGCTTGACACCCCCGCAGATGCGGAACATTTTCGCCGCAGCGGTTCTCCCTCGCGGTCTCCTTCCGAACGCTGCCGCTGCGAAAGCCCGTCATGTATGAAATCTTCAACAATGTCGTCCCGATCTTCTCCCTTATCCTGATCGGCTGGGCGGCGGTCCGCCTGCGCTACATGAGCGCCGACAATGCCGGCGTGCTGACGGGCTTTGTCTTCAAGATCGGCCTGCCGCTTCTGCTCCTGCGCACCATTGCCAGCGCCGATTTTCAGAATACCGGACCGGTGAAGATCTGGATCGCCTATTTCGGCGGCGTCGCCATTGCCTGGGCGGCAGCGGCGCTGATCTCCCGCATTGTCTTCCATCGGGACCCGGCTTCCGCCGTAATCATCGGCCTTTCGGGGACCTTTTCCAATATCGCGCTTCTGGGCATCCCGCTTGTCAGCCATGTGGCCGGCGATGCGGCCCTTGTCGCGCTGTCACTGGTGCTTGCGATCCACATGCCGGTGATGATGGTGACGGCGACCGTGCTGGTCGAACGGGCAAAGGCCCACGAGGGGGGCGCGATCAGCAATCCGGCGAAGGTGTTCGCCACGATCGGCTACAACCTGATCACCAGCCCGATCGTCATTGGCCTTGCGGCAGGCGCGCTGATGCATCTCTTTGCCATCCCGGTCGCTGGCCCTGTCGGAACTGTGATCAACATGCTCGCCGGCATGGCGGCCCCCGTCGCGCTGGTTGCGATCGGCATGACGCTGACGCAGTACAAGGTCGCTGGCAATGTCGGCCTGTTTTCGACGATCACCTTCATCAAGCTGGTGCTGATGCCGGCAACCGTGTTCCTCATCGCCACGGCGCTGGGCCTGTCGCATTCGACGGTCGCCGGCATCGTCCTGACGGCCGCCGCCCCCTCGGGCGTCAACGCCTTCGTGCTCGCCAACCAGTTCGGGACCGGCAAGAACATCGCCGCCTCAACGATCACGCTGACGACGGCGCTCGGGGTTCTGACGGTCAGTTTCTGGGTTTTGCTGCTCGGCTATTGAGCGAGAAAAAGGCGGGACTGAAAGCCCCGCCTGCTGTTGCCGCTTACTGGCCGGAAGCCGGCTGTTCGCTCTCCGCCGATCCGGGCGGCGTCGCCTCGGCGTCGGGCGCGGGCTCGGCGGTCGTGCTTTCGGCATTGGCGGGGCCTGCGTCGGCATCGCCGGAGGCGCCGTCCGTTGCAGCGGGTGCGGCTTCGCCGCCTTCGGCCGGTGCAGCGGCCTCGCCGGAACCATTGCCCGCCGCCGACCCCGCATCCGCCGTTTCATCCGACGGCGGCTCCGGGAACGGTACGGGGTCGTTCGACATCGTGCTGAGATAGGCGATCAGGTCGGCGCGGTCCTGGTCGTCGGACAGGCCCGCAAAGCCCATCGCCGTCCCGGGCACATCCTTCTTCGGCGCCTTGATGAAGACATCAAGATTCTCGTAGGTCCAGAGCTTCTCGCCGCCGTTGGAGAAGTCCTTCATCGCGGCGGAATAGGAGAAGCCCTCATGGGTGGCGATCGGACGGTTCACGATATCCCAGAGATTGGGGCCAACCTTGTTGGGCCCGCCCTCGGTGTCGGTGTGACAGGCCTGACAGCGTTTGAAAACGCGCTCTCCCGCATCCGGGGTGGCGCTTGCCAGAAGCACGGAGATCGGCGTTTCCTCGACCTTGGCCGGAGCGCCGCTCGCATCGGTCTCGGGCACTGCAATCACATAGCCCTCTTTTTCAGGCGGTCGCGGATCGAAAATCGCCTCGGACACGAAAGACACCGTCATCAGGACGAAGATCGTCCCCAACAGGGCCGCCAGGACCATATTGAGATTGAATTTCATTGCGTTGCAGCTCCCCTTCACCCGGCCTCTCTACCGGATCACCTTGCAATCTGGAAGAACCTATGTCTTTTGGTGCCGCGATGCAACGCTGCATCGGCACGTGAATCCCGCTCCTCCGGTTTGTGAGTGGCAAATAAACGAAGAGCTTGCAAGTGGCGATGAACAAAACCGACGAAACGATCGTCCTTATCCCGGCTCGCATGGCCTCAACCCGCCTGCCCGGCAAGCCGCTGGCCGAAATCGACGGCAAGCCGATGATCATCCATGTCGCCGACCGCGCCCGCGAATCGGGCATGGGACGCGTTGTCATCGCCGTTGACGACCCGGGCGTTTACGAAGCGGTGGAGCAGGCCGGCTACGAGGTGGTCATGACCGGCCGCCAGCACCAGTCGGGTTCCGACCGGATTTTCGAAGCGCTGAAGAAGGTCGATCCGGACAAGAGGGCAAAGACCGTCATCAACGTCCAGGGCGACCTGCCGACGCTGAACCCGGCAACCATCCAGGCTTCGCTCCGGCCGCTTGAGAACCCCGATGTCGATATCGCAACGCTTGCGGTGGAAATCACCGATGACTACGAAAAAACTGCCCCGCAGGTGGTCAAGGTCGTCGGCGCGCCGATCGGCGCCTACCGGCTGCGCGCCCTTTATTTCACCCGCGCCACCGCCCCCTGGGGCGAAGGCCCGCTCTATCACCATATCGGGCTCTATACCTATCGCCGCTCGGCCCTCGAACGGTTCGTCTCGCTGCCGCGCTCCTTCCTGGAAGAACGCGAAAAGCTCGAACAGCTCCGCGCGCTCGAACACGGCATGCGCATCGATGTCGAGATCGTGAAGACCGTGCCGCTCGGCGTCGACACGCCCGAAGACCTCGAAAAGGCGCGCAGGATCCTCGAAGGCAAGGGAGGCGCATCATGATCATGAAGACCAACCGCATCTCGTTCCAGGGCGAGTTCGGCGCCAATTCCGACATGGCCTGCCGCGACATGTATCCCGATATGGAGCCGCTGCCCTGCAAGACCTTCGAGGACGCCTTTCTCGCGGTCGAAAACGGCGATGCCGACCTGGCGATGATCCCCATCGAGAACACGCTTGCCGGTCGCGTCGCCGATATTCATTACCAGTTGCCCGATTCCAGGCTGTCGATCGTCGGCGAATACTTCATGCCGATCCGCTTTCAGCTGATGGCTTTGCCGGGTGTTTCTCTGGACGAGATAAAGACCGTCCACAGCCATATCCACGCGCTCGGCCAGTGCCGCAAGATCATCCGCCGCAACACCTGGAACCCGGTGATCGCCGGCGACACGGCAGGCGCGGCAATGCTGGTAAAGGAGAAGGGCGACCGCACGATGGCGGCGCTCGCGCCGCGCCTTGCCGCCTCGCTCTACGGCCTCGACATCCTCGCCGAGAATGTCGAGGATTCCGACAGCAACATCACCCGCTTCGTCATCCTCTCCGACAAGGAAACCCGAGCGAAGCGCAACGGGCCGGACAGGACGATCGTCACCACCTTCGTCTTCAATGTCCGCAATATTCCGGCCGCCCTCTACAAGGCCATGGGCGGTTTCGCCACCAATGGCATCAATATGACCAAGCTGGAGAGCTATCAGATCGGCGGCAAGTTCATCGCCACGCAGTTCTACGCCGATATCGAGGGGCATCCCGACGATCCGGCCGTGGCGCGCGCGCTGGAGGAACTGGAATTCTTCTCCGAGAAGGTCCGCATTCTGGGCGTCTATGAAGGCCACCCCATGCGCCGGCATCTCCAGGCGCTTGGGGACGAATAGACCACAAAGGGCGACGCCGGAGCGCCGCCCTGCATCTTCTCCGGTCAGCTATCCGGCTCGCACACGCGGATGCGATGGCCGTCGGGATCGGCGATCACGAAGGTCGGGCCGAAATCGGCGGTGACCAGCTGCTGCAGGATCGTGTGGCCCTCGGCTTTCGCGCGCTCGAAGAAGGCCGCGACGCCGCCGGGCTCCGACGTCATGATCCCGACTTCCATCATCCCCGGGCCGCCCTCCGCCTCGGGCTTGGCCGTGGATTTGCGCCACAGCCCGAGCATCAGGCCGTTCGGCATGTGAAAGGCCGTAAAGCCCGGCGAAAGCGCATTCGCCTTTTGCCCGAGAAGGCGTTCGTAGAAGGCGCCGCTTTTTCCAGTGTCTTCGACATAAAGCACGACAAGATTGATGGCCGACATGATGGTCTCCGTTTCGTGTTTCGACAAGAGAGACCCTAAGCGTCGACGCTGACAGTTTCCGTCAGCATCATGCGCCCGGCAACTGCCTGCGCCATTCGGAAAGAAGCACGGTCCGTCGCCGCGGATAGCGCCGCCCGGTCTCGTTCAGAGCCGCGATCCGGTCGGTGCGGAAATGGCGGAAGTCCTGACGCATCTCGCACCAGGCGACGACGATGCGCACACGTTCGAAATAGGCGAGGCCGATCGGCCAGATGACGCGCGTGGTCACCTGATCCCGCTCATCACGGTAGTCGATCTCCAGCACCTTCTCGGCGCGAATCGCGCTTCTGAGCACGGCGATATCGGCCGTTTCCGCGGCCACGGCGCGCGGGCCGACAATCAGCGCCGTCTCGTCGATCGTCTCGGAAAGCGACTGCGGAAGAACGGCTGCGATCTTTGCGAGCGCCTGGCTGGCGGCAGAAGACAGTTTCGGATCGCTGACCTTTTCCACCCAGCGGCTGCCGAGCACCAGCGCCTCGATCTCCTCCTGCGAGAACATCATCGGCGGCAGCAAAAAGCCGGGCCGCAGCACATAGCCGACGCCCGCCTCGCCCTCGATCGCCGCGCCCTGCGCCCTCAGGCTGGCGATATCGCGGTAAAGCGTCCGGAGGCTGACGCCGAGTTCGCGCGCCAGTTCATCGCCTGTTACCGGGTAGCGCCTGGAGCGCAATGCCTGCAGCAACGCCAGCAGCCGTTCCGAGCGCGAACCGGCCACCGGTCAGACCCAGTCGAGGAAATCACGCATCAACCGGAAGGCGATTGCGCCTTCCGGCGGCGCGTTGATGCCGCCTTCGTGCCGGCCTTCGACGATCGCTTCGAGTTCCTCGCGGCAAAACCATCGGCAGTCCTCGAGTTCCGCGTCATCGCGGCGGATCTCGAAGCTCTCGGCCTTCGCATAGCAGGCGAGCATCAGCGAATAGGGCATCGGCCAGGGCTGGGACGCGTGGTAGCGCACGGCCCCGACGCGGATGGCCGATTCCTCCAGCGTCTCGCGGCGGACGGCATCCTCGACGGTCTCGCCCGGTTCGAGAAATCCGGCAAGACACGAATAGCGGCCTTGCGGAAAATTCGGATTGCGCCCGAGAAGCACACGGTCGCCCTCCTCGTCGACGATCAGCATGATCACCACCGGATCGGTGCGGGGAAACATCATATGGCCGCAGGCCGTGCACTGACGGCGGAAGCCGCCGGCGGCCCCTTCCGCCTTGGCGCCGCAGCGCCCGCAGAAGCGATGGTTGCGGGCCCAGACATTGAGGCTGGAGGCCAGCGCGACTGCACCTTGCGTCTCCTCGTCGAAAAGCCCTTCGGAATAGATCGCCCTTACACTGCTCGCCTTCAGGTGCGCCGGCAAGGCTTCCGGATCCAGCCCGACTTCGATCGACAGCAGCGGCACGCCATTGAGGTCATGGCCGAGAAGAACGGCGCTTTCCCGGTCCGGCGAGAGGTCGAGGATCTCGTAGCGGGCGAAATAGGGATCGAGCACGTGGCGCTCGTGCTTGACGATCGGCCTGCCGCCGGCAAAGGCGATGAAGCGGGCGCCCGGCGTGCGGGCCGCGGTGATGAGGCTGTCATCGGCCCGATGCTCGGAATCGCGGATGATCCGGCAACCGGCGAAGGCCGTCAGCGCGCTCGGATCGTCATGCGGACCCGCCTTTTCGAAAATCGACCTCATGACCGGGCCATCGCCTCCGTGATCCTGTGGGCCAATGCCGTCATCTCGTCCTCATCCAGAGGCTCAGCCGTGCCATGGCCCCAGATCGGGCCGGGCCAGTTCGCATCGCCCTCGAACCTGGCGACGACATGGACGTGGAGCTGGCGCACCATATTGCCGATGGCGGCAATGTTGATCTTGTCGGCGCCGGTTGCCTCCTTCAGCGCCCTGGCCACCTCGTTGATCTCGAAGGTCAGCATGGTCTGGTCAAGCGGTGCCAGCTCGAACATTTCGCTGACATCAGGGCGCTGCGGCACCAGCAGGAGCCAGGGCCAGCGCCCGTCCCGCATCAGCCGCAGTTCGGAGAGCCCCAGCGCGGTAATCAGCGCGCTGTCCCGCCGCAAACGTTCATCGAGCGTGAATTCCTGCATGTCGTCCCTGTTCATTCCTGCCCCGGACCGGTTCCGGTTCTCAATTTCGCCCTATCCAGACATGTCTATCAAACGGACGCAAGGCAACAACCGCAAAACAGCGCGGGGCAAGCAAGGCTTCGGCAAAGTTTTTTCCGCGCGCTGCTTGCATTCAAACTGCAAATTGACGATATGTGCGGCCGGGAGGCTGGTGGTGGACGTGCCACTCGCCAACCGGGTCAGGTCCGGAAGGAAGCAGCCCCAACGAGTTGCGCGCGGGTCATCGTGCCGGTCTCCCACCCTCTCCTTTGCCCGATGGAGACGTCCCCATGAGCATCGACAGCGTTCGCGCTCATCTGAGCGAAGCTGCCCCCGATATTGCGATCATCGAGACGGAAGAAAGCAGCGCCACGGTGGAAGAGGCTGCAACCGCCCACGCGGTTGCCCCCGCGCAGATTGCCAAGACGCTTTCCTTTTCGGTCAAGGACGAACGCTTCCTGCTGGTTGCCCGCGGCGATGCCCGCATTGACAACAGGAAGGCCAAGGTGGCCTTCGGCGGCAAGGTGCGCATGTTGCCGTTTGAAGAGGTCGAGGCGATTACCGGTCACCCCGTCGGCGGCGTCTGCCCCTTCGGCCTGGCAGAGCCGATCGCCGTTTACTGCGATGTCAGCCTCAAGGCCTTCGATGTGGTCTATCCCGCTGCCGGCGCCCGCAACGCCGCCGTGCGCATCGCGCCTGAGCGGATCGCCGAGATTACCGGCGCCGAGTGGGTCGATGTCTGCCAGGAGCCCGCTCCTTGAGGCGAACCTGCCGCCGGCATCCAAAATTCCTGTGCATTTTCCTTTCGGCTCTGCCAAACTGCCGCGGCTTTCGTGACTCCCGCGCCGGGTCTCGACTATGCTTGCCGCCTGCCGGCCGTTGAAGCCGGCCGGACAACAACCGATATGAGTGGCAATGGCCGACGACGCATCCGACATTGAACCGAACAAACCCGCTTCCGACGGCAGCGGCTACCGCGTTCTGGCGCGCAAATATCGCCCGAAGGACTTCTCCGACCTGATGGTCGGCCAGGAGCCGATGGTGCGCACGCTGACCAATGCGTTCGAGACCGGACGGATCGCGCAGGCTTACATGCTGACCGGCGTGCGCGGCGTGGGCAAGACCACGACGGCGCGCATTCTGGCGCGCGGCCTCAACTACAAGACCGATACGGTCGACAAGCCGACGATCGACCTGAAGGAACTCGGCGAGCACTGCCAGGCGATCATGGACGGCCGCCATGTCGACGTGATCGAGATGGACGCCGCCTCCCATACCGGCATTGATGATATCCGCGAGATCATCGACCAGGTGCGCTACCGGCCCTCGACGGCGCGCTACAAGGTCTACATCATCGACGAAGTGCACATGCTCTCCACCCAGGCCTTCAACGGGTTGCTGAAGACGCTGGAAGAGCCGCCGGAGCATGTGAAATTCATCTTCGCCACCACCGAAATTCGGAAGGTTCCGATCACGGTGCTGTCGCGCTGCCAGCGCTTCGACCTGCGCCGCATTCCCGCTGCCGACCTGGTGCGGCTCTATTCCACGATTGCCGCCAAGGAAGGCGTGACGATCGAGGATGAGGCGCTGTCGATGATCGCGCGCGCGGCCGAAGGCTCTGCCCGTGACGGCATGTCGCTGCTCGACCAGGCGATCTCCCACGGCAATGGCCACGTGGAGGCATCCGCCGTGCGCGGCATGCTCGGCCTTGCCGACCGCGCCCGTATCGTTGACCTTTTCGGCCATGTGGTGCGCGGCGACGTGAAGGCAGCGCTCGAAGAATTTCTGGCGCAGTACGAATCGGGCGCCAATCCGGTGGTCGTCCTCAATGATCTGGCCGATTTCACCCATCTGGTGACGCGGCTCAAATATGTGCCGGAAGGCGCTGATGACGTTTCGCTGAGCGAGATCGAACGGACCAAGGGTCGCGAATTCGCCGAAAGCGTTGCCGTTTCCGCCCTGTCGCGCATCTGGCAGATGCTCCTGAAGGGTATTCCCGAGACGGAGAACGCTGCCCGCCCCTATGGCGCGGCCGAGATGGTGCTGATCCGCCTGACGCATGCTGCCCACCTGCCCTCTCCCGAGGATGCCGCGCGCCGGCTGCTGGCGCTCGAGAGCGGCGAGGCGCAAACCCCGCCGCCGCGCCCGTCCGCGCCGACGCCCCAGAACGGAGGGAACGGCGGAGGAACGAGCGCCCGGGCGGTCTCTGCCTCCGCGACAGGCGAACAGGCTTCACGGCCGTCCGCGACGGTCACCATGCTGCGGCCGCAGACCTCCGAGACGCCGCAGCCGGAGCCCGGCGAGGCCGCATCGGTGGAGGAGGAGCCGCAGCCGACGCCCGAGCCGGCAGCGGCCAGCGCGCCGGAACCGCCGAAGACGTCCGCCATCAAATCGCTGCAGGACATTACCGACCTTTGCTCGAAACACCGCGCGCCGCTGATCCGCGCGCAGATCCGCAATTTCGTCCGCCTCGTGCGCCTTGAGCCCGGACGGCTCGAGGTCAATCTGGAAGACGGCGCGTCGCAGACCTTTCTGAATGAACTCGGCACGAAGCTGCGCGAATGGACCGGCGAAAGCTGGTTCGTCAGCCTCAGCCGCGAGAAGGGCGAGGCAACGCTGGTCGAGGCGGAAACGGCGGCACGGGACAAGCTGTTCCGCGACGCCCGCGAGGATCCGGAAGTGGCCTCGATCCTGAAATTCTTTCCCGGCGCCAGGATCACCGATGTGCGCGTGCGGGCGGAAGAGACGGAGACTGCGGAAGGCGGCGCCGACGGCCTGCCCGACGCCGCCGTCAACGAGGATGGCGACGTCCTTCCCGAAGACGATCTCGACGATTGACACACAACCTTTTGAATTTGAACAGAAAATGAGGAGAATTCCATGCGCGACCTGATGGGCATGATGGGCAAGATGAAGGAAATGCAGGCCAAGATGGAGCAGTTGCAGGAGGACATTGCAGCCGTGGAAGTCGATGGCGTTTCCGGCGGCGGCATGGTCAATGTGAAGATGACCGGCAAGGGCGAGATGATCTCCATCAAGATCGATCCGACGCTGCTCTCCGAAGACGACGCCGAAATGCTCGAGGACCTGATCGTCGCCGCCCATCGCGACGCGAAGGACCGAGCAGAGCAGAAGGCCGAGGAAATGACCAAGGAACTGACCGCCGGCCTGCCGATCCCGCCCGGCATGAAGCTGCCTTTCTAGGATCTCGACCATGACCATCGGCGCGCTCGCCCTTTTCGCCATCACGCTTTTTGTTGCCGCCGGCTCCCCGGGGCCGAGCGTGGCAGCCCTTGTCGCCCGCGTGCTGTCGCGCGGACACCGCGACGTGCTGCCTTTCATGGCGGCGATGTGGCTGGGCGAGGCGCTGTGGCTGACGCTGGCCGTCTTCGGACTGGTCGCCGTGGCGTCTGCCTTCCACGAAGTCTTCATCGCCATCAAATGGGCGGGCGTCGCCTATCTCGCCTGGCTGGCATGGAAGATGTGGACCGCCGATCCGGCGGCGGACGGCGAGGAACTGCCGAGCGCTTCATCCGGCTGGAAGATGTTTTTGACCGGCATGAGCGTCACGCTCGGCAATCCGAAGATCATGATGTTCTACGTGGCGCTGCTGCCGACCATCATCGATCTCGGCAGCGTCACGCTTCTCGGCTGGGTCGAGTTGACGGCAACGCTCCTGATCGTGCTCGCAATTGTCGATCTCTCCTGGGTGTTCATGGCCGCCAAGGCGCGGCGTTTCCTGAAAAGCCCGCGCGCCATGAAGATCGCCAACCGCATCTCCGCCGGCATGATCGGCGGCGCGGCTGCGGCGATTGCGACGCGATAGGACGGAAACGGCTTGGGTCTTTGCGGTCTGCGTGAGCCCTCCCTCATCCGGCCTTCGGCCACCTTCTCCCCTCAGGGGAGAAGGTGCGGCGCTTCGCGTTTAATAACAGTGCTCGTTGGGTATTCAGAAGTGCCACAATCTCCCCCTCTCCCCGTGGGGAGAGGGTGGCGCGAACGCGCCGGGCGAGGGAGCAGCGCCTGCAAGTTACTCCCGATCTTAGCCTTGCCCTCAGAGTTTGCGTGGGTGAGGCCCTAGGCACGGCGAGAACCACCAAACAATGTGGAAGTTGCGAGCAGGGCTTGCTCCCGCGCCGGATAATGTTTCCATTGACCGCTGCAATCAGCTAAAGCGCCCTTATGGCAAAACGAGTCACCGGTCCCGAAATCGAGAAACTGATCCAGCTTCTGGCGAAGGTGCCGGGGCTTGGGCCGCGTTCGGCGCGGCGCGCGGCGTTGCATCTGATCAAGAAGCGCGACCAGTTAATGGGCCCGCTGTCGGGCGCGATGCAGGATGCCTATGACAAGGTGAAGATCTGCTCGACCTGCGGCAATGTCGATACCGCCGATCCCTGCACCATCTGCACCGATCCGACGCGCGACCAGAGCCTGGTCATCGTCGTGGAAGACGTCGGCGATCTCTGGGCGCTGGAACGCGCGGCGGCGCTGAATGCCGCCTATCACGTGCTCGGCGGCACGCTTTCGCCGCTCGACGGCATCGGGCCGGACGACCTGACGATTGCAGCCCTCGTTGACCGGGTGAAGGCGGGCGAGGTCAAGGAACTGATCATCGCCGTCAACGCCACCGTCGAAGGCCAGGCAACCGCCCACTACATCACCGACCAACTCGAAGGCATGGATATCAAGGTAACCCGGCTTGCCCACGGCGTGCCGGTCGGCGGCGAACTCGATTATCTGGACGAGGGCACGCTGGTGGCTGCGCTCAGGTCGCGTACGAGCCTTTGAGGTTTGCCCCTCAGGCGACGAGATCGATCAGCCGGTCAGCGCCGCTCCAGTGGCAGGCCGTCCAGCCTCGAACACGCGCCGCGTCGACATTGGCTTTCGCATCATCAACGAACACGATTTCATGCGCGCTGAAACCCGTTCTTGCCTCTGCCTGCGCGAAGAAAGCGGCAGACGGTTTTTTGACGCCGAGCGCCGCTGAATAGACGATGCCGTCCACATGGGCGGCGAAACCCATCGCATCCATCAGATAGCGGGCGCGCTGGTGCTCCTGATTGGTCGCAAGATAGACTTTCAGGCCGTTTTGCTTCAGTGCCCGCAGATCCTCCAGAACCGCGACGTCCACCGCCGAATCCCGCTCGAACCAGTAGGTCATGAAGGTTTCGGCCGAGACCTCATCGGACAGTGCCGGAAGACAGGTCTCCAGTGCATCCTGCAGCGGTTTCCGGCCAAGAATGACATCCGGCCAATGGGCATTGAAGAAATCGGTCGCGAGCCGATCGGGATCGATGCCGAGATCCCGCTTCATGTCTTCGGCCCACGACCTGCCGTTCTGCGGGTGAACGAGGACGCCATCCACGTCCAGCATCAGACATTGTTTCAAAAGGCTTCTCCCGACTGAGCGCATGACGAGCGCCTTGTCCCGGCAGACCATAATGTTCATCCTCCCGGCCTGGCAACCCCGCCTAAAATCCGAACGGTCGAAGATCATTGACTTTCATAATATATCCATTATTCTGGATATATGGATAACACAGAAACAATCGCGGTGCTTGCCGCCCTCGCCCAGCCGACCAGGCTACAGGCCTTCCGCCTGCTCGTTGAAGCAGAGCCGGTGGGCATTGCCGCAGGCGAGCTCGCGCGCCGGCTGGAGATACCGCAGAACACCATGTCGGCCCATCTCAACACGCTGACCCAGGCAGGCATTGTCACGGGGCTGAGACAGGGACGGTCCATCATCTACCGCGCCAACCTCGAACGGCTGCGCGCGGCCATGCTTTTTCTGCTGCGCGATTGCTGCGGCGGCAATCCGGATCTCTGCACGCCGCTGATCGAGGATCTTGCGCCCTGCTGCGAAACACACCCCACGGAGACGTGATGCCATGACCGAGAAGACCCTGAACGTGCTTTTTCTGTGCACCGGCAATTCCGCCCGGTCCATTCTGGCCGAATCGATCCTCAACGGCGAAGGCAATGGCCGGTTCCGCGCCTTTTCCGCCGGAAGCCATCCGAAGGACGCGCCAAACCCGCTGGCGCTGGAAACGCTCAAGGCCATGGGCTACCGTTCCGAGGGGTTCCGCTCGAAGAGCTGGGACGAGTTCACCGAAGCCGGCGCGCCGGAAATCGATTTCATCATCACCGTCTGCGACAGCGCGGCTGGCGAGGCATGCCCGATCATGCGCGGCCCCGGCCGGCGCGCCCATTGGGGCGTCGAGGATCCGAGCCATGTCGAGGGTACGCACGAGGAGAAGCTGCGGGCCTTTGCCCAGACCGCGACCTATCTCAAAAGCCGGATCATGGCCTTCATCAACCTCTACAAGGATGGGGGCGGACCGGAAGACCCAGGCGGCAAGCTGAAGGAAATCGGCGCTATGGAAGGCGCCACCGAGAAAGCCCGGAAGGCCGACTGACATGTCCACATTCGAACGTTACCTGACCCTCTGGGTCGCGCTTTGCATCGTCGTCGGCATCGCGCTCGGCCATTTCTTCCCCTCCGTCTTCGTGGCGATCGGCGCGCTCGAAATCGCCCGCGTCAACCTGCCCGTTGCCGTGCTCATCTGGCTGATGATCATCCCGATGCTGCTGAAGATCGACTTCTCGGCGCTTGCGGAGGTTGGTCGCCACTGGCGCGGCATCTCGGTCACGCTCTTCGTCAACTGGGCGGTGAAGCCGTTTTCCATGGCCCTGCTCGGCTGGCTGTTCATCGGCTGGCTGTTCCGGCCGCTACTGCCGGCAGACCAGATCGACAGCTATATCGCCGGGCTGATCATTCTGGCCGCAGCCCCCTGCACCGCCATGGTATTCGTCTGGTCGAACCTGACGAAGGGCGAGCCGCATTTTACGCTTTCTCAGGTGGCGCTCAACGACGCGATCATGATCGTCGCCTTCGCCCCGATCGTCGCGCTGCTGCTCGGGCTTTCGGCCATCACCGTGCCGTGGTCGACGCTGGTGCTGTCGGTGGCGCTCTACATCGTCATTCCGGTGATCATCTCGCAGATCATCCGCAAGAGCCTGATCAAGGACGGCTCGACGGCAAGGCTCGATGCCCTGCTGGCGAAGATCCAGCCCGCCTCGCTGGTGGCGTTGCTGGCGACGCTGGTTCTGCTGTTCTCCTTCCAGGGCGAACAGATCCTGGCCCAGCCGATGATCATCGCGCTTCTGGCGGTCCCGATCCTGATCCAGGTCTATTTCAACTCGGGCCTTGCCTATTTCCTCAACCGCGCATCCGGTGAGGAACATTGCGTGGCTGGCCCCTCGGCGCTTATCGGCGCGTCGAACTTCTTCGAGCTTGCCGTCGCCGCCGCGATCAGTCTTTTCGGCTTCAATTCGGGGGCGGCGCTGGCAACGGTCGTCGGCGTCCTGATCGAGGTGCCGGTCATGCTCTCCGTCGTCGCCATCGTCAACCGGACGAAGGGCTGGTACGAGGCAGGACCGGCCGTTTCCCGCAATGCCGCTCAGCGGCCGAGGAGCGAATCCAGCGCCTCGTAGCTTGTCGGATTGTCCGGGCAGAGCCCGACGCCGCATTCGGCAAGCGTGGAAACGCCATTGCCCAGCGTCATCACCGCGAACAGGGCGACGGCGAGAAGGCCGAGCCCGCCGCGCTGCACCCGCTCGGAAGCCCGAGACGGGCCGAGCACCAGCATGACGCCCGTGCCGAGGACGACGACGGCAAACAGCACGAAGGCCCAGCTATAAAAATGCATGCCAAGAAAGGGCGCGCCATAGCCGCCCGTTCCCGGCACGACATGCAGCGCCACCTGCCGCAGCGCCGCCGCGCCGCCGGCAGCCGCCCCCAGAAGCATCAGCCCGTAGTGGCGGGCATCGACGCCCAACAACACATTGAGTGCCAGACCCGTGCCGACGATGACGAAACCGGCGCGCTGCAGCAGGCACAACGGGCAAGGCAGGTCGCCGTTTGCGAACTGATCATAAAAGGCGAACAGAAGAACGAAGGAAATGGCGAGAAGCGCCAGCACATTCAGAAGATGGGCAATACGGACAGGCATGGATCACCTCAAAGGTCGATGTCGAGCACGTCTGTCGCGTGCAATCTGAAAAGGACGAAGAGCACCAGAACCGCAATCACCGTCAAGAGCGCAGCAATGCCGCGGTGCCCGCGCCAGGCGCTGAAAAGCGCGCCGGCGCAAATGAAAAAGGGCAGTGTCATCATGAGAAGCTTCCTCCGCCTCATTGAAAACAAACGCGGCGGCATTGCGCCGCCGCGTTCTGAAGATCGGGCTTTGCCCGTTGTTATTTCGCGTCCGGCCAGGCCGTTTCGTCGGTGTCGAGATCCGGGAACTTCTTCGGGTCGAAGATCGGACGCCTGATCCCGGCGGCGAGTTGCGCGCGGAAATCGTTGATCAGCCTGAGCGCGATCGGGAACAGCATCATCATCGCCAGCAGGTTGACCACTGCCAGAATGCCCATCATCGGATCGGAGAAGTTGAAAACCGCCGTAGCGCCGGGGGCGACCGCGCCGACAAACACGATCGCGACGATCACGATCCTGAGGACATGCACCGCGCTCGGCTTTTCCGTCATGAAGGCCAGTGCATTCTCGCCGAGATAGTAGTTGTAGATGATCGATGAGAAGGAAAACAGGAAAATGGCGACCGTCAGGTAATACTGCGCCCAGTTGCCGACATGGTCGACCATGCTCTGCTGGGTGAGGATGACGCCGTCCACATCCGCCTGGCCCGGCTGGTAGACATCGCCGAGCAGGATGACGAAAGCCGTGCACGAGCAGATGATCATCGTGTCGATGAACACGGAAAAGCTCTGGGTGATGCCCTGGCTGACCGGATGGCGCACATAGGCGGTGGCGGCGACGTTCGGCGCGGAACCGAGCCCGGCCTCGTTGGAGAACAGGCCGCGCCTCAGGCCGTTGGCGACCGCCGCGCCGACGCCGCCGGCGACCGCTTCGCGCAAGCCGACGGCGTTGGCGACGATATCCCAGATCACGCCCGGAAGCGCGGTGATGTTCATCAGGATGATCACAACGGCCATGGCGATATAGCCAAAGGCCATGATCGGGATGATGATGTCGGAGGCCTTGGCGATGCGGTGGATGCCGCCATAGACGATGAAGCCGGTGGCGGCGGCCAGCAGGATGCCCGTCGCATAACGCGGAACCCCCATACTGTCGGCAGCGGCGCCGGCAACGGTGTTTCCCTGAAAGGCATTGAAGCCGATGGCGAAGGAGGCGATCAGGCAGATGGCATAGATGATCGCCAGCCAGCGGTAGTTTTCGCCCAGCCCGTGAATGATGGCGCGCGCCGGGCCGCCACGATAGTCCCCTTCCGCGGTTGTCCGCTTGAATGCCTGCGCCAGCGTCGCCTCGACCAGGCCGGAACACATGCCGACGAGCGCGATGGCCCACATCCAGAACACCGCGCCCGGACCGCCGGCCGTGATCGCCACTGCGACGCCGGCAATGTTTCCGCCGCCGACGCGCCCACCGACGGAAACAAAAAGCGCCTCGCGGGCGCTGATCTTGCTCGGATCGCCGTCCTCATCGCCCCAGAGGACGCCGAACATGCGCTTGAAGAAACGGAACTGCACGAAGCCGCTGGCGATGGTGAAAAACACGCCGAGCACGACGAGGAATGGCACGAGCGCCCAGCCCCATGTCAAATCATTGATGTAATTGAACAGCGAATCGAAGAACTGCAACTCATGACCCCTTTTTTCCGCAATGCACGAAGTGACGCATGCCGCGTCCTCCCCGAGCCCCCACCCGGAAACAGGCAAAATTCTCGTGTCATTTTACCTTTGTTTACAAGAGCGTAGATTCGAACACGCTTTTCAGCAAGCACTGATAAGTTCGCAAACGGCATTTTGTGTCTTCACACCAAAAAAGGCGCGCCGCGCTTTCGAACGCGGCGCGCCTCGACAGGCGACGGGATCAGGCCTTGCCGTCAACGCCAGCCGAGACCCGGCGCGACATGTTTCAGGATTGCCTCGATCACATGGGCGTTATAGGCGACGCCCAGCTGGTTCGGCACCGTCAGAAGCAGCGTGTCGGCCTCGGCGATCGCCTCGTCGCCCTTGAGCTGTTCGATCAACCGGTCGGGTTCGGCCGCATAGGAGCGGCCAAAGACGGCGCGCGTCTTCTCGTCAAGATAGCCGATCGTGTCCTGCTCGTTGCCGCCGCGGCCGAAATAGGCGCGGTCCATGTCGCTGACAAGCGCGAAGATCGAACGGCTGACGGAAACGCGCGGGCTCCAGTCGTGGCCGGCCTCCTTCCAGGCAGCGCGGAAGGCGCGAATCTGGTCGGCCTGCTGCCTGTGCAACGGCTCACCCGTCTCGTCGAACTTCAGCGTCGAACTTTGCAGGTTCATGCCAAGCCGCGCCGCCCACTCGGCCGTCGCATTGGTGGCCGACCCCCACCAGATGCGCCTGCGCAGGCCTTCGGAATGCGGCTCGATGCGCAACAGGCCGGGCGGATTGGGAAACATCGGACGCGGATTGGGTTCGGCAAAACCCTTCCCTTCGAGACGGTCCAGGAAAAGCTCGGTGTGACGGCGCGCCATCGCCGCATCATCCTCGCCCTCTTGCGGGATATGGCCGAAATGCCGCCAGCCGTCGATCACCTGCTCGGGAGAGCCACGCGAGATGCCGAGTTGCAGGCGTCCGCCGGCAATCAGATCGGCGGCGCCGGCGTCTTCGACCATATAGGCCGGGTTCTCGTAGCGCATGTCGATCACGCCCGTGCCGATTTCGATCTGACTGGTCTTCGCGCCGATCGCGGCGAGCAGCGGAAAGGGCGAGGCAAGCTGGCGGGCGAAATGATGGACGCGGAAATAGGCGCCATCGGCGCCGAGTTCCTCGGCGGCCACGGCCAGATCGATCGACTGGAGCAGCGCGTCTTCCGCCGAACGCGTGCCGGACTGCGGCGATGGCGTCCAGTGCCCGAAAGACAGAAATCCGATTTTCTTCATGGTAGGCAAACCTTTCATCTACGGGCGAACCCCGCAAGGGATGACACGCCTGTTGCGGCGCCTGTTGTCCCGTTATGTGCACACCGCGGCGGCCGTCTTCAATTCTCCGGGTGATGAACACTGTGTCTTCGACGGTATTGTCCGCCGCAAACGAGAAACGGCCCGCCGGAAGGCAGGCCGTTTAGGCAATGAAAGGATGCGCACACCTTAGGCGGAGCGCTTTGCCTTTTTCTTTGCGGGCGCCGGTTCGGCCGCCTCGCGCTCCAGCCGCAAACGCCTGAGGCGCTCGGTCTTGGACTGCAATTGCGTTGCCTCTTCCGCGATGATCGCTTTTGCCGTGCGGTCGGTAATCGATGCCTTGTCGGAGGCCGACATCCGTCCGGGCTTGAAGAATTCATCTTTGGTTGCGGTCATGCACGGGTCTCCTTAAATCTGGAGAAATAGCGGGCCGGCAGCCTGGGCGGCTGCCCGTTTCAAGCCCTTACCGCTTTTTGCGCGACGGGATCAGTCCTTCGCGCTGCAGCTGCTTGCGCTTCAGTTTGCGCAGGCGGCGCACGGCCTCGCCTGCCTCGCGGTTGCGTTTTTCCGAAGGCTTCTCGTAAGAACGACGCGCACGCATCTCCCGAAAGATGCCTTCGCGCTGCATTTTCTTCTTCAGGACGCGAAGCGCCTGATCGACATTGTTATCTCTTACCAGTACCTGCAAGAAAACCTCCTTGTTCCAGTTTCCGTTTCTCCGCATCCGCCCGCCGCGCAGGTCCGGAACCGGACGCGCAGGAGCGGCGCGAAAACAAAAAGGCCGGGACTAACCCGACCTCCTCTGTTGTCACTGCCAGTACATCCGTGGTCAGCGACAGCGATGACAAATTACGTCGGGCTTGAATAGACGAAGAATTTCCGTCTTGCACGATCCGGCTGCCAGTACATCCGTGGTCAACCGGGAAAGCAAAAAATCAAGCCGCCTGAAGGTTGTCGGCCGCGCTCTTTCCAGAGCGATTATCGCGGACAATGTCGTAGCGAAGTTTCTGTCCGTCATTCAGCGACTGCATACCAGCGCGCTCCACGGCAGAGATATGCACAAACACGTCCGTGCTGCCATCATCGGGCTGGATGAAGCCGAAGCCCTTGGTGGCGTTGAACCATTTGACGGTGCCATTATTCATAACGATTTCCTTTCAATCGTCGTGATTTCCGCAATACCTCGCGGAATTAGATCGATTTTGAGAGGAAATCAGACGGAGCCATACGGCCCTCGGACAACGTCGCAAGCAATGGTCGATGACGGTGATATAGGCCACTGCCCGGCAGAATGCAATGGCTGACGGCGAATTAACTCGAAACGGACCGGTCCGCGCGGGCGAAGGCGGAGCCTTTCCCCGGATGCGGGATCGGCAGAAAACATCTTTTGATTGCCGTACGCATCCGCTGCACGCTATCCTTCCCGCCCGTGCTGATATTCGGCCAGACCGCAGCCGTCTTCCGCCTGCCCTTAGCCTTGGCGATTGTGTCTTCTCCGATTTTCCGCTATCGCCCCACAATGTTCTCAGCAACCGAAGACCCGCCCCGATGAGAAATCCCAAGAAATCCAAGCGATCGGAAAGGCGCATGGGGCGCCCGGCGCGTATCCTGCTCGCCATCGTCCTTCTCGCCGGCGTTGCGGTCTATTATCTGGTCCCCGTCATCATCACGCCGCAAGCCATGGCCGATAACCTGGAAGACGAACTGTCCGGCTGGCTCGGCGCGCCAGCAACCATCAGCGGCGATCTCGACATCAGCTACTGGCCGCGACCGAGAATTACGGCGACAGCCGTTTCCGTAGCCCGGCCGGACGGCACCGGACCGCTGATCTACGGCAACAGTGCCCGGCTCGTCGCCGATTTCGGCTTTATCGGCGCCCTTTCCGGCAGGCCGTCCTTCTCCGATCTGAAGCTCGACGGAGCGGTTATCATACTCGAGCAGCCGGACGAAGCGATCGGGCCGCCGGCAAACGCGCTGGGACAGACGATCGCAGATCTGCGCGGAGGCAACGAAACGCCCGGACGCTCGGCCGGCCCCGGCCCGCTCTCGGTGACTAACAGCACGCTCGGTTTTACCGAGAAGGGGGAAACGCGCGTCATCAAGGGAGTCAATGCCGAACTGGACTGGCCGACCCTTTCCGGAAGAGCCAGCCTCTCCGGATCGGCGATCCTCGCCGAGCGCGACACGACGTTGTCGCTGGAGGCCGGCAAGGCGGCGGACCTGATCGCCGGAAACGCCTCGCCGATCAATCTCTCCATCACCAGCCAGACCGCCGATATCCGCTTCGACGGCACGGCCTCCAGCAGCCGCCCCTACCTGCTGAACGGCACCTTCTCGCTTTCCACAAGCGCGCTGCAAGAGATGATGGCAAGGATGGGCGTTGAATCGAGCCTGTTGCGCAATGTCGACAATGCGTCCCTGAACGGCAAGGTCTCGCGCAGCGGCGGCTCGCTGCGTTTCTCCCCGGTGGACCTGACGATCGGCGCGGCCAAGGGCAACGGCGTTCTCGACATCGTTCCGTCTTCGCCGGAAGGGCCGGTCGGGATTTCCGCGACCATGGCGCTGCAGGACATCTCTCTGCGCGACGCGCAATCCTCGCTCGCGGCCTGGATCGACGCGGTTGCCCCGGTCGATGAAGGGAGCGATGGCGACAACCTGCCGCTGCCGGAACTCGACCTGCGCGTCTCGGCAGGAAGTGTCAGGCTGTCGGACCTGACGCTTCGGGACGTTGCCGCCAGCATTATCCGCACCGGCACGCAGACGAGCTTCGACATTGCCGACAGCCTGCTGGATGACGGCTCCCTCTATGCGCATCTCGCCGTGCGCACCGATGGCTTCGCCACGATCCGCATGAATGCGGAGAATGTGCGTTCGGCCCCTCTTTTCAGGCAGATGGGGTTCAGCGTTCCGCTTGAAAGCAATCATTTCGACCTGGAAATGTCCTACGAAGCGCGGTTGCCGCTGAGCGCGGGCGCAAATGACGACGTGAGCGGCCGGTTCAGGTTTTCCGGGCGTGAGGGCAACCTGATCTGGCTCGATCTCGGCGACATTCTGCAATCCGCCGCGACAAGCAACAATTTCGCATTCTCTCCGCTGAAGCGCGAAGCCTTCGCGTTCACCTCGGTTTCGGGCCGGGGCAGCGTTTCCGGCACCAATATCCATCTGGACGAAATGGTCATGAAAACGACGGACGGCCGGGTACGGCTCGCGGGCGATGTCGATATCGGCTCCGGACAGATCGAGGCCATGCTGACGCGCTGGAACCGGAACGCCGAGGAGGAACCGGTCTCCGTCAGGATCAGCGGCAATGCCCTTGCCGCGCTGGCCCGCCGGATCGAGACGCCCGCCGACCTGCTGGAATAACAATCCCCTGCGCTTTGATGCTATCGGAAAGGGCGCAGCCGATCCGCACCCATTACGGGGACTTCAGAGCATGTCCGAGTCAGAAACGGTAGCGGAGGCCGACCTGGGCAACCGGGTAGAACTTGTAGTCCTTGGCTGCATTGCGGAAATCGTCGATGCTGTCCTGCAGCGGCTGGTAGACCGTGCCAGACCAGCTTTCCTGAACATCGGGCGTGCCCATGTAGTAGGCGCCCAATGAGAAGTCCAGCGATATCCGGTCATTGAGATCGGCGTTGTAGCCAATGCCGAAATAGGGCTGGAAGTCGTATTCCGGCGTCAGCTTGACCTCGGCGGTTTCCACAACGTCAAGATAGGGATTGTACATTGAGAACGTGCCCTTGGCATTGTCGTCCGTGTAGCGCGCCCCGACCGAGATACGGAAATCAGACTGGTTGACGTAATAGTCGAGCGTGGCGCCGACCGTCAGCACCTTGAACGTGCCCTCGTAATCAGCGCCCTCATAGGTGCCCGAAGGCTCGTAGCTGAAACCGGCGACAGTTCCGCTGAGCCCGAAGCTCTCGTTGAGCTTGTAGATGCCCGTCAACCCGATGCCCAGCGTACCGGCCGATGGCTCAATGGCGAGTTCCTGGGCATTCGCCGAGGCTGCCACAGCGGATAATGCCGCAGCCGAGACCATGACGGAAAGAAGATTTCTGCGCACGCCGTTTCTTTTATGAAGCATTCCGAATTCCCTGCTTTGACCCGTTTATTGCCCAAACCTAGGGCGATTTTATTAAGTATTTCTAAGTCATAATTTTTAATTGATCGAGTTTGCCGCGTTCAACCCGTGACAACGCTGCCATTGCGGATAAACCGGAGAATACCGGCTTTCGCTGTGGCTGTGACATTTTAACAACGTGGATGATCGAATTCCGCTCTTGCTCTTTCAGCCGTCGGTCTCCGCCCTTTTGCCCGCATAAAGCGCCGCCCGCGCCTTCATGAACCTCGCCAGCCGGTCGGCCACGCGCCGCACCTCGCGCCGATGCCGATCGTCATCATGGAGCACGAGCCACTGAAGATGCTCCAGTTCCTCGATGACCGGCCCCGCCCGCACCAGGCGCTGATTGGTATCGCCGATGAAGCAGGGCAGGACGGCAACGCCGGCGCCTGCCTCGACGAGGTCGAGCATCGTCCGCGGACGGCTTACCAACAGGGCAATGGCCGCCGGCCGGGCCTGGTGCGGCCATCTGAGGTAGTCGGAGATCGCTTCCTCCCGGGTGACGGCGATCCAGCGTTCCCGCGCCAAGGGCGGCGCGTTCCTGGACCTGAACGGCGCATAGGCGACACAGCCGAGTCTCTGCGCCGCCAGATTGCTCTCTTCGGGTTCGAAGGATCGGATGCCGATGTCATTTTCCCTGTGAGCGAGGCTCGCGCGCGCTTCGCCGACAAGCAATTGCAGGCGGAACGGGTCGTCCTCGCGACAGATCTCGCCGATATGCGCGGAAATCAGAAACGCGTTCCACGTGCCAAGCGCCAGGCGGACCAGTTGCGGCGCCGCCGCCTCGCCGCGCCAGTCATCAATCCTGCGAAAGCTGCCGTCCGCCCCCGTCAGCAACGCGTTCAGGGTTTCGCCCTCGGGCGTGAGACCGTAGCCGCGCTGGCTGCGCACGAACAGCGCGCGCCCGAGGCGGCGTTCGAGATCCAGCATGTGCCGGCCGGCCGTGGCGGGACTGACGCCGTGCTCCGCCGCAGCGCCGCTCAATCCGCCGTGGCGGATCACGGCGAGGAAAAGCTGATAGTAGGACCAGGGTATGCTTTTCATCAGTGAAAAATAACCTGCATTCCAGAGCGTTTCAAACGACAATTTTCGCTGGTATTTTTCAGGCAGTCCACAGGGAGCGCACGGCGAGAGCGCGAAGCCTCCCGCCCTCCCCGACAGGAAAGCCCGATCACCGATCGGTCCACGAAGACCGTCGAATGACCGACAGGAGTGATAGCCATGACACGCAGAACCGGAGCCAGACGGCTGCTGAACCTTTACTATTCCCAGGAGTATCGGCCTCTATCCGAAGACGATTACTATGACCGGTTCTCCGAAACCCTGCCTGCATTCCTTAGGAAATCAGGGCAGGTCGTCGGCACGCTCATTCTGTCGGCGGCAGGACTTCTCACAGCGCATCGCCGGCAGCGACGCCGGAGGCCCAGGCCCACTGGAAATTGTAGCCGCCCAGCCATCCGGTGACGTCGACGCATTCGCCGATGAAATAGAGGCCCGGTACCGCCCGGGCCTCCATCGTCCTTGACGACAGCGCCTTGGTATCGATGCCGCCGAGCGTCACTTCGGCCGTGCGGTAGCCCTCGGTTCCGGCGGGCTTGAACTGCCAGTCCTGGATCGAAGCCGCAAGGTGGGCGAGCGCCTTGTCGGAAAGATCGGCAAGATGGCCCGCCGCGCCGGCACGCTCGGTGAAATAGTGCGCGAGGCGTTTCGGCAACCAGGTCGCGAGCGCGCTCGCGGCGCCCTGCCTTCCGTTTTCGCGCTTTGCCGCCGTGAGCATGTCAGCGAGGGCGATATCCGGGCTGATCCTGACGTTCACCGCGTCGCCGGGCGACCAGTAGGAGGAAACCTGCAGGATTGCAGGACCGGAAAGGCCGCGATGAGTAAAAAGCATGGCCTCGCAAAACCGCCCGGTTCGGCATGCGACCTCGACCGGAACGCCGATACCCGCGAGCGGCTGCAATTCCGCCTGCAGGCCCGGTTCGAGCGTGAAGGGCACAAGGCCAGGCCGCGGCTCGACGACGCGGATGCCGAAGCGCCCGGCGACCTCGTAGGCAAAGCCCGTCGCGCCCATCTTGGGGATGGACTTGCCGCCGGTGGCAATCACCATCGCCCGTGCGGCGGCCCGCTTCCCCTCAACCGACAGCATGAAACGATCGCCGGAATGTTCAAGAGCGGCGACGGCCGTCTCCAGCCTGATCTCGACATTGCCGGCCCGACATTCGGCCAGCAGCATGGCGATGATCTCCTTCGCCGAGCCGTCGCAGAAGAGCTGCCCGAGTGTCTTCTCGTGCCAGGCGATGTTGTGGCGGTCCACCATCGCGATGAAATCCGCCGGCGTGAAGCGCGCGAGCGCCGATTTGGCGAAATGCGGATTCTCGCTCAGGAAGTTTTGCGGGCCGGCGCCGATATTGGTGAAGTTGCAGCGGCCGCCGCCGGAAATGCGGATTTTCTCGCCCGGTTTCTTCGCGTGATCAACGAGAAGAACCCTGCGTCCCCGTTTTCCCGCGCGCGCGGCGCACATCAGCCCCGCAGCGCCTGCGCCGACAATGATCACATCGAATTCGTCCATGATTTTCCGCCTGTTCCCGTGCGGCCCTGGTTGCATCGGCGCAGAGAAAGTCAACATGCCCCCTCGCCAAGACGCGCGCCGTGGTTATGATACGCCCACGCGCAATGACAAACCGGCGAGTGAAATGCCAGTAAAAAAGACGACGATCAAAGCCGCAAGCAGAACGCACACAAGCAAGGTCAAGCGGGCGAAGAAACCCGCAAAGCCCGCAGCCCCCTCGCCGCCGCGCGGCGTGGAGGACTGGAAGGCCGCAGCCCGCTGGCTGAAGCTGCGCGGCATCGAGGACATCGAGTGCATCACGCCGGATCTTGCCGGCGTGCCGCGCGGCAAGATGATGCCGTCCTCGAAATTCACCTCCAACACCTCGCTTGCCCTCCCCTCCGCGCTCTATCGCCACACGATCTCCGGCGAATATCCCGACGAGAGCGGCAGCTTCCGTTACGAACCGCGCGACAGCGATCTCAAACTGGTGCCCGACCTCTCGACGCTGACGGCGGTGCCCTGGGAGACCGATCCGACCGCGCAGGTGATCTGCGATGTCGTCGGCGCCGACGGGGAAGAGGTGCCCTATACGCCGCGCAACGTGCTCAAGCGCGTAGTCGAGCTTTACGAGAAGCGCGGCTGGCGGCCGGTGGTGGCGCCGGAAATCGAGTTCTACCTCGTTGCCAAGAATGACGATCCTGACCTGCCGCTAACCCCGCCGGTCGGCCGCTCGGGCCGTCCGATCGTCGCCGGACAGGCCTATTCGATCGCCGGCATCAACGAGTTTGACGAACTGATCGACGACATTTACCATTTCTGCGAGGCTCAGGGGCTGGAAATCGACACGCTGATCCACGAGGAAGGCCCCGCCCAGCTCGAGATCAACCTGCGCCATGGCGATCCCCTGGAGCTTGCCGACCAGGTGTTCTATTTCAAGCGCACCATTCGCGAGGCGGCGACCAAGCACGGCACCTTCGCCACCTTCATGGCAAAGCCCATGCAGGGCCAGCCGGGCTCGGCCATGCATATCCACCAGTCGGTCGTGGACATAGAGACGGGCCGCAACGTGTTCTCGCTCGAAAACGGCGAGCCCTCGCCGGAGTTCTTCCATTTCATCGGCGGCATGCAGAAATATGTTCCGTCCACGCTGGTGATGATGGCGCCCTATGTGAATTCCTACCGGCGGCTGACGCCGGACATGGCCTGTCCGGTCAACACCGCCTGGGGCTATGACAACCGCACCACGGCCTTCCGTATTCCGGTTTCCGACCCGGCGGCGCGGCGGGTGGAAAACCGGCTGCCGAGTTCGGACGCCAATCCCTATCTGGCGCTTGCCGCGTCGCTTGCCTGCGGCTATCTCGGCATCGAGAACCTGGTCGATCCGTCGGCCCCGACGGCCGATACCGCCAATGAGGGCGTCATCGACCTGCCGCGCGGCCTTCTGGAGGCGCTGGCGCTGATGGAGGGCGAACTGGCGCTCGGTCCCGTGCTGTCGCGCGAGTTCATCGATCTTTATGCCGGCATAAAGCGCGGCGAATTCGAGACCTTCATGCAGGTGATCAGCCCCTGGGAGAGGGAATTCCTGCTGCTGCATGTATGATATGGAGGCCGGCGAGGGTTTGACGAGAGAATGGAGCGACGGAGACATGGTTTGGCAAAGCCCGATTGCCCCGGGAATTTCATGGTACCAGGCGACGCTTCCCGAACGCCCGACCTACCCGACGCTTGACGGTTCGACAACGGCGGATGTGGCCGTCATCGGCGGCGGCTTCACCGGGCTGCAGGCCGCCTGCCAGCTGGCCGAGGACGGCGTCGACGTGGTGCTGATCGATGCCGCCCGTTTCGGCGATGGCGCCTCGGGCCGCAACGGCGGACAGCTTGGCACCGGGCAGCACTGGTGGCCGGAGGAACTCGAGACGAAGCTCGGCGCGGAACGGTCGCAGGCTTTCTTCCGCATAGCGGAGGAAGCGAAGTCTCACCTTCTCGACTTCGCCCGCAAGCACAAGGTCAATATCGATTTCAAGCCGGGCCAGCTCAGCGTCGCCCACAAGCGCGGCATGGAATATACCTACCGACGCCATGTCGAGACGCTGGCCGAGCGCTACGATTATCCGCATCTCTCCTTCATGAGCAAGGCCGAGACGGCAGAGCGGCTCGGATCGGATCGCTTCTTCTGCGGTATCCGCGATATCGGCACGGGCCATATCCATCCGCTGAAACTCCTCGTTGGTATCGCCGGGGCCGCCGCCGCCGCCGGCGCTCGCCTTCATGAAATGACCAAGGCGGAGAATATCGATCACGTCGACGGCAAGAACGTGATCGAGACCGCCCGCGGCTCGATCACGGCGGAGCGTGTGCTGATTGCCTGCAACGGCTATATCGAGGATCATCTCGAGCCGAAGACGGCCTCGAAAATCATGCCGATCCGCTCCTTCATCGCCGCCACGACCCCCGTGAAGAAGGACCGCAAGATCCTGCCCGGCGGCGAATCCGTCGACGACAGCCGTTTCGTGGTGCGCTATTTCCGCAA
Organism: Martelella lutilitoris; assembly: GCF_016598595.1. Lineage (NCBI taxonomy): Bacteria > Pseudomonadati > Pseudomonadota > Alphaproteobacteria > Hyphomicrobiales > Aurantimonadaceae > Martelella > Martelella lutilitoris. The sequence continues at coordinate 3,475,636 of NZ_CP066786.1, forward strand.
GACGCCGACGGGCGAGATGCTGTTCGGCGGCCGCGAGGTTTATTCCGCCGACAATCCGAAGAATATTTCCAGGCATCTCAGGCGGCAGATCGCCGAGATCTATCCGCAGCTGAAGGACGTCGAGATCACCCATGCCTGGGGCGGTTCCGTCGGCATCACCATGCCGCGCCGCCCGCTGGTGCACGATATCATGCCCGGCGTCACCTCGATCGGCGGTTTTTCCGGCCATGGCGTGATGCTGTCAAACTATTGCGGCAAACTCTATGCGGACGAGATTGCGGGGCGCTCGCTTGATCTGGAACTTTACCGGGATTTGGATATACCATCCTTTCCGGGCGGCGGTCCGCTTCGCAAACCCTTGCTGTTTCTCGCCCTGACATGGTTCGCGCTTCGCGACCGGTTCTAGCCGGATGCGGCGCGACCGACAGGCCGGAAAGACAAAAACCCGATTTTTCGGAATGGGACTGGCATTTTTAAATCGATTTGATAAAACGACACCAACCCTGTTGACGATTGAGAGGACTGACCATGAGCAGTCAAATGATCCCCGTTGAACCCTTTGACTATGTCGTCTTCGGCGCCACCGGCGACCTGACGGAGCGCAAGCTTCTACCCGCGCTCTACCACAGGCAGATTGCCGGCCAGTTCACCGAGCCGACGCGCATCATCGGCGCGTCCCGCTCGGAGCTTTCGTCCGAGGATTTCCGCAAGCACGCACAGCAGGCGCTGAAGGAGCACCTGAAGCGCGGCGAATATGATGACGAGCAGGTAAGGAAGTTCCTGGCCCGCATCGAATATGTGCCGGTCGATGCGACGACCAACAAGGGCTGGGACGCGCTGAAGAAGATGCTGGAAGACGGCAAGGACCGGGTCCGCGCCTTCTACATGGCCGTGGCGCCGAGCATTTTCGGCCCGATCTGCGACGGCATCCGCGACCACAAGCTGATCACCAAGCAAACCCGCATCGTCGTGGAAAAGCCGCTCGGGCGCGACCTCGATTCGGCGCTCAAGCTCAACGATATGATCGGCAAGGTGTTCAGGGAAGAACAGGTCTTCCGCATCGACCACTATCTCGGCAAGGAAACGGTGCAGAACCTGATGGCGCTGCGCTTTGCCAATGCGCTCTACGAGCCGCTGTGGAACGCCAATCACATCGACCATGTGCAGATCACGGTTGCCGAGGAAGTCGGCCTTGAAGGCCGCGCCGGTTATTACGACAAGTCCGGCGCCCTGCGCGACATGGTGCAGAACCACATCCTCAACGTGCTCTGCATGGTGGCGATGGAAACGCCGCATTCCATGGAAGCCGAGGCCGTGCGCGACGAAAAGCTCAAGGTGCTGCGCTCGCTCAAACCCATTACCGACGAGAATGCCGGCTATCTGACCGTGCGCGGCCAGTACCGCGCCGGCGCATCCAAGGGCGGGCCGGTCAAGGGCTATCTGGAAGAACTGGAAGGCGAGTCCAACACCGAGACCTTCGTCGCCATCAAGGCGGAGATCGACAACTGGCGCTGGGCGGGCGTGCCCTTCTACCTGCGCACCGGCAAGCGACTGGCGAGCCGGCTTTCGGAAATCGTCATCACCTTCAAACAGATCCCGCATTCGATCTTCGGGCCGAATGCCGGGCGCATCGCGTCCAACCAGTTGGTGCTGCGCCTGCAGCCCGATGAGGGCGTGAAACAGTGGCTGATGATCAAGGATCCGGGCCCGGGCGGCATGCGCCTGCGCCAGGTGGCGCTCGACATGAGCTTCGCGCAAGCCTTCGACGTGCGCAACCCGGACGCCTATGAGCGACTGCTGCTCGATGTCATCCGCGCCAACCAGACGCTGTTCATGCGCCGGGACGAGGTCGAGGTCGCCTGGCGCTGGGTCGATCCGATCCTGAAGGCCTGGGAAGAGACCAACCAACCGGTGCAAGGCTATACCGCCGGCACCTGGGGCCCTTCGAAGTCGATCGCGCTGATCGAACGGGACGGCCGCACCTGGCACGAGCCCATGTGAGGCGACGAAACACCAGCCGAGAGCATCATGACCAAGAACATGCACACATTTGACGATGGCGCCCGGCTTGCGGCCCGTCTTGCCGGCGATGTCGCCGACAAGCTGGCCGAAGCCGTCGCCGAAAAGGGAGCGGCCTCCATCGCCGTTTCCGGCGGTTCGACGCCGAAGGCGTTCTTCAGGGCACTCTCCCAAGCCGGGATCGACTGGGAAAAGGTCACGATCACCCTCGTCGATGAACGGTTCGTCCCGGAAGACAGCCCCCGTTCGAACCACAAGCTGGTGAAGGAAAACCTGCTTCTGGGCCCGGCCGCCGCGGCGCGCTTCATTCCGCTTTACCAGAACGTCGAAACGGCAGAGGAAGCCGCCGAGATCGTTACCAACAAGGTTTCGGCGACAAGCCTGCCCTTCGATGTCGTCGTGCTCGGCATGGGAACCGATGGCCACACGGCCTCGTTCTTCCCAGGAGGCGATACGCTTGGCCGCGCGCTCGACATGAAGACGCCGGCCGGCGTGATGTCCATGCATGCCGAAGGCGCCGGCGAGGCCCGCCTCACCTTCACCTTCTCGAGCCTCGAAAATGCCGGCCTTCTGGTGTTGCACATCGAAGGCCGGGAAAAGATGGATGTTCTGGAAAAGGCCCTTGCCGGCGACGACGAAACGGAAATGCCCATCCGCGCCGTCCTTTCGAGAGCCACCTCCCCCGTGAATATCTACTGGGCGCCCTGACAATTCTGCCGGGCGCCTTCCGCGTTTCTTTAGAAAACAGGAAAAGCCCATGACCGCCGATCCCCGCATTGCAGAGATCACCGCCCGCATCGTCGAGCGATCCAAACCCACGCGCGAAGCCTATCTCGATCGCGTCAGCCAGGCCATTTCCAAGGGCGTGCACCGCTCGGTTCTGTCCTGCGGCAACCTTGCCCATGGCTTTGCCGTCTGTTCCCCCGCCGAGAAGGAGGCGCTGTCCGGCGACAGCGTGCCCAATCTCGGCATTATCACCGCCTATAACGACATGCTCTCGGCGCATCAGCCGTTCGAGACCTTTCCGCAGACCATCCGCGAGGCCGCGCGCGAGGCCGGCGGCGTCGCCCAGGTCGCCGGCGGGGTGCCGGCCATGTGCGACGGCGTCACCCAGGGCCAGCCGGGCATGGAACTGTCGCTCTTCTCCCGCGACCTGATCGCCATGGCGGCTGCCGTCGGGCTTTCCCACAACATGTTCGATGCCGCCGTCTATCTCGGCGTCTGCGACAAGATCGTGCCCGGCCTCGCCATGGCGGCGCTGACCTTCGGCCACCTGCCGACGATCTTCATTCCCGCAGGTCCGATGACCACCGGCCAGGGCAATGACGAGAAGTCGCAGATCCGCCAGCTCTATGCGGAAGGCAAGGTCGGCCGCAAGGAACTGCTGGAATCGGAATCGAAATCCTATCACGGGCCCGGCACCTGCACCTTCTACGGCACGGCCAATTCCAACCAGATGCTGATGGAGATGATGGGCCTGCACATGCCGGGCGCCTCCTTCATCAATCCAAACACGCCGCTGCGCGAGGCGCTGACGAAAGAGGCGGTCAAGCGCGCCTTCGCCATCACCGTCAACGGCAACGAGTTCACGCCGGTCGGCCAGATGGTCGATGAACGCTCGATCGTCAACGGCGTCGTCGGCCTTCACGCCACGGGCGGCTCGACCAATCACACCATGCACCTGATCGCCATGGCCAGGGCCGGCGGCATCCAGCTCACCTGGCAGGATATCTCCGACCTTTCCGACATCGTGCCGCTTCTGGCGCGCGTCTATCCGAACGGACTTGCCGATGTGAACCATTTCCACGCCGCGGGCGGCATGGGCTACCTCATCCGCCAGTTGCTGAACGCCGGCTTCCTGCACGACGATGTCCGCACCGTCTTCGGCGAGGGCATGGAGGCCTACGCGATCGACGTCAAGCTCGGCGAAAACGGCACCGTCAGCCGCGAGCCGATCGGCAACGGCCCGAGCGCCGACCCGAAGGTCCTGACCACCCATGACAAGCCGTTCCAGCCCAATGGCGGGCTGAAGATGCTGAAGGGCAATATCGGCAAGGGCGTGATCAAGATTTCCGCCGTGAAGCCCGAACGCCGCGTCATCGAGGCGCCTGCCATCGTCTTCCAGGATCAGCAGGAACTGCAGACGGCCTTCAAGGCCGGCGAGCTCAACCGCGACTTCATTGCCGTTGTGCGCTTCCAGGGGCCGAAGTCGAACGGCATGCCCGAACTCCACCGGCTGACCCCGCCGCTCGGTGTGCTGCAGGACCGCGGCTACAAGGTGGCGCTCGTCACCGACGGCCGCATGTCCGGCGCCTCCGGCAAGGTTCCGGCTGCTATCCACGTCACCCCCGAAGCCAAGGATGGCGGACCGATCGCCAAGATCCGCGACGGCGACATGCTGCGGCTCGATGCCGAGAACGGAACGCTTGAGGCGCTCGTTCCGGCGGATGAGTTCGACGCCCGCGAGGTCGCGACCGCTGATCTCTCCGGCAATGAATTCGGCATGGGCCGTGAACTCTTCGCCCCCTTCCGCCACCATGTCGGCACCGCCGACGAAGGCGCAAGTGTCGTCTTCGGCTGAAAACCGGCTAGCCCGGCGCATCACTGCTGCGCCGGGCACAAGTTACCAACCCCGCCCGATACCCCGGCCATCCTCATGCCTGACACCAGGCCCCACACCGCATCGCACCTGACTGGCGCGACGAAGGGGCGTGGTGTGTTCTCGCACGCATCCGGGCGCCATTTGACGCCCACGCTCTCGAGATCGTTAACACGCTGATTCAATCCGTGATCGGCTGCCTCAATCCCTGCGCTTTGCTGCCACTAAATCACCATACCCGATCTCTAATCGGGGGCCACGGGAAACAATTTCCCGACCCTTTTCGTTTGGGAGGCATGGAATCAATCGCGCGACCGACAAAGTGTAGCATTCCGGCAACAGAGACAGCCGATCTGATGCATTTTCGGGGAATTTAATTGAACGATTGATCACATGAACCATTTCTCCCTCATCGAAGGACAAGATGGAGACTGTAATGAAGAAAATTCTTCTCGCTTCCGCCGCGATCGTCGCAATGGCCGCCTCCGCCGAAGCGGCCGATGTCGTCGCCACGCCGGCGCCCGCCGAACCCTATGTCGCCCCGCAGGTCATCCCGCAGACCTTCAACTGGTCGGGCTTCTACCTCGGCGGCACCGGCGGCTACGACTGGGCAACGGCCAACATGCACTACAATGGCGCCCAGGTCGGCAGCGACGACTTTGACGGCGGCAAGCTCGGCGGTTTCGCCGGCTACAACTATCAGTTCGACAACAACATCGTCGTCGGTGTCGAAGGCGAGCTGGACTACAACTGGAATGAGCAGACCTACAATGTCGGCCTGCCTTACAGCGTGAAGGCCGGTTCGGACTGGGAAGGCTCGGTCCGCGGCCGCGTCGGCTACGCGTTCGACAACGCCCTGCTCTACGCAACGGGCGGCTGGGCGATCGCCAACGGTTATGTTGACGGCAACGGTCTCAACCAGGACCAGGCCTTCAACGGCTGGACTGTCGGCGCCGGTCTGGATTACGCCCTTTCCAACAACGTCTTTGCCGGTCTGGAATATCGCTATACCGACTTCGGCAAGAAGGACTTCGACGGCGCGCTCTCCGGCTTTGAGGCGAAGGACTACACGTCCAACCGCGTCATGGCCCGTGTCGGTTACAAGTTCTGATCCCTGCGGCGGGGCGCATTGCCCCGCCACTCTTTACCGTCGCACTCCTCCCCTCCCTGCGTCGGAAAGAAGAAGCCCCGCCGGTTATGCCGGCGGGGCTTTTTAGAGCGCCGTGCATCCATTCGGATGCACAAAGGACGCTCTAACCTATTGAATCTACGCATCGTGCTTTCCGAAGATCGATTCCGATTTTCGGGCCGATGCTGTAGTCGGGCCATTCGTTTTCGGGTTCAGCGGTAGAGGTAGCTGTGGCCCTTCTCGTCGAAGAGATGGCGCTTTTCCGGATCGGCGGCAAACCGCATCGTATCGCCGGGCCTGCCCTCGTGGATGCCGGGCAGCTTGACGATGATCGGGTCCTCGTCGATCAGTTCGCCCTCGATATAGATGAGCGTGACCTCGCCCAGCGCCTCGATGATCGAGACCTTGCCCTCGAACAGAAAGTCCTCGCCGTCCTCCGCCTCGCGCACATCTTCCGGACGCACGCCGAAGCTGGCGCTCTTGCCCATATCCCCTTCCGGCGTCTTGACCGGAATTTCGAGGCGCTTGCCGTCCTTGAGCTCGATCTCGGTGGTCTCGCCCGTGCGGGTGATCTTGGCGGGCATGATGTTCATGGCCGGCGAGCCGATGAACTGGGCCACGAACAGGTTCGCCGGGCGCTCGTAGAGCTCCAGCGGCGGGCCGACCTGCTCTATATAGCCGCCAGAAAGCACCACGATCCGGTCGGCAAGCGTCATCGCCTCCACCTGGTCGTGGGTCACGTAGATCATCGTCGTCTCGGACATCTTGCTGTTGAGCTTGGCGATCTCGATACGGGTCGCGACACGCAGCGCCGCGTCGAGGTTCGACAGCGGCTCGTCGAACAGGAACACCTTCGGATCGCGGCAGATCGCCCGGCCGATCGCCACGCGCTGCCGCTGGCCGCCGGAAAGCGCCTTGGGCAGGCGATCGAGATAGGGCGTGATCTGCAGCATCTCCGCGGCAGCCCTGACGCGCCGGTCGATCTCTTCCTTGCTTTCCTTGGCGATCCGCATGCCAAAGGCCATGTTGTCATAGACCGACATGTGCGGATAAAGCGCGTAGGTCTGGAACACCATGGCAATGCCGCGCTTGGAGGGCGGAATCTGGTTGACGACCTGCCCGTCGATCGCAATCTCGCCGCCGGAGATTTCCTCCAGGCCCGCGATCATCCGCAGAAGCGTCGACTTGCCGCAACCCGACGGACCGACAAAGACGACGAACTCGCCGGGATTGATGTCGAGGTCGACGCCGTGAAGCACCTCGACATTGCCATAGGATTTCTTGACCTTCTTGAGGGTAACACCAGTCATCTTTCGCCCCTTTTCCCCTATGCGCTCTGGCGGGCGAAATAGCCGCCCCAGGCAGGAAGTTGTACCATGGTCCCGTCCTCCTCGGCAGAGAAACCGTGGTCGCCGGTTGAAAACGCGGTCCATGCGCCTTCGGGCAGCCGGACCTTTGCCGGCTCGGCCGACATGTTGAACACGCAAAGAACCGTTTCGCCTGCCCCTTCACGCGTGAACACCAGCACGGCGTCATCGCCCGATGAAAGGAAACGGATCACGCCCTTGGCAAGCGCCGGGTGCGCCTTGCGGAAGGCGATGAAGCGGCGATACTGCTCAAGCACGGAGGAAGGATTGCCGGCCTGCACGTCAACGGCCTTCATCACGTGATCGGCCGAAACCGGCAGCCAGGTTTTCTCCGCAGTCGAAAATCCGGCATTGGCCGCGCCCGCCTGCCACGCCATCGGCGTGCGGCAGCCATCGCGCCCCTTGAACTCCGGCCAGAACTCGATGCCATAAGGGTCCTGCAGGTCCTCAAAGGCGATATCGGCTTCGGTCAGACCGAGTTCCTCGCCCTCGTAGAGGCAGATCGAACCTTTCAACGTCATCAAAAGGGCGCCGAGCATCTTGGCATATGCCGTCTGGTCGGCGACATCCGCGCCCCAACGCGTGAGGTGCCGCACCACATCATGGTTGGAGAACGCCCAGCAGGCCCAGCCTTCCGGAGCGGCCGCGTCGAAGGCATTGATCGACTCGATCACGCGCTTCGGCGTCACCTGTTGTGGAGCCAGGAATTCGAAGGCGTAGCACATCTGCATCTTGTCGTCGCCGGAAGTATATTCACCGACGATCTCGAGACCGCGCTGACTGTCCCCCACCTCGCCGACAGCGGCGATCGCCGGATACTCCTCCATCAGCGCGCGCAGGCGCTTCAGGAATTCGAGGTTCTCCGGCCGGCTCTTGTCGTAGAGATGTTCCTGGTAGTTGTAGGGGTTGACGGCGGGCGCCGTGCTGTCGTTCCTGAGTTCGGGCGCCAGCGCCGGATTGTCGCGCAATTCCTTGTCGCAGAAATAGAAGTTGATCGTATCGAGCCGGAAACCGTCGACGCCGCGCTCCAGCCAGAAGCGGGCCGCGTCGAGCAATGCATCCTGAACGTCCGGATTGTGGAAGTTCAGATCCGGCTGCGAGACCAGGAAATTGTGCATGTAATATTGCAGCCGGCGCGAGTCCCACTGCCAGGCCGAGCCGCCGAAGATCGACAGCCAGTTGTTGGGCGGCGAGCCATCGGGCTTCGCATCCGCCCAGACATACCAGTCGGCCTTCGGATTGTCGCGGTTCGCACGGCTTTCCATGAACCAGGGATGCTGGTCTGACGTGTGGGAGAGCACGAGGTCGATCATGATCTTGAGGCCAAGATCATGAGCCTTCTCGATCATCTGATCGAAATCGGAAAGCGTGCCGAACATCGGATCGATGTCCTTGTAGTTCGACACGTCATAGCCGAAATCCTTCATCGGCGAGGTGAAGAAGGGCGAGATCCAGATGGCATCGGCGCCGAGCCCGGCGATATAATCGAGCCGGTCGGCAATGCCGCGGATGTCGCCGACGCCGTCGCCGTCGGAATCCTGGAAGGAACGCGGATAAATCTGATAGATGACGGCGCCGCGCCACCAGTCCTTGTCCGCTTGGTTGATATTGGGTTCGGTCATTGTCTTTCTTTTCTGTATCCTGATGTCACGGTTTTCGCTCGAGGGCGGCCATCAGCCGCCCTTGACCGAACCGGCCAGAAGGCCGCGCACGAGATAGCGCTGCAGGGCAAAGAACACGATCAGGGGCACGATGATCGACACGAAGGCCGATGCCGTCAGGATCTCCCAGTTCCCGCCCCTGGAACCCAGCAACTCTCTCAACCGCGCCGTCAGCACGATCGTCTGCTCGGAATTGCCGAGGAACACGGTCGCCACCAGAAGGTCGTTCCAGGTCCACAGGAACTGGAAGATCGCGAAGGAAGCGAGCGCCGGATAGGAGAGCGGCAGAATGATCTTGTTGAAGATGGTGAAGTCGTTCGCGCCGTCGACGCGCGCCGATTCCATCAGTTCCCGCGGCAGGCCGGCGATGTAGTTGCGCAACAGATAGATCGCCAGCGGCAGGCCGAAGCCCATATGCGCGAGCCATATGCCGACATAGGTCTTGGCCGGAACATCGAATGTCTGCCCGATGTAATTATACATCTTCAGAAGCGGGATCAGCGACATCTGCAGCGGCACGACGAGCAGGCCGACGACGATGGCCAGAAGCAGGTTGCGGAAGGGAAACTTCATCCACGAGAGCGCATAGGCGGCATAGGCCGCCACCAGCACCGGAATGATGGTCGAGGGGATGGCAACCGTCAGCGAGTTCAGGAAGGACTGGCCGATACCTTCCGCCGTCAGCACGTTGCGGTAGTTTTCCAGCGTGAAGCGTGGCGGAATCTCGGCGGTAACGAAAATCCGCTCGCCGCGCCTGCCGAAGGGTTCCGGCGAGGTCAGGCGATAATCCCCGTTCTCCTCGACGGTCAGCTGCATGCCGTCATCGAGATCGACGGTCTGGCCGACCTCGTATTCCTCTGGACTGAGCGAGGAGGTGCCGAAGCGCGAAACCTTGCCGGCGCCGTCTTCCAGAGCATTGCCGGTATTGATGTAGAGGCCGCCCTCTTCCGTCTGCCCGGCCTCGCCCGGCGTGCGGTAGATCAGGTTCTGCGTCGAGGTTGCAAGCGAGGTCCACCAGCCGGAGGCGACGATCTGGTCCTTGTCGCGCAGCGACGTGACCAGCAGCCCGAAGGTCGGGATGGTCCACAGCACCACGAGAACAAGGACGGTGATATGCGAGAACCAGACAAGCGGTGATTTCTTGTGCGAATACATTTACCGGCCCTCCATCTCTTTGCGCGCGTTGCGGATGTTCCAGACCATGATCGGAATGACCAGAACCATGATGACGATGGCGATCGTGGCGCCACGGCCGAAATCGCCGCCGCCGCGGAACATCCAGTCGAACATGAGATTGGCGAGCACTTGCGTATCCCACTGCCCGTTGGTCATCGCGAGAACGATATCGAAGATCTTCAGGACAATGATGGTGATCGTGGTCCAGACGACCGCGATGGTGTTGTAGATCTGCGGGATCATGATCTTGAAGAATATCTGCACCCCGTTGGCGCCGTCGATGACGGCGGCTTCGATGGTTTCTTCCGGAATGCCGCGCAGCGCCGCCGACAGCAGCACCATGGCAAAGCCGGTCTGGATCCACAAAAGGATGACCATCAGGAAGAAATTATTCCAGAAGGGCATGGCGATCCACACATGCGGTTCGCCGCCCATGGCCACGACGATCGCGTTCAGAATGCCGATCTGCTCGCTGCCCTCGCCGCGATAGTCATAGACGAATTTCCAGATGACCGAGGCGCCGACGAAGGAGATCGCCATCGGCATGAAGATCATCATCTTGGCGAAGGAGCCCCACCAGATGCGGTCCGTCAGCCAGGCGATGATCAGGCCGAAGAAGGTCGACAGCGCCGGCACGAAGATCAGCCACAGCATGTTGTTGAACATCGACTGGCGGAATTCGGAATCCCCGAACATCCAGCGGTAATTGGCAAGCCCGACATAGGTGTCGCCGGAGGCGCCGTGAAGCGAATACCAGACGGATGCAACGACCGGATAGACGAGGTAAACGCCAAGCGACAGAAGCGCCGGACCGAGGAACAGCCAGGGACGTATCATCCCCGAGACGCGCAGATTGCGCGCACCATCTGCGGGGTCTTTGGTCTGTGACGGAAAAATCAGGTCGAGTAACTTGTTGGAGCCGTAGAAATAGGCCACTGCAGCGGCAACGCCGATGACCACAGCCAACAAGGCTTTTAAAATCTGTTCCACGCCGTTTGTCTCCCTAGAACGGATATGAAACTGAGTTCGCCGGACCGTTCTGTTCTTGCCTTTTCAGCTTTTCGACGCTCGCCCGAGGCGAACCGAACCCAGCCGCAAGGCGCGCAGGTTTTGCCCATGCGTGCCTTCGGAACAGTGCGCTACCGCGCTATCTCATTTTCGAGGAGTGGCGCACCGGGCCGAAGACGGCCCGGTGCATTATGACAAAACGCAACCGGTTTGACGACCGTTACTTGAGGGTATCCCAGGAGTTCTGGATCTCGGTCGCCGCTTCTTCTGCCGACTGGCCGCCGACATAATCGATCATGCCGGTCCAGAACGCGCCTGCGCCGATCTTGCCGGGCATCAGGTCGGAACCGTCAAAGCGGAAGGTCGTGGCTTCGGTCAGAATCTCGCCTTCGCCGCGCAGCGTGTCGTTGGCGTAAGCCTCCGGATTGACGTCCTTGAAGGGCGTCAAGAAGCCGGACTGCGCCATCCAGACTTCATGCGCGATCGGCGTTTCGAGGAATTCGATAAAGGCCTGAGCCGCAGGGCTGTCTTCGGTGATGCCGAACAGCGTGCCGGCGCCGAGAACGGGCCTGCCGAGGTCTTCGCCCTCGTAAGCCGGGAAGTAGAAGAAGTCCGCGTCAAGACCGAGCTCGACGCCTTCCGGGAAGAAGGACGGGATGAACGAGGCCATCTTGTGCATGTAGCACTTCGGCGGGCTGTCGAAGAGACCCTTCGGGCTGTCGCGGAAGTCGGTGGAGGCGACTGCGGCCGCGCCGCCGTCAACGAACGTGTCGTTCTTGGCGAACCAGCCGAATTCGTCGATCGCGTTGACGACGCGCGGATCGTTGAACGGAATTTCGTTGGTGACCCACTGGTCATAGACTTCCGGCGGCTGGGTGCGCAGCATCATGTCCTCGACCCAGTCGGTCGCCGGCCAGCCGGTGGCGCCGCCGGAACCGAGACCGATGCACCAGGGCGTGCCGCCGTCGGCGACGATCTGCTCGGTGAGCGCCTTCAGCTCTTCCATGGTTTCCGGAACGTCATAGCCGGCATCGTCGAAATTGTCCGGAACGTACCAGACGAGCGACTTCAGGTCGGCCTTGTAGGGAAAGACGTAGAGGCCGGGCTCGCCATCGGGTCCCTCATAGGTCGAAAGATCGACCCAGGACTGACCGGCGGCATATTTTTCCGACAGGAACTCGCCTGCGGAAGCCGGGAGCTCGGTCAGGAAGCCCTTGGCCGCGAGGTCGGCGGCAAGGCCGGGTTGCGGGAACACGGCAATGTTTGCCGGGCTGCCGGCCTGGGTGTCGATGACGATCTGCTGTTCGAAGGAGTCCGAACCGGAATATTCGACATTGGCGCCGGTCGCCTCTTCGAAATAGGCCAGAACGCTCTCGATCAGATCCTTGTCGGGGCCGAGCCAGGGGCCGAAGATCGTCAGCGTCTGACCGCTCAGGTCATGGGAATCGGAAAACTGGGTAAAGCTGTCCCAGTTGAAGCGGGAATCCTCGCCCGGGGCGAACTTCAGATCGGCAGCCTGGGCCGCACCGGCAACGAGGGCGAGCGAGGCTACGCCCGTCAACAGAACTTTATGCATGTGATTTACCTCCCATCACATTCAACCCTCTCGAGGGCTTAGGTTGTCAGACAGCACTTTATCCAAAGCGCTTTGACATCTCCAGAGAATTCTCGTGTGACGGGTCTGAGTCAACCCCTTTCCGCAAATCATGTCCGATTTTTGCCGTTTTTTCGCGTTTAGCGACGTTTTCTTGACAATCTATCCGGAAAGGGTCTTCCCTTCCCCCGGCAAGGCTTGATAAAAAAGCCAAACCGCTTTGGAAAACGCCAAAGAAGTCCACACACGCTCTCTTGCGCGAGCGCGCAAGCGAGGCGAACGGATTTCTGCGGAACCATCCTTGCCGGTGAACGATTTGGAGCGCACTAGGTTTCACACCTTATTTTTGTGTTACGTGCCTCCGGGGAGGAAACGGGAGTGAACCTGAAACAATTGTCGGCGCGGCTCGGCCTTTCGCCGACGACTGTCAGCCGGGCCCTGAACGGATATCCCGAGGTCAATGCCGCAACCCGCGAGCGGGTGCTCAAGGCCGCGCGCGAGACCGGCTACCGGCCGAACCGCACGGCGCAGCGCCTGGCCACCGGCAAGGCCGGTTCGATCGGCCTGTTGATGCCGATCGGCGACCAGGTGATTTCGGACCTGCATTTCGGCGAGTTCCTGAGCGGGCTGGGCGAAAAGGCCCAGGCGGAGGACTTTCACCTCGTGGTCATGCCGTCTGACCCCGCTGACGAGGTCTCCGCGCTGCGAAGCCTGGCAACCAGCGGCTATGTCGACGGGCTTTGCCTGGCCTATATCCGCGAGCAGGACAGCCGGATCGATCTGATGGAATCCTTCGGCCTGCCCTTTGTGGTCCACGGCCGCTTCTTCGATCCGCCGCACCCCTATCCCTCGCTCGACGTCGACAATGAGGCAGCCTTTTACGACGCCACGCGTCTCCTCCTCCAGCTTGGCCATCGCCGTATCGGCCTCATCAACGGCGACGAGAAATTCGGCTTTGCCATCCGCCGGCGCGACGGCGTCATCAAGGCGCTCTCGGAGGCGGGCCTCCGCCTTGATGAACGCTTCCATGTCTCCGCCCAGATGACCGAGGCCGACGGACAGCGCGCGGCCGAACGGTTTCTTTCCGGCGACGAGACGCCGACTGCCATGCTGTGCTCCAGCATGGTGCAGGCGCTCGGCATCGTGCGCGCCGTCACGCAATCGGGCCTTCAGCTCGGCAGGGATATCTCGCTGATCTCCTATGACGACGTGCTGCCGCTCCTGCGCCCCGAGCTGTTCTCCGTGCCGCTGACCACGACACGCTCGTCGCTGCGCACGGCGGGCAAACGGGTCGCCGAACGGCTGATCCACCGCATCAACGGCCTGGAGAAGGACGATGTCCAGGAATTGTGGCGACCGGAACTGGTCGTGCGCGCCTCCACCGGACGGGCTCCGGGCTGAATGCGCGCCTTGCAGGCAAGCGAGCCTTCCGCGCCTTCGAGCGGTTTCCGTTGCATCGCACATGGCGATTTGCCGGCGCTTACGCCCCGCTCGCGCAAAGCGGTCGAAGCCTCTTCAAGATGCGCTCTGCCGCCCGGTCGGCCGAAAGCGCGCTTGTGTCCAGCGCAAGCGCGGCTTCGGGCCATGGCGCATAGTCACGGTCAAGCACATCCTGCCAGCCCGGCTCGACATGCCCTTCGCCAATATCCCTCGTCCGGCTTTCCAGCCGGGCGCGATGGAGCGCCGCATCCGCGCAGATGACTTCGACGCCGAGGAAACCGGCTCCGCCCTCTGAAGCCGCCTTTTCGAACATGGCGCGGGTCAACGGCCAGGGATTGACGCAATCGATGATAACGTCCTGTCCGGTCTTCAGGTTCGAGACGGCGAGCGCCGCGGCGATTTCATAGCCCAGCGGACCGATCTCGCGCGCCGGGTCGTCCTTCCTGAGCACGGCCTCGATCTCGTCGACGCGCAGGAAGACCGCCGGACGTTCCTGCGCGAAACGCCGGGCAATCGTGGTCTTGCCGACGCCCGGCAGGCCGGCAAAGGAAATGAGCGTCGGCACGCGGTGTCCCTCGTGGATCGCCGGTCAGGCCCTGCCGGTCGGCAGCGCTCCGGCCCTCTTCTCCGCCTTAAAGGCGGCAGGCGCATCAACATAGGCTTCCTGTCGCGCAACGCTCCAGTAGCGCAGTTCGTCCAGCGGAATCCGCTTGCCAGTCACCGCGCAGGTCACATGGGTACCGGGTATGACCACTTCGAAATCGGCGTCCAGATACCGGATTTTCGCCTCGCCGCGGCCATTGCCTTCAAGGATATTCAACAGTTCATCTCCAGAAATTCGCCCGCCGGTGCTAGCGCCCGAACAGACGTTCGATATCGGAAAGCTTCAGCTCTATATAGGTCGGGCGACCGTGATTGCACTGGCCTGAGCCCGGCGTCGCCTCCATCTGCCGGAGAAGAGCATTCATTTCCTCCACGCGCAAGCGCCGGCCGGAACGCACCGAGCCGTGACAGGCCATGGTGGCGGCAACGCTCTCGAGCTTCGCCCGCAGTCCCTCGGCCGTTTCCCATTCGCCAGCCTCGTCGGCAAGCTGGCGGATCAGCGCCGGGGCGTTGACCTCGCCCAGCATGGCCGGCGTCTCGCGCACCGCGATCGCGCCGGGCCCGAAGCGCTCATAGACGAGGCCGAGGCGGCTCATCTCCTCGGCGAACGGCATCAGCCGGTCGCAGTCTTCTTCCGGCATATCGACGATCTCCGGGATCAACAGGCCCTGCGAGGGCAGCCGGCGATCGGCGAGCGCCTTGCGCAGCGCCTCGTAAACAAGGCGTTCATGGGCGGCATGCTGATCGACGATCACCAATCCGGTCTCCGACTGGGCGACGATATAGTTTTCATGCAGCTGCGCGCGGGCGGCCCCCAGAGGATGGCTGAGCGTGGCCTCCTCGCCGCGCGACGGCTCGAAGGCCTCCGACCGCGCCGAGGGCGCATCGAAACCGGCAAGCATGCGAGCGGCCTCTTGCGGTCTTTCGGCCTCCGCAGTTCCGGCAAAGGCGGGCGCGGCCCCTTCGGCAAAGCCTTCCGGCCGATAAGGCGAGCGCTCGGGCGACCAGTTCACGTTCGACGGGCGAATATCGCGACGGCCAAAGCCGCTGCCGAAACCGCCTGTCTGTTCGCCTTGCGGCGCGAGGCCCGGCCTGAAGGCCCTCAGCATCGCATCCGCCCCGGTGGACGACGCGCGGTCGCCGCTCCTCGTCAGCGCCTCGCGGATCGCTCCGACGACCAGCCCGCGGACCAATCCGGGGTCACGAAAGCGGACATCGGCCTTGGCCGGATGGACATTGACGTCGACCAGAGCCGGATCGAGCGAGAACCAGAGGACGGCCATCGGATAGCGTCCCTTCGGCACGGTCTCGGCATAGGCCGCGCGGATGGCCCCCATCAACAGCTTGTCCTGCACCGGGCGGCCGTTGACGAAGGCGTAGAGATGGCCGGAATTGCCGCGATTGAAGGTCGGCACGCCGACAAAGCCGGAGAGGCCGACGTCTTCTCGCACGGCATCGATCTCGATCGCGTTCGGCCGGAAATCCTTGCCCAGCACCTGGGCGATGCGGGCAAGCCGGTCATCGCCGGTTGCCGGCAGTTCCAGCGTCGAGCGGTCGGAGCCGGAAAGCACGAAGCGGACGGCCGGAAAGGCGAGCGCCATGCGCTTGACCACCTCGGTGATCGCGCCGGTTTCCGCCCGTTCACTCTTGAGAAACTTCAGCCGGGCGGGCGTGGCGAAGAACAGGTCGCGCACTTCGACAATCGTGCCCGGATTGACGGGCGCGGGCTGCGGCTCGGCAAGCTTTCCGCCGTGAAGCTCGATCCGGTAGCCCTCCGCAGCGCCCTTCGTGCGGCTTGCAACGGAAAGCCGCGCCACCGAACCGATCGACGGCAGCGCCTCGCCGCGAAAGCCGAGCGTGCGGATATCGGTGAGATCGGCGGAAATCTTCGAGGTGCAGTGACGCCTGACGGCCAGCGACAGATCGTCCGGGCTCATGCCGGAGCCGTTATCCGTGACGCGCAGCAATGCCTTGCCGCCGCCGGCGGTCGCAATCTCGATGCGGGTCGCCCCGGCATCAAGCGCGTTTTCCACCAGTTCCTTGGCAGCGCTTGCCGGCCGCTCGATGACCTCGCCGGCGGCAATCTGGTTGATGACGGTTTCCGAAAGCTGTCTGATGCTCATGACGCATACTTAAAGGGATTCGCGCCGTTTTGAAACGCTCGCGGATTATGCCGTCCCCCGCTTTTGGCGCGCACGGGACAGCGCCCGGCGCTTTTGCCAGGGCATGAACCTCATTTCCGTGTAGCATGGACGAAGAGAACGCCGGAGACCGCCATGCAGAATGATCCCTTGCTCCAGCCCTTCCAACTGAAACATCTCAGGCTGAAGAACCGGCTGATGTCCACCGCTCATGAACCGGCCTATGGCGAGGGCGGACTGCCGACGGAGCGCTACCGGCTCTATCACCGGGAAAAGGCAAAGGGCGGCATCGCACTCACCATGACGGCCGGATCGGCGGTCGTCGCGCCGGATTCGCCGGCGGCCTTCGGCAATCTCCATGCCTGGCGCGACGAGATCGTGCCGCTGATGGCGCGCCTTGCCGAAGACTGTCACGAGCACGATTGTGCGGTCATGATCCAGCTCACGCATCTCGGCCGGCGCACCAGCGGCTGGAACATGGGCGACTGGCTGCCGGTCCTTTCCGCCTCGCCGACGCGGGAGGCAGCCCACCGCACCTTCCCCAAGGCGATGGAGGATTTCGACTTCGCCCGCATCGTCGAGGACTACGCCGCCGCTGCCGAACGGATGATGGCAGCCGGCCTCGACGGCATCGAGATCGAGGCCTATGGCCACCTCCTCGACAGCTTCTGGTCGCCGGTTACCAACCAGCGCGACGATGACCATAACGGCCCGCTTGAAAACCGGCTGCGTTTCACCTTTCAGGTGCTCGAGGCCATCCGCAAGCGCTGTGGTCCGGATTTCATCGTCGGTCTGCGCCTCGTTGCCGACGAGAACCGGGCGGGCGGCCTTTCCCGCGCGGAAGGGCTTTCGATCTGTCAGATGCTCGTCGACAGCGGCACGGTCGATTTTCTCAACGTCATTCGCGGCCATATCGACCATGACGCGCCGCTCACCGAGGTGATCCCGATCCAGGGCATGGCGTCCGCCCCGCATCTCGATCTTGCCGGCGACGTCCGTCAGAAAACACGCTTTCCCGTCTTCCACGCCGCCCGCATCGCCGATGTCGCAACCGCCCGCCATGCGGTCGCCGAAGGCCGTCTTGACATGGTCGGGATGACGCGCGCCCATATCGCCGATCCGCATATCGTCGCGAAGATCGAAGCCGGGGTCGAGGACCGGATCCGCCCCTGCGTCGGCGCGACCTATTGCCTTGACCGGATCTATGAAGGCGGCGAGGCGCTCTGCATCCACAACGCGGCGACCGGGCGCGAGGCGACCATGCCGCATGTGATTGCGAAGGCGGAAACACCGCGCAAGGCTGTCGTGGTCGGAGCCGGGCCGGCAGGGCTTGAGGCCGCGCGGGTGCTGGCCGAGCGCGGTCATGATGTCGCGGTGTTCGAAGCCGCCGGGGAAGCGGGCGGGCAGATCAGGCTTCTCACCCGCAATCCACGCCGGCGCGAGCTCATCGGCATCATCGACTGGCGGCTCGCCGAGCTGGAACGCCTGAATGTCCCGATCCGCTACAATGTCTATGCGGAGGAAGACGATGTTCTGGCGGAAGAGCCGGATCTGGTTTTGGTCGCCACCGGCGGCATTGCCCAGTCGCCGCCGCTTGATGAGGGCGAAGCGCTTGCCGTTTCAAGCTGGGATATCCTGGCCGGCACGGTGAAACCCGCCGACACGGTGCTGCTTTATGATGATCACGGCGGTCACCCGGGCCTGACGACGGCCGAGATGATCGCCAAAAGCGGCGCAGCGCTTCGGATCGTCACGCCCGAGCGCTTCTTCGCGCCCGATGTCGGCGGCATGAACCATGTGCCCTATGCGAGATGCTTTGCGGAAAATGGCGTCGAAATCACCATCAACAAGCGTCTTTCGGCGATAAGGCGCGACGGCAACGGGCTGAGGGCGGTGCTTGCCTCCGACTACGCGCCGGGCATCTTCGAGGAAGTCGCGGCGGCACAGGTCGTGGTCGAATACGGCACCATGGCGATGGACGATCTCTATTGCGCGCTGAAGCCCTTTTCCCGCAATGGCGGCGCGGTTGACTACCAAGCACTGATCGCGCGCGAACCGCCGCTTCCACAAACCAATGCCGAGGGCCGGTTCGATCTCATCCGCATCGGCGATGCGATCCATGCCCGCAACATTCACGCCGCCATCTATGACGCGTTGCGATACTGCTCGCTGATGTGAGGGCTCAAAACGCCCGGTAGGCCGGATCGAAGCGCGGATTTGCGCCTGTCACCAGGGCGAAGGTGAAGCCGGCATTCGGTTCCTCGATGATATCGGCATCGCGGGAAGCAGACGTCACCATCATCCAGCCGCCGTCGCGGCCGATGAAGGCTGGGCAGGTCGGCTGGCGGGCGGGCAGCTGGAAACGGGCGACGAGCTTTCCGGAAGTGTCATAGTGGTCGAGAACTCCGGCGCCGAAACGGGCGTTCCAGATGTGCCCGTCACCGTCGCAGATCGCCCCGTCCATGGCGCCGGGCATTTTCGACGTATCGATGAACACTTCTTCCGGCCCTTCGGGCAGTCCGGTCTCGGCATCGACGGGCACGCGCATCAGCTTGTTGATGCGGCTGTCGACAAAGTAGCCGGTTGCGCCGTCGGGCGAAAAGCAGATGGCATTGGGGATCGACACCTTGTCGAAGATCTTCGTCACCTTGCCGGCGAGCACATGGTAGATCGCTCCTGCCTGGTCTTCGGCCTCCTTGCCCATGGTGCTGACCCAGAAGGCGCCGGATTGATGCACCCGTGCATCATTGGAGCGGGTGACGGCATTGTCCGGCTCGATGGCCGCATGCAGGCTGAGCGCACCGGTCGAGACATCGTGAAAATAGAGCCCGGTCTCCATGGCGATGACATGGCGTCGCTCGTCGACCACGGCCATGGCGCTCGCCATTTCCGGCAGCGACACGATCCGGCGGTCCCGTGAAGAGGCATTGAGCAGGTGAAGCTTGCTGTTGAGAATGTCGAACCACCAGATCTGGTCAGAGTTCGGGTCATAGCCCGGCCCCTCGCCGAGCGTCGTCCGGTCATTCACCAGAATACGGCCTTCGAATACGGTCTCTGCAGTCATTGTCGCTACCGGCGCTCCTCTTGTCATGTGGTGGCGGTCTTTTGCATTCGCGAGAGCCCCCCGCGCGAGAATCGCAGACTTTCCCGGTCGTGCAAATGAGGAAAGCCAACGAAAGCCGAGAAATCAAGCGATCTTGCTCTGCCCATGCCGTCAGGCGGGACAAAAGCTCCGAAAAAGCCCCCGGGACTGTCATTGGAAGAAAAAAATCCGGATTTCTGAACGCCCCCCGGCTACGCTGCTGCGGGCCCAAAAAATAAGCTGAGTCAATAATTTGTGCATCGCAACACAGACGCTCTGGCCGTCATTGACGGGCGATCAAGTCTAAATCCCTGTTCTTCCCGCAAAAAAGCCGCTTGCATTGGTTCAGGTATTCGTTCATCTTCTCTCCAGTTCCAGAGGGGATGAAAACAAACACGCGCCCAAGAGCGCGACTTGAAAACGATAGAAACGCCGGCGCGACGGGCTTTGAAAGTCTATGTTTTCGCCCCGGCGTTTCTATTTTTTTCTCCCCCACCCTTCCTCGCCCCACGAGAGACATGCTTTTCGACTGACTGCCTTTCGGACAAGGCGTCGAGTCGAGCGGGGCGGCTTGGCCATTGGCGTTTCGCGCAATCTCCACTATCTAGGCACTGAGTGAGAACAGGAAGGCAGCCATGAACGCGATCAGCAAGGAACAGGTTCTGAAGAGCCTAGAAACCGTCACGCTTGCCGACGGCAAGCCCCTGTCTTTCAGCGGCCTCGTCTCCGACATCTTCATCGCTGACGGCAAGATCTATTTCTCGCTGAACGTTCCCGCCGACAAGGTTGAGGCCTACGAGCCGGTGCGTCTTGCCGCGCAAAAGGCCGCCGAAGCGCTGCCCGGCGCGCGCCAGGCGCTGGTGACGCTGACGGCCGAAAAGCCTGCCGGACAGAAAGGCGAGCGCCCCGATGCCAGACAGAAACCCGATGCGCCGAAAGAGGGCGCCGGCGGAAAGGGCCAGTCCAAGCCCGAAATTCCCGGCATCGGCTCCATCATCGCCGTCGCCTCCGGCAAGGGCGGCGTCGGCAAGTCCACCACCTCGGTCAACCTTGCGCTCGGCCTTGCGGCGGAAGGCCTCAGGGTCGGACTTCTGGATGCCGACATCTACGGCCCGTCCATTCCCCGGTTGATGGGCCTTTCCGGGCGGCCGATGCAGGGGCCCGGCCGCACCATCATGCCGATGGAGAAATACGGCCTCAAGGTGATGTCGATCGGCTTTCTGGTCGACGAGGGCACCGCCGTCATCTGGCGCGGGCCGATGGTGCAATCGGCGCTGATGCAGATGCTGCGCGAGGTTGCCTGGGGCGAACTCGACGTGCTCGTCGTCGACATGCCGCCCGGCACCGGCGACGCGCAACTGACCATGGCCCAGCAGGTGCCGCTTGCCGGGAGCGTGGTCGTCTCCACGCCGCAGGACCTGGCACTCATTGACGCGCGCAAGGCGATCGCCATGTTCAACAAGGTCTCCGTGCCGGTGCTCGGCATCGTCGAAAACATGAGCGCCTTCATCTGCCCGAATTGCGGCGAAACACACCATATCTTCGGCCATGGGGGCGCGAAGGCGGAAGCCGAGAAGATCGGCGTCCCCTTCCTGGGTGAAGTGCCGCTGGCGATGGACATCCGCGCCACCTCGGATGCCGGAACACCGGTGGTTGCCGGCGAACCGGACGGCCCGCACGCAAAAGCCTATCGCGCCATCGCCGCGGGGACCAAGGCCGGCCTTGCGGCCAAAACCAGCAAGGGTCCGTCGATCGTGTTCGATTGAGGCGTCATCAACCGGCGGCGAAAACGCATGCGCCGCCGACATAGGTGGCTTTCAGCGAAAGGTCTTCGCCAAGCAGCACGAAATCGGCATCGGCACCATCGGCAAGCCGGCCCTTGCGGCCCGCGCCCACGGCATCGGCCGGGTAAAGCGAGGCCATGCGCAAGGCCTCCTCCAGGGGCACGCCAAGCATCCTGTGGCAATTGCGCACGCAGGTCAGCATGTCGGTATCCGCCCCGGCCAGCGTGCCGTCTTCCAGCGTGAGCCGGCCGTCGCGACGGTAGATCGTGCGGCCGTTGAGGGTGAAGCTTTCCATATCCGTTCCGGTAACCGACATGGCGTCGGTCACGAGAAAAATGCGACCCGGCCCCTTCTTCGCCCTGAGTGCAATCCCCATGGCCACGGGATCTACATGATAGCCGTCGGCGATCAGCCCGCAGGAGAACGCGCCATCGGACAGAGCGGCGCCGACAAGGCCCGGCTCCCGATGGCCGAGCGGGCTCATCGCGTTGAAGAGATGGGTCGCCATGGACGCGCCCGCCAGGCGGTATTCGCGCGCGGTGGCGCAGCTTGTCGCGGTGTGGCCGAGGCTGACGGTGAACCCGGCTTCGACAAGCCGGGCAACCTGCTGGCGCCTGACGCTTTCCGGGGCAACCGTTGTGAGCGCCACGCCGAAGGCGCCTGCATGTGCGACGAGGAAATCGCAATCATCTTCATCCATGGATCGGATCAACGCCGGATCATGCGTGCCCTTCCTGGCGAGCGAGAGATGCGGGCCTTCCAGATGGAGGCCGAGAAAGCCCGGCACGCCCGCGTCAAACGCAGCCCGCCCCGCCGCAGCGGCCTTCTCGACGGTTTCGCGCGTGTCGGTGATCAGCGTCGGCAGAAGCGATGTGGTGCCGAATTGCTGGTGGGCCCTGCAGATGGTTTCGATGCCGGAAAGGCTCGGATCGTTGTTGAACAGCACCCCGCCGCCGCCATTGACCTGGAGATCGACAAAACCCGGCGCCAGGATCAACCCGTCGGCGCGGATGATTTCCGCGTCCGGCGGCACACGACGCTCTGCCGCAAGTCCTTCAACGCCGGTCTGCGAAAAGACCAGAGCCATGCCATCGTGAAAACGCTCGCCGTCGAAAAGCCTGGCGCCGCAAACCGCCTTTTTCATCTCACTCGGTCTCCGTCACCTTGTTGAGCGCGACCGGCTGGTCGGGATTGAAGCCGCGGGCGCGCGAAAGCTGCTCGATGAAGCTGTAATAAGGCACGATCAGGGCGAGCGCATCGGTCAGCGGATGACCGGTCGCCACAAAGGGAAGCCGCACGGCCCCGCCTTCAGCCATGTCCGAGGACAGGAACACGGCCGCTCCCTTTTGCGCCATGCCGGATGCGGTTTTGGCGATCGCGGCCTCCGCCTTGTCGCGCGCGGCAAAGGCGATCACGGGAAAACGCGCCTCCACCAGCGAGACCGGCCCGTGCAGCACTTCGGCGGAGGAATAGGCCTCGGCGTGAAGCTCGGAGGTTTCCTTGCATTTCAGCGCCGCCTCGCTGGCGATGGCAAAGCTCGGGCCACGCCCCAGCACATAGAGCGACTGCGCGTCCTTCAGCAAACCCGTCAGCGGCGACCAGTCGCAGGCAAGCGCCTTTTCAAGATCCTCGGGCAATCGACCCAGCGCCTTCCTGAGGCCCGCATCATCGGCCCATTCGGCAAGCACGCCGAGCCCGGCGATGATCGAATTGACGTAGGACTTGGTGGCGGCGACGGCCTTTTCCGGTCCGGCGGCAATATCGATCGGCTGATCGGCCGCTTCTGCCAGCGGCGAGGCGATGGTGTTGACCAGCGCAAGCGTCAGCGCGCCGCCGGCCCGCGCGGCGTTGGCAAGCGCGACGATATCCGGACTTTTGCCCGATTGCGAAATCGAGATCGCCGCAGCCGAGCCCATCTTCAGCGGCGCGTCATAGATCGAGGCGAGCGACGGGCCGAGCGAGGCGACGGGCACGCCCACCGTCAACTCGATCGCGTATTTGAGGAACAGCGCCGCGTGATCGGAGGAGCCGCGCGCGACCGTGACGACAACACCGGGATCTTTTGCCGCAAGCGCCCTGCCGGCCTCGGCGAAGGCCTTGCCGCTGCCATCGAGCAGCCGTGCGGCGGCAGCCGGAATTTCGTTGATCTCACGGCGCATATGGGTTTCGTCGGTCATCACAAGGTCTCTTTGTTGCATCGCCTCACCCCTCTTCGGAGTAGGTCAGCTCGGCGACAAGGTCGTAGATATCGCTTCGGTAGAAGGATCGGGTGAATTCTATGGCGCGGCCGGCGGCATCAAATCCGGTGCGGTCGATCGCCAGGGCCGGCGCGCCGGCGGGAACTTCCAGAAGCCCGGCCTGCTCATCGCTCAGAATGGTTGCGGTGATACGCTCATCGGCGCGTTGAAGGCGAATGCCGCGTTCGGTAAGCGCGGCGTAGAGCGACGGGCCGATGGCTGCCGGCGCCTCCAGAATGTCGCCCGGAAGCGCCGTGTATTCGAGCGCCATCGGCCGGTCGTCGGCAAAGCGGATGCGGCTGAGGCGGGCGATGCGCGCGCCCGGCGCGATATCGAGCGCCTCAGCCTCTTCGGCCGATGCCGGCTGGAGCGCGCGTTCCAGCCAGAACGAATGCGGCTCCATGCCGCGCGCCTTGATATCCTCGGTAAAGGATGTCAGGCGCTTGAGTTTCTGTTCGATGCGGACGGCGGGACGGGCGACGAAGGTCCCCGCCCCGCGCCGGCGGTTCAGAATCCCCTCGCCCGTCAGTTCGGCAATCGCCCGGCGAACCGTGACCCGGCTGACGCCGAGCCGCACGGCAAGATCGCGTTCCGGCGGCAGAGCGGCGCCGCCCTCGAGCGCGCCGCGGGCAATCGCCGCGCGAATACCGGCCTTCAGCCGCCGGTAAAGCGGGCCTGTTCCCGAAAGATCAATGTCATCAAACAGCGCCTGCATCTCGCACTCGATTCATCTTTCGCAAAACTAATACCAATCAGATACCAAATTGCAAGCCATGCCGGTCGCGAAAACGCGGGAACAGCCATGGCGGGGCTTGCGGTCCGGCAGATGACCGGCTCATATGGCAAATTCGAACGGGAAGGACGCATGCAGCTACAGGCCATCATCTATTTCAACGAACTTGTGCGCTCGCGCTCCATCCGCCAGGCCGCCGAGGCGCTTGGCGTTTCGCCCATGGCCGTCAGCCGCCAGCTCGAAAATCTCGAGGCCTATTTCGATGCGCCGCTGGTGGAACGCGGCGCGCGCGGGATCGTGCTGACTGCGGCAGGCAGCCTGCTTGCCGAACGCACGCTCGGCGTCATACGCGACCTTGAAAGCGCCCGGCAGGTGATCGACGACCTGCGCGACCTGAAGGCCGGCCATGTCTCGCTTCATGTCAACGGCGCGGTGATCAGCGCGATCCTCGCCCCGGCGCTCGCCGAATTCTATGCGCTCTACCCCGCGATCTCGATCGCGGTCACGGTATCGTCCGCCGAGGCCGCGATCCGCGCCGTTGCCGCCGGCGAGACCGATCTGGCGGTGACGATGTTTTCGCCGAAGGACGGCGAAACGGAAACGCTGATCGAACTGCCCGTTCTGCACCAGCCGGTGATGGCGCCCGACCATCCGCTCGCCGCGGAGGCGACGGTGACGCTCGCGGCCATACGCGACCATGCCGTCGCCATGCCGGATCGCGCCTTCAGCATTCGCCGCGATTTTGACGCGCGCCAGCGCGCCGCCGGGCTTGAGCCGATGGACGCGACCTTCGAGACCTCATCGCTGGAACTGCAGAAGGAACTGGCGCGCAGCGGTGCCGCCGTCCTCATCCTGCCGGCCATGACGGTGGCGCGCGAAATCCGCGAAAAAGCGCTCGTCGTCCGCCCCTTCGAGAAACGGGCCGAGATCTCCACGGACATCAGGCTGGTCCGACCCGACGGTCCGACGCCGACCTTCGCGGCGAAACGCCTTGCGGACTTCCTGAAGACCTTCCTGCGCGCCCATGACAGGCGCGTTCAGCCGGGGGACTGAGGATGTCAGTGAAACGATTATCGTTACACATACAACGTTTTTCATGTTAACTGTTTACACTTCGTCTCCGAGCGCGGTATAGACCCTCCCAGTTCGATCCACGGGAGAGGATTTTAGACCATGAACAAATGTTTCGGCGCCCGCGCCCTTCTTGCTGCCTCCGTCTTCACCGGCCTGATCGCCGGCGCGCCGGCCTTCGCCGAGGCGAAGACGGACCTCGTGCTCGCCATGAGCACCGAACCGACAGGACTCGACCCGACAGCCGCGGCTCCCGTCGCCATCGGCCAGGTCGTCTGGCAGAATGTCTTCGAGGGTCTGGTCGCCATCAACGAGGACGGCGGGATCGTGCCGCAACTCGCGAATGCCTGGACGGTTTCCGATGACGGCCTGACCTACACATTCGACCTTCAGGACGGCGTCACCTTCCACAATGGCAAGGCCTTTGATGCCGAGACGGCGAAGTTTGCGATCGACCGCATCCTCGCCGAGGGTTCCGTCAATCCGCAAAAGGCGCTCTACAGCGCGATCGAGAGCGTGGAAACGCCTGATGCCGATACGCTTGTGCTGCATCTCTCCCGGCCCGCCTTCGACCTCCTCTACTGGCTCGGCTTTCCCGCCGCCGTGATGGTGGAGCCGACGAGCGTCGAGACAAACGCCACCGACCCTGTCGGCACCGGCCCCTTCGCTTTCGCCGAATGGCGCAAGGGCAATGAGGTGAAGCTTTCCGCCTGGCCCGATTACTGGGGAGACAAGCCGGCGCTCGAGAACGTCACATTCCGCTTCATCGCCGATCCGCAGGCCCAGGCGGCAGCCCTCAATTCCGGCGGCGTCGACGCCATTCCGGAATTCACCGCGCCCGAACTCGTCAGCCAGTTCGAGACGAAGGATGAATTCGAGGTCGTGCCCGGCACCACCGGCATGGAGGTCGTCGCCGGCATGAACAATGCCGAGCCGCCCTTCGATGACGCCCGCGTGCGCCGGGCGCTGATGATGATGCTCGACAGGCAGGCGATCGTCGAGGCCGCCAATTCCGGCTTCGGCACCCCGATCGGCAGCCATTTCTCGCCATCGGATGCCGGCCATGAAGACCTGACCGGCGTTCTGCCCTACGACCCGGAGAAGGCAAAGGCGCTTCTGGCCGAGGCCGGCTATGGCGACGGGCTCTCCTTCACCATGAAGGTGCCGAACCGCACCTATGCAGAGCGCGCGGCGGAAATCATGCAGGCCTATTTTGCGCAGGGCGGCGTGACGATGACGATCGAAACCTCCGAATTCCCGGCGACCTGGATCAAGGACGTGTTCAAGGATACGAACTACGACATGACCATTATCGGTCATGCCGAGCCGCTCGATATCGGCATCTATGCCCGCCACCCCTACTATTTCAATTATGACAATCCCGATTTCGACGCAACCATGACGGACATCGCCAACGCGACGGATGAGAACGCCCGGCTCGAAGGCTATCGCAAGGCCCAGGAGATCCTGGCCGAGGATGTACCCGCGCTCTTCCTTTATGCCTGGCCCAAGATCGGCATCTGGAAGGCCGGACTTGAGGGTATGTGGCGGAACGAGCCGGTTCCCTCCAATGATGTGACGGACGCCCGCTGGAGCGAATAGACTTGGCGCAAGCCGCAGAACTTTCAAAACGCAGGAAGGGCGCGCCGGCACGGCTGGCGCGCCGTTTCGCCTTTCTGCTCGCAAGCCTTCTCGCCGTTTCCTTCCTCATCTTCGCGGTGATGGCGGCCGTACCGGGCGATCCGGCGGAGATCATGCTGGGTACATCGGCAGCACCCGATACGCTTGCAGCCCTTCGCCACCAGCTCGGCCTCGACCAGCCGTTTCTCCTTCGCTATCTCGACTGGCTCTTCGGCGTGCTGACGGGCGATCTCGGCAATTCCTACACCTATTCCACGCCGGTCGGCGCATTGATTGCCGAGCGCCTTGCCGTCACGCTGCCGCTTGCCGGCCTTGCCATTCTCCTCTCGCTCGCCGTATCCGTGCCGCTCGGCGTGCTGGCCGCCGCCCGCCCCAATGGCCCGGTCGATCTCCTTGCGACGCTCTTTGCCCAGGTCGGCATCGCCGTGCCCAATTTCTGGATCGGGTTGCTGCTGATCCTCGGCGTGGCGCTGACCTTCGGCTGGTTTCCGGCCGGCGGTTTTCCGGGTTGGGAGGCGGGCATTCTTCCGGCTCTCAACGCGCTGGCGCTGCCCGCGATCGCGCTCGCCATACCGCAGGCCGCCGTGCTGATGCGGGTGACCAGGACAGCGGTCATCGAACTAACCGGCGAGGATTTCGTGCGCACCGCCCGCGCCAAGGGCGCGACGCCCGCCTACGCGCTCTGGCGTCATGTGGCGCCGAACGCGCTGATCCCGGTCGTCACCATGCTCGGCCTGCAGATCTCCGTGCTGATTGCCGGCACGGTGCTGGTGGAAAACGTCTTCGCCCTGCCGGGCATGGGCACGCTTGCCTATCAGGCGCTGGCCCAGCGCGACCTGATCGTGGTGCAGAATGTCGCTCTCTTCTTCGCGGCGATCGTCATGGGGCTGAACTTCGCAGTCGACGCGCTCTATGCCGTCATCGATCCGAGGCTGAGGCGATGAAACGTCTTCCCCTTTCCCTTCTGGTCGGAGGCGCGATCACCGCGCTGTTCGTGGCGACGGCAATTCTCAGCCGCTTCTGGACGCCGGCCGATCCGGCGATGATCAACATACCGGCCCGGCTAAAACCGCCAGGTCCGGGCGGGTTTCTGGGCGCCGATCACTTCGGCCGCGACGAGGCCTCGATGATCATGGCAGGGGCCTGGACTTCGCTCAGCATCGCCTTTTCCGGCGTTTTCATCGGCGGCTTTTTCGGCACTGCGCTCGGCACGGCGGCAGCAGCCATGCGCGGCCGTCTCGAGGCCGTGGTCATGCGCGTCAATGACGTGATCTTCGCCTTTCCGCCGGTGCTTTCCGCGCTTCTGCTTGCTGCCGTTCTCGGCGGCGGGCCGACAACGACGATCACCGCCATCGCCCTCTTCATGGTGCCGGTCTTCGCCCGGGTCACGCGCGGAGCCGCCCTGCAGATTGCCGCCCGCGACTATATCCTCGCCGCCCGCATGGCCGGGAAATCCGGCCTGCGCATCGCGCTCGAACATGTGCTTCCGAACATTGCGGCGCAGATCATCGTGCAGTTCGCCATCCAGACGGGGCTTGCGATCCTGACGGAAGCGGGGCTTTCCTTCCTCGGCCTCGGCGTATCGCCGCCAACGCCCTCCTGGGGCCGGATGTTGGCGGAGGCGCAGACCTACCTTGCCACCGCGCCGCATATGGCGCTTGCCCCGGGCCTTGCCATCTCGCTTGCCGTTCTCGGCCTCAATCTCCTGGGCGACGGACTCGGCGAATTGGCCGACCCGCGCCGAAGGAGCAGCCGATGATGCTGGAGATCGAAAGGCTGACGGTCGGCTTTCAGACGCGCGACGGTCTAAAGCAGGTGCTCCACGGCGTCGACCTTTCCCTTTCTCGGGGCGAGACGCTGGGCGTTGTCGGGGAGAGCGGCTCCGGCAAATCCATGCTGGCGCTGGCGACGATCGGGCTTCTGCCGCGCGGCGCTTCGACCTCCGGGGCAATCCGCCTTTTCGGCGATGACCTGCTTTCGCTCTCCGAACGGCAGATGAGCGCGGTCCGGGGCGAGAAGATCGGCATGATCTTCCAGGAGCCGATGACCGCGCTCAATCCGGCCATGACCGTCGGCAGCCAGATCGCCGAGGCCTTGCGTCTTCATCGCGAAATTTCCCGCAGCGATGCGCGAAGCGAAGCGCTGCGCCTGATGGAAATGGTGCGGATCGCCAGAGCCCGGGACAGATTAAAGTCCTACCCGCACGAGCTCTCCGGCGGCGAACGACAGCGCGTCGGCATCGCCATCGCGCTGGCGCTGAAGCCGGCGCTGCTGATCGCCGACGAGCCGACCACGGCGCTCGATGTGACGGTCCAGGCGGAAATCCTCGACATTCTCGATCAGCTGGTGCGCGAGCTCGGCATCGGCCTGTTGCTGATCTCCCATGATTTCGGCGTGATCGCCCGCATGGCGGACCGGGTCATGGTGATGCAGGGCGGGCGCGTGATGGAGACCGGGACGGCGGAAGGCGTTATTCGCCGGCCACAGCACGCCTATACGAGGAAGCTCCTGTCATCCCTGCCCCGTCGCGTGCGCGCCGGACTGGGAGACCTGTCATGACCCCGCTTCTGCGCGCTGAAAACCTATGCCGCCGCTATGGCGCCGACGGGACTGCAGCCCTTGACGATGTCTCGATCAGCCTTGAGGCCGGCGAAATCCTCGGCATCGTCGGGGAAAGCGGGTCCGGCAAGTCCACCCTTGCCCGCCTTGTCATGGCGCTCGACCGGCCGTCATCGGGCAAGGTGTTTTTCGGGGCCCATCAGATCACCGCGCTTTCCGCGCGAGAGCTTCGCCCCTTGCGCCGCGATTTCCAGATGGTGTTTCAGGACCCTTATGGTTCGCTCGATCCGCGCCACACGGTCGGCCGGATCATCGGCGAGCCGCTTGGCCTTGAGGAAAACGCCCCGCGCGGAGCAAAGCGGCGGCAGAGGATCGCCGCGCTTCTGGAAGAGGTGGGGCTGAGCGCGAGCGACATTGACCGCTACCCCCATCAGTTTTCCGGCGGGCAGCGCCAGCGCATCGCCATTGCCAGGGCGCTGATCACGCGGCCGAAGCTGCTGGTGGCCGACGAGCCGACCTCCGCGCTCGACGTCACGGTTCAGGCCCAGATCCTCAAATTGCTCTTGAGGATGCGGGCCGATCATGGCGTCTCGATCCTGCTGATCACCCACGATATCGGCGTCATCGACGAGATCTGCGACCGGGTGGCGGTGATGCATGCCGGGCGGGTCGTCGAAGCCGGTCCCTTGCGCAAGGTGCTGGACAATCCGCGCGAGGCCTATACCCGCCGCCTGCTTTCCGCCGAGCCGACGCTTGCACAGCTCAAACACCGGACATGAGAAAGCCCGGCCTGTTGGTCCAGACCGGGCCTTGATCACGACAGGAATGTCGCGGGAGAGAGCTTTTTGTCAGTCGGCGGTCATGCCGCCATCGACGGGCAGACGCACGCCGGTGACGAATTTCGCCTGATCGCTGGCGAGATAGATCACGGCATCGGCGATCTCGTCGGGTTCGGCATAGCGCTGCAGCGGAATGCTGGCGGCAAACCCCTTCTTCGCCTCGCCGCCATGGCCTGGCGCAAACCCTTCCTCCAGCGAACGCATCATCCGCGTTTCGACAGGCGAGGGATGGATCGAATTGACCCTGATGCCGTCGCGCGCGCCCTCGAGGGCAGCGGTGCGCATCAGTCCGACCAGCGCGTGTTTGGAGGTGATATAAGCGGATACATCCGGCGTACCGCCAAGGCCTGCCACCGACGACATGATCACCACATTGCCCTTCGTCTTCTTCAGCTCGGGCATGGCATATTTCAGGCCGAGGAAGATGCCGCGCACATTGACCGCCAGCACCTTGTCGAACATCTCGATCGGGTAATCGGTAATCGGCTTGACCACGCCCTCAATGCCGGCATTGGCGATGAGGATATCGAGCTTGCCGAACTTTTCGACCGCGGCCGTGACATAGGCCTGCGTCTGCTCCGGATCGGTGACGTCGGCCACCGCATAGGCCGCCTTGTCATGACCGAGTTCGGCGACCGCATCCTTCAGCGCATCCTCGTCGAGGTCGACCAGCAGCACCTTCGCGCCTTCGGCGGTCATGCGCTTGGCCGTGGCGATCCCGATCCCGCCGGAACCGCCCGTGATGATGGCCACCTTGTCCTTCAGTTGAGCCATTTCAGCCTCCCATGATTGTCCCATCTAAATGTGGGAAGTAAATGGTTCGCAGACAAGAACAATGACGGATTTGTAATGCTGAAACCGTTGGCTTCCAGACCGTTGACGAGCCCGAACGATCAGGCCTTCGGGGCGAACGCAGCTTCCAGGCTTTCGACAAAGCGCCGCACTCGGGCCGCCGGTTTTCGTCCGGCCAGATAGAGCGCATGAACCGGGCGTTTCGGCGTCTCGTAGTCTTCAAACAGCCGAACCAGCCGGCCCGCCTTCAGTTCCTCTCGGAGAATCGCTTCCGCCCCGAAGGCGATGGCCCGTCCTTCAAGCGCGGCGTGCATCAGCACGCGCCAGTCATTGCTGAAAAGGCGACCATCGACGCGCGTCTCATGGCTCCGGCCGTCCCGCGCGAATGTCCAGTGGCAGAGCGTATTCCCCGCCCGTTGCCCGAAGATCAGACACTGATGTTCGCTGAGTTTTTCCGGCGTTTCAGGGTACCCGTGACGCGCCAGATAAGCCGGCGCCGCGCAGGCGATCAGATGATAAAAACCGAGCGGCACGCTACTGAGCCCCGCATTGGCGGGCGCACCGATGCGGATCGTCACATCGTAGCCTTCCTCGACCGGGTCCACAAAACGATCATCCAGCGTCAGTTCCACCTGAACGTCGGGATAGCGGTCCAGAAACGCGCTGACTACAGGCGGCAACGCCAACCCGCCAAACGTTCTCGGCGCATTGACCCGCAACAAGCCACTGGGATGGCGATGCATGTCGGTGGCCAGATTTTCCGCTGCCTCCGTCTCCGCCAGAATGACCTTGCACCGTTCATAGAAGGCTCGCCCGGTATCCGTCAGGTCCTGTCTTCGTGTCGTGCGATGAATGAGGGTGGCGCCCACACGATCTTCCAGAAAACGGATATGCTTGGAGACCATTTGCG
The DNA here is from genome assembly GCF_016598595.1 of Martelella lutilitoris. Classification (NCBI taxonomy): domain Bacteria; kingdom Pseudomonadati; phylum Pseudomonadota; class Alphaproteobacteria; order Hyphomicrobiales; family Aurantimonadaceae; genus Martelella; species Martelella lutilitoris. The sequence continues at coordinate 3,508,021 of NZ_CP066786.1, forward strand.
GCGAGATGCCCATAGCATCGGCAGCGGCTGCAAACGAGCCAAGATCCGCCGCTTTGACATAGACGGCCATGCTGGTGATCCGATCCAACATTATCCCCTCTCAGTTGTTTCTGAACAACAGTAAAAGCGATTTAAGAACAAATGGTAGCGTATTACACGGAGGTATCACCAACTCAATTGGAGAAAACCATGAAGATCGGAATTATCGGCGCGGGCTATGTCGGGCGCACGATCGCCGCCAAGGCCGTGGAAACCGGACATACCGTCATGATCAGCAATTCGAGGGGGCCGCAGACCCTGTTCAGCCTGCAGGGCGCAATCGGATGTGAGACCGGCACGGTCGATGAGACCGCCGCATTCGGAGACGCCGTCGTCATCGCCATTCCGCTTTCAGCGATCGATACCCTGCCCGCCGAAAGGCTCGCCGGCAAGATCGTGATCGACGCCGTGAACTACTATTTCGAGCGTGACGGCCATATCGACGCACTCGACAAAGGCGAGACAACGACAAGTGAGCTTCTGGCAGCCAGGCTTCCCGGCGCGCGCGTCGTCAAGGCCTTCAACGCCATACGCATGATCGATGTTGAACCCGCCTCACGCCCCGAAGGCGCGCCGGATCGCCTCGCCTTGCCGCTTGCAGGTGATGACGAAGCGGCAAAAGCCGAAGTGGCAGCGCTCTACAACGCATTCGGATTTGACCCGCTCGACGCCGGAACGCTTTCGGAAAGCTGGCGTTTCGAGCGCGACCGTCCGGCCTATTGTAATCTGAAGCCAAGGGAAGAACTGGCGCGCACCCTGGCGGAAACCGTTCGCTGAACGTTTAAGTAAACGCGCGCCCGAACGCCATCAGAACTAAGGTACGATGGCGTTCGGGCCAATCTCAGCCTCAGTCCTTGTGGCGGCGGGCCGGGAAGAGGATGACGTCGCGGATCGAGGGACCGTCGGTCAGAAGCATGATCAGACGGTCGATGCCGATGCCAAGTCCGCCCGCCGGCGGCATGCCGTGGTCCATGGCGTTGAGGAAATCGTCGTCCAGCCTTTTTTCCATCTCGCCACGGGCATGGGCCTGCTCAAGCTGCTCGACCATGCGGCGGCGCTGCTCGACCGGATCATTGAGCTCGGAGAACGCATTGCCGAGTTCCCAGCCGTTCACATAAGTCTCGAAGCGTTCCACCAGACGCGGCTCGCCCGGCACTTCCTTGGCAAAGGGCGAGATGTCCTTCGGGAAGTGGGTGACGTGGCAGGGCTGGATCAGCGATTCTTCCAGTTTCTCCTCGAAGATGAAGGCCAGGCACTCGCCCCAGGTCCAGTCGCCCTCGACCTCGAAGCCGGCCGCTTCAGCGGCCTCACGGGCTTCCTCGTCGGTCGCGATCGACAGGAAGTCGATGCCGGTCGCTTCCTTCACCGCATCCGGCATCGGCACCCGCTTGAACGGACCGGTGAAGTCCAGCTCGATCTCGCCGAACTTGACCTTGGCGCTGTCATGGAGCGTCATGGCGAGCGTCTCGAACATGCGCTCGACAATGCCCATCATGTCCTCGTAATCGGCATAGGCCCAGTAACACTCCATCATGGTGAACTCGGGATTGTGCCGGGTGGAGACGCCCTCGTTGCGGAAGTTGCGGTTGACCTCGAACACCTTGTCGGTGAGCCCCGAGACCAGAATACGCTTCAGGTAGAGCTCCGGCGCGATGCGGAGATACATGTCCATGTCGAGCGCGTTGTGGTGCGTCTTGAACGGATCGGCCGACGCGCCGCCATAGATCGACTGCAGCATCGGCGTCTCAACTTCCATGAACCCCTCGCCTTCGAGGAAACGGCGGACGCCCGAGAGGATCTTCGAGCGCTGGATGAAACGCAGCTTCGAATCCTCATTGCTCATGATGTCGAGATAGCGCTGGCGGTAACGCGTCTCGATATCGGCGAGCCCGTGATATTTCTCCGGCATCGGCTTCAATGCCTTGGTGAGCATGGTGATCTCATGCGCATTGATGGTCAGCTCGCCGCGCTTGGTGCGGCGGACGACGCCGGTGACGCCGACAATATCGGCGAGATCGACCAGCGACCACATTTCCCGCACCTCTTCCGGCGTTGTGTCCTTATGGGAAAAGATCTGGATCTTGCCCGAGGCATCGCGCAGGTCAACGAACATGCCGGAATTGCGCATGGAATAGACGCGGCCGGCAACGGTGACGACATCCTCCGTCATCGTGTCGTCGGGAAGGTCGGCGTATTTTTCCGCCAATTCCGCATTGGTGATCGTGCGGTGGAAATGGGCCGGATAGACGTCGCCGATCTTCTCGCGCAGGATTTCGAGCTTCTGCGCGCGCACTTCCGTGGCGTCAGAGGAGAGTTCTTCGGATTTCTTGTTCATCTTACTTCTTTGCCTCTTCTGCGACCATGCCTGCAACGACGGCCTCGGCGTTCTTCAGGCGCTGGCGCACCACGGCGCGGCCGAGGATTGCCATACTGTCAAACAGCGGCAGCGAACGCGAGGAACCGGACATGGCAACGAACAACGGCGCGACGACAGTGCGCAGCTTCTTGTCCATGTCATCCGCAAGCTGGCGCAGCGCCTCTTCCACGGTCGTCGCGTTCCATTCGGTAAGCTTTTCCAGTACGGGCTGGACGGCCTTGAGGATTTCCAGAATTTCTTCCGGATTGGTCTTCTTGATCTTCGAAAACGCTTCCGGCGCCGGCACCATGTCCGACTGCAGCAGGAAGCCCATCAGCGCCGGGAGTTCGCCAAGCTTGGTGATCCGGCTCTGGGAGAGTTTCAGCCCGTCCTTCAGCCTTGCGTTCTCCGAAGCCCAAGCGGCGACGCGGAGGATAAAATCCTCTTCCGACAGCGTTTCGCGCAGGAACCGGCCATTCAGCCATTCAAGCTTCTGCGTGTCGAAGACGGCGCCGGACTTGTTGAGGTTATCCTGATCGAACTTCTCGATCAGCTCATCCATCGACATCAGTTCCTCGCCCTCGGCGATCTGGATGAAGAACAGGCCGAGGAAGTTCATCAGCGCTTCCGGCAGATAGCCGAGCGCCGAGTAATAGGAGATCGAGGTCGGATTCTTGCGCTTCGACAGTTTCGACTTGTCGGGATTGCGCATCAGCGGCAGATGGAAGAATTTCGGCGGTTCCAGGCCGAGATAGGTATAGAGCAGGATGTGCTTCGGCACCGAGGCCAGCCATTCCTCGCCGCGCGCCACATGGGTGATTTTCATCAGGTGGTCGTCAACGACATTCGCCATGTGATAGGTCGGCATGCCGTCGGCCTTCAGCAGAACCTGCATGTCAACCGCATCCCACGGGATCTCGACATCGCCGTAGACGCCGTCGGTGAACTTGCACGCGCCCTCTTCCGGGATCTTCATGCGTACGACATTGGGCTCGCCCGCCTCGATGCGGGCTTTCACCTCTTCGGCCTTCAGATGCATGCAGAGCCCGTCATATTTCGGGGCGCGGCCCTCGGCGCGCTGGCCGGCGCGCATGCGCTCCAGCCGTTCGGGCGTGCAGAAGCAGTGGAAGGCATGGCCTTCTTCCACCAGCCTGTCGACGAAGGGTTTGTAGATGTCCTTGCGGTCGGACTGACGATAGGGACCATAGTCGCCGCCGACATCGGGGCCCTCATCCCATTCAAGCCCGCACCATTTCAGCGCGTCGAGCACGTTCTTCTCATATTCGGGCGTCGAGCGCGAAGCGTCCGTGTCCTCGATACGCAAAATGAAGGTGCCGCCCATCTTCTTGGCGTAGAGATAGTTGAAAAGCGCCGTATAGGCTGTGCCGACATGCGGCTCGCCGGTGGGAGAAGGCGCTATGCGCAGGCGGGGGCCGGTTGTGCTCATCGTGTTCGTCCATGCTGCCGGCCGGATCGGGTGACGGTCATATCCGGCCGAAAGAGTTCTTCCAGTGCTGAAATTCGCTGAAGCCGCAAGGCATCCATGGCCCGTCAGTCAAGGCGGCTCTGTCTGGCCTGCCTTAGGCCATATTCAACCCTTTCCGTCAAGCCGTCAGGCTCAATGGCCGGCCGACCCGCCTTCCGTGGCGGGCTTTTCGCCGCCAGCGGCGCGGTCAAGCCTGCGTTTGCGCCGCGCCAGCATGTTGAGAAACTCCACAAGGCCCGAAAACGCCATCGCGGCATAGACATATCCCTTGGGCACGTGGAAACCGAGCCCGTCTGCGATCAGCGTCATCCCGATCATCAGCAGGAAGGCAAGCGCCAGCATGACGATGGTGGGGTTGGCCTCGATGAAGCGGGCAAGCGGACCGGAGGCGACCAGCATCAGCGTGACGGCGACGACGACGGCAATCACCATGATCTGCAGATGATCGGTCATGCCGACGGCGGTAATGATGCTGTCTATCGAGAACACCAGATCAAGCAGCAGAATCTGGAAAATCGCCGCCGAAAAGCCGGCCTTGACCGCACCCCCGACAATGTCGCCGGGCCCGTCCTCGGGGTCGACGCTGTGGTGGATTTCCTTCGTCGCCTTCCAGACCAGAAACAGGCCGCCGGCGATCAGGATGATATCCTTCCAGGAGAAATCATGGCCAAAGGCCGAAAACACCGGTTCAGTCAGTTGCACGATAAAGGCGACGGTCGCCAGCAGCAACAGCCGGAACACCAGCGCCAGACCGAGACCGATCCGCCGCGCGGCCTGCCGCCTGTTTGCCGGCAACTTGTTGGTGAGGATGGATATGAAGACGAGGTTGTCGATGCCGAGCACGACTTCCATGATGATCAGCGTTACAAGCGCTGCCCAGGCTTCGGGCTGGACGGCGAGGGCCAATAGATCGGTCACTCAATTCTCCTCATCTGCCCCGCACGGGCGTTCGCTGCAGGTATGGCGCTGTTCAATACATCGGTTCGCCGCGGCAATCCATATCCGCGCGCTCACGCTTTTCTGTCATCAACGCCGATGTCCCGATCCGGGTTCCTGGCGTCTCTCGGCTTGACAGGCCGGCGGGGGAGGCGCATTAGCATCGCCATAAATCGAACTCGCCAGTTCGAATTGTCAATTGCCAAAGCTGGACACCCTCCCATGTTCAGCCGAGAAAGGCCTTTCAGCATGAGCAATGATCACGAGGACAGTCACGCCGCTGCGGAACAGGCTCCGGCAAAGAAGTCGGGCGGCGCGCGCAGGATCATCTTTACCGTTATCGGCGTTGCCGTCATCGCCGGCGCCGTCTGGTTCGGTTATCAATGGTGGACGGAGGGCCGCTTCATCGTTTCCACCGACGATGCCTATATCGAGGGTGACATCGCGACGATTTCGCCGAAGGTCTCCGGCTACGTCGAAAGCGTCGCTGTCACGAACAACCAGAAGGTCAACAAGGGAGACCTTCTGGTCAAGATCGATGACGGCGACTACCAGAACGCGCTCGCCCAGGCCGAAGCGCAGCTCAACGCGCAGAACGTGGCGCTGAAGGCGACCGAGGCGCAGATTGCCGGCGCCAAGGCCCAGCTTAATCAGGCTCAGGCCAATCGCGACGCGCTCGACCCGCAGATCGAGAATGCGAAGAGCGCCTTCGAGCGCGCCAACACGCTGAAGGAAAAGGGCGCTGCCACCGTCGCCGCCTTTGACGATGCCAAGGCGCAGGTCGACCAGCTGAAGGCCCAGGTCGAGGCCGCCAATGCCGCAATCGAGGTGGCGAAATCGAACATCAATACCGCCGAGGCCCAGCTTGCCCAGCAGCAGGCGGCGTTGAAGGAACGCCGGCTTGCCGTTGACATGGCCAAGCGCAATCTCGCCTTCACCGAGATCAGGGCTCCGTTTGACGGCGTCTTCGGCAACCGTAACGTCCAGGTCGGCGACCTCGTTTCCTCCGGCGCCCGCCTCGGCGCGCTGGTGCCGACAGAGGACCTCTATATCGTCGCCAATTTCAAGGAAACGGACCTTGATCGCCTAGGCATCGGCGAAGAGGTTCATGTCAGCGTCGACGCCTTCAAGGATGATGACTTCACCGGCAAGGTCGTTTCCTTCTCGCCGGCCTCGGGCGCGGTCTTCGCGCTCCTGCCGCCGCAAAACGCGACCGGCAATTTCACCAAGGTCGTCCAGCGCATTCCGGTGCATATTTCCATTCCGCAGGAGATGCTCGACCGGGGCTATCTGAAGGCCGGTCTTTCGGTCACTGCCGAAGCCGACAGCCGCACCGCGCCCGACGGCACGCTCGGCAAGGTCGTCGCCGGCAACCGCTAACGGACAAAGGCCGAGCGTCCTCCCTCCGGACAGGTGAACCATGACAGAGATTGCCGAAAGCACAGCCCGCAGCGAGAACGCGCCGGCGACACCTCCACAGGCGCCTTCGGAGCACGTCAGCGCCCGCACATGGGCGGCCTTCGTCATCATGGCCTTCGGCATGTTCATGGCGATCCTCGACATCCAGATCGTCGCGTCCGCGCTGACCGACATCCAGGCCGGCATTTCCGCAAGCGCGGACGAGATCGCCTGGGTGCAGACCTCCTATCTGATCGCCGAAGTGATCATGATACCGCTGTCGGGCATTCTGGCGCGGATCTTTTCCACGCGCGTGGTGTTTTCGGTTTCCGCCGCCGCCTTTACCGCCTGCAGCGCGCTTTGCGCCACGGCCACTTCGATCGACCAGATGATCATCTACCGGGCTTTGCAGGGTTTCATGTCGGGCGGCCTGGTGCCGGCCGTCTTTGCCGTTGCATTCACCGCCTTCCCGCCATCCAAACGCTCGACCGTCATTCCCGTTGTGGGTCTCGTGGCGACCATGGCGCCGACCATCGGCCCGACGGTCGGCGGCTACCTCGTCGATGCCTTTTCCTGGCATTGGCTGTTCCTGATCAATGTCGTGCCCGGCATACTGGTGACGATCGGGGCCTGGCTGCTGATCGACTTCGACAGGCCCGACTATTCGATCATCAAGCACTTCGACTGGTTCGGGCTCATCGCCATGGCCCTCTTCCTCGGCTCGCTTGAGTATTTTCTCGAGGAAGGCAATATCGAAGGCTGGTTCCAGGCTGATGTCATCCGCTACGCCTTCGTCATCATGGTCGGCGCCGGCATCGCCTTCTTCTACCGTTCCTTCACCAGCAGGTATCCGGTGGTCGATCTGAGGGCATTCGGCAATTTCAACTTCGCCGTCGGGTCGATCTTCTCCTTCTCGCTCGGCATCGGGCTTTATGGCCTCGTCTATCTCTTCCCGCTCTATATGGCGCGCATTCGCGGCTATGACGCACTCATGATCGGCGAAACGATGTTCGTCACCGGCGCATTCATGATGGCGACCGCACCGGTTGCCGGAATCCTGCAAAACAAGCTCGACCCGCGGGTGATGATGGGCATCGGCCTTGGCCTCTTCGCGCTCTGCACCTGGCAGATGACGCATATCACCGCCGAATGGGACTATTGGGAACTGTTCTGGCCGCAGGCCGGACGCGGCGTGGCGCTGATGATCTCGATGATCCCGGTTTCCAATATCGCGCTCGGCACGCTGCCGCCGCAGGACGTCAAGAACGCGTCCGGCCTGTTCAATCTGACGCGGAACCTCGGCGGCGCGGTCGGGCTTGCGATCATCAACACCCTGTTGAGTCGGCGCGACGACTTCCACTACGATCGACTTGCCGCAAGCGTCGATGCGGCAAGCCGGACGACGCAGGAATGGGTTGGCACGCTTCAGGGGCTTTATTCCAGCCACGGCCTTGACGGCGAGAAGGCAGCGCTTCTGCAGCTTGGCCGGATGGTCTCGCAACAGGCCTGGCTGCTCGCCTTCATCGATGTCTTCGTGCTGCTGACCGTGCTGTTTGCCTTCCTGACCCTCTGCATTTTTGTCGTGCGCAAGCCGAAGGAGGATGCAGGCGGGGGCGCGGGCCACTGACCGTATTTGGCGGAATTCAGATGCCGGCGGAATAGCGGCTCAGGAAGAGCGTGACGGCGTTTTCCGCCATCTCCGAAATCTCCGCCTCGGTGGGCGGCGCTTCCATCAGACCGAACAGACGGCGTTTCCAGAGATGCCCGGTTGAAAGCTCGAGAAGCTGGACGGCGGCAACGCGTGGATCGTCGGCCCGAAGCTCGCCTGTTCGGGTCCGTTCGACAACGAAGGCTGTCAGCGTGTCCACGAGATTGTCCGGATGGTCGCCAAAAAAGGCGCGCACAAGTTCGGGAAAGCGCTCGGCGACGCCGATGGCGATCCGCATCGCCTTCACCGTCTCCTCGCAAGTCATGCCGGTGGCGAGGCGCGCGGAGAAGCGCTTCAGTATATCGTCAACCGGGCCTTCCGCACTGAGAGTCGCCCTGAGATCCTCGAATATCCGCTGCTTGGCCTCGAGAATGATGGTCTGGAACAGTTCGCCCTTGTTTTCGAAATAGACGTAGATCGTCCCCTTGGAAACGCCCGCGGCGCGGGTGATGTCGTTCATGCTGGCGGCATCGAAGCCGACATTCATGAACACCTGCCGCGCGCCCTCCACGATCTGCCGGCGCTTGACCGGGTCTTCGCCTGCCGCATGCCGGCCCATTCGCCGCAGAGCGCAGCGCGCCGCCTCGTCCCGCCGACAGAACCTGTTTTTTGATTTCCCGAAACCCATTTCAACCCACTCGCCAGCGCAATACCAGACAACGGAAATGCGCCGTCAGCCTTTCGCGTTTTTCTAGGGATACGCTGAGGCCCGGCGCATTTCAATCATTTAGTGAACTGAGCGGTTCGATCAGGCTTCCCGGACTTCTTCCGGCGAGTAGACGTAGGGCGTCGAGCAGAACTCGCAGGTGACCGTGATCTTGCCGTCCTCAATGCTGTCGTCGATCTCCTCGGCCGTGAAGCCCTTGAGAACGCCGAGAATGCGCTCGCGCGAGCAGCTGCACCGATCGTAGACGCCCTGGGCCGGATAGACCGTCACGCCGCGCTCGTGGAACAGGCGATAAAGCAGGCGTTCGGCGCCGACTTCCGGATCGGTCATCTCGTCGAGATCGATCGTCTCGACCAGCGCCTGCGCTTCCGCCCATGCGTCATCGGGGGCATGAGACAGCGTGCCGTCATCCCCGTCGCCGCCGTGCAGATCGGGCTGGCGCATGCGCCCCGCCTCCTCGGGGAGGAACTGCGCCACCAGGCCGCCCGCGCGCCAGCGTTCGCGCGGCTGGCCTTCATCGTCGCGATCAAGCAGCTTGGCAACGCCGAGCCTGACTGCCGTCGGGATCTGCTCCGACTGGCGGAAATAGCCCATGGCGATCATTTCCAACGAACTGCCGTCAAGCTCGACAATGCCCTGATAGGGCTGCATGAAACTGCCCTGGTCGATGGTAAAGGCGAGCACGCCGCGACCGAGCAGGTCCTCCGGCGCCGCCTTGCCGGCCGCAACCGCCGCCTCCAGCGTCTCTTCGCTGAAGCGGGCGTAGCCGCGCAGCGCGTCCGGCGTCGAGAAGTCGGCGACCAGCAGATCGACGGGGCCGTCGCTCTTGGTCTGCACGGTGAACTTGCCCGTAAATTTCAGCGACGTGCCGATCAACGCCGTCAGCACGACGACCTCGGCGAGAAGCCGGGCAACGGGCTCCGGGTAGTCATGGCGCGACAGGATCGCGTCGAGCAGCGGTCCGAGCTGGACCGTGCGGCCGCGCACATCGAGCGCATCCACCTGGAAGGGCACAACCATGTCGTCTCCGGCGAAACCGAGTTCGCCGAGTTGCTGTTTCAGATCCTGCATATTTCGTCTCCTTCCCCCCTTTGCGGGGGAGGCCGGCAGCTCAGTCGATAGCTCCGAGACACCAGGCCAGTACGGATTTCTGGGCGTGAAGCCGGTTTTCGGCCTCATCGAACACGACCGATTGCGGTCCGTCCATCACCTCGTCTGTCACTTCCTCGCCGCGATGGGCCGGCAGGCAGTGCATGAAGATCGCATTGTCATTGGCCCGCCTCATCAGATCGGCATTGACCTGATAGGGCTGGAACACATTATGTCCGCGCGCCTTGTGCTCCTGGTTCATCGAGACCCAGGTGTCGGTCACCACGCAGTCGACGCCCTCGACTGCATCCTTGGCATCCTCGAAGAAGGTCACGTCAGCCCCTTCCTTGCGCGCCCAGTCGACAAAGCGGCCGTCAGGCTCGGAGCCGGGCGGCACGGCGATGTTGACGCGGTACTTGAACCGCGCCGCGCCCTCGAGGAAGGAGTGCAGCACATTGTTGCCGTCGCCGGTCCAGGCAATGGTCTTGCCGGCCACCGGGCCCAGATGCTCCTCGAAGGTCTGCAGATCGGCCATGATCTGGCAGGGATGGGTTGCATCGGTCAGCCCGTTGATCACCGGCACGGTCGCGTATTCAGCAAGCTCCAGCAGCCGCGCGTGGTCTGTCGTGCGGATCATGATCGCGTCGACATACCGCGACAGCACGCGGGCCGTATCGCCGATCGTCTCGGCCCGGCCGAGCTGCATGTCCTTGCCCGACAGCACCAGCGTATCGCCGCCGAGCTGGCGCATGCCGACATCGAAGGATACGCGGGTGCGCGTCGACGGCTTCTCGAAGATCATCGCCAGCATCTTGCCGGCAAGCGGCTTGTCGGCGGTTCCCGCCTTCTGCGCTGCCTTGCGGGTCGCCGCGTCGTCCAGAATGTCCCGCAATGCGGATGCCGAAACGGCGGAGAGGTCGAGAAAATGTCTCGGAGAGGACATGGAACTAACTCTTTCTAATGCTTCAGGCGGACCGGGCGGGCGAGAGCTTCGCCGCAGCGCGCGAGAGCCGCGCGAGCCCTTCCCGGACGTCCTCGTCACGGACGGTGAGCGGCGGCAGCAGGCGCACGACATTGTCGCCGGCGGGCACCGACAGCAGCTTCTCGTCACGCATCGCCGCAGCAAGCTCGCCGGCCGGCACCTTTGCCTTGACGCCGACCATCAGGCCTTCGCCGCGGATTTCTTCGATCACGTCGGGATAGCGGTCCTTCAGTTCGGCGAGCCCCTGGCGGAACAGAAGGCCCATTTCGCGGACATGGGCAAGAAAACCCTCTTCCAGCACGACATCGAGAACGGCATTGCCGACGGCCATGGCCAGCGGATTGCCGCCGAATGTCGTGCCATGCACACCCGGCACCATGCCCGAGGCCGCCTCGTCGCTTGCAAGGCAGGCCCCGACCGGGAAACCGCCGCCGATCCCCTTGGCGATCGCCATGATATCGGGCTCGACGCCGGTCTGCTGGTAGGCAAACAGCGTTCCCGTCCGCCCGACGCCGGTCTGGACCTCGTCGAAGATCAGCAACAGACCCAGTTCATCGCAGATCTCGCGCAATGCCTTGAGGAACGCCTTGTCGACGCTGCGCACGCCGCCCTCACCCTGGATCGGCTCGATCATCAGCGCGGCGGTCGTCTCGCCGATCGTCTCCTTCAGCAGGTCGATATCACCGGCCGGAATCTGGACGAAGCCCGGCGCCTTCGGCCCGAAGCCCTCCATATACTTGGCCTGGCCGCCGGCAGCGATGGTTGCCAGCGTGCGCCCGTGAAAGGCGCCCTCGAAGGTAATGATGTCGATCTTTTCCGGATGCCCCTTGGCAAAGTGGTAGCGTCGCGCGGTCTTGATCGCGGTCTCGAGCGCCTCCGCGCCGGAATTGTTGAAGAACACCTTGTCGGCAAAGGTTTCGGCCGTCAGCCGTTCGGCGAGCCTTTCCTGGCCCGAGACCTCGTAGAGGTTCGAGACATGCCAGAGCTTCTCGGCCTGATCCTTAAGCGCCTCCACCAGATGCGGATGGGCATGGCCGAGGGAATTGACCGCGACGCCGGCGGCGAAATCGAGATATCGCTCGCCCTTGTCCGTCACAAGCCATACGCCCTCGCCGCGCTCGAACCGGAGCGGTATTCTGGCGAATGTGTTGAAGAGCGGCGATGATGCGGACATGGTGATCAAGCTCCCGGCAAGGACGATATGCCAGCCAGTTTCAGTCTGGGGCGGTTGCAGAAATTAAAAATGCCGCCTCAGGCGGCGGCTTGGCATATATTGTCATCTCCGACCCCAATGTCAACAAAGGCGGTGCGGCGCCGAAGGATGGCGCGCACGGCAAATGATGAATTCGAAAAACACCAAGTTGGGGAAAACCGCGAAAAAGGATTCCGGCGATTCGCTGTCGCCTTGCCACGATAGTGCCATGGGCCTAACTTAAGTCCCAACAGAGAACTGCAGGCGGCGGATCTGATCACCCGGATTGGCGACACTTTCCTGTTTCGGAGGCATTCCGGAGCACGGCGACCGATTCCGCCCGCAAACAGCCGGAGATTACCCATGAGCTGGACAGACGAGCGCGTTGAAAAACTCAAACAACTCTGGTCCGAGGGGCTGAGCGCGAGCCAGATCGCCAATCAGCTCGGCGGCGTGAGCCGCAATGCCGTCATCGGCAAGGTGCACCGTCTGGCGCTGCCGGGCCGCGCCAAGAGCGGCGGCTCGGCGCCGTCTGCCGCCACCCGCGCCACAGCCCGCAACACCGCGCCGCCGCGTGCGCCGAACTTCGCCTCGCGCGCCGCCGGCCGCAAGCCTTCGGAAACGCCGGTATCGGCGCCGAGTGCGCCGCGTACCGCCGGCGCCACTGCGCTGAAACAGGAGATCGTCGCCGAGGCCGAGGCCGCGCCCGAGCAGAAGACCGCGCCCGACAACAATGTCGTGCCGATCATGCGCAAGATCGCGCTGACCGACCTGACGGAACGGACCTGCAAATGGCCGGTCGGCGATCCCACCCAGGAGGACTTCTACTTCTGCGGCTGCGAGTCGCCGGAAAACTCGCCCTATTGCAAATACCACGCAAAGCTTGCCTATCAGCCTGTCAGCGATCGTCGCCGGGCCGGCTGAACCGGACGCTTCAGAAACCAACGGAAAAAGGCCCTCGCGGCGATGCTGCGAGGGCCTTTTGGCATCCGGGAAAAATGGATCAGGCGGCCCGCCGAAGCGGTTTGACCCGAGCCGAGGGCGCTTTGCCGCCGGTGGCGACAAGAAGGCCCGCCGCGCCGGAAAGAAAACCCTCCGTCAGCTCAAGGCCGAGGAAACGGCGGCGCTCGAACGGGCCCGGCATGACGAGATGCTCCGCCTTTTCGGCGGCAAAGCCGAAACGCTGGTAGTATTCCGGATCGCCGACCAGCAGGATCGCGCCGTGGCCGCGGGCTTCAGCCGCAGCAATCGCCGCGCGCATCAGGGCCGAACCGACGCCCTTGCCGTTTGCGCAGGGGTCGACGGCCAGCGGGCCGAGCAGCAGCGCAGGCACGGCGCGACCGGCAGCATCCACGCCAGCATCGACATGCCAGAGCCGGACCGTGCCGATCAGGACGCCGCACTCATCGCGGGCGACAAGCGCCAGGCCTTCGGCCGGCAGCCGGTTGCGGCGGAGCTTTTCCGACGATTTCTTCCTGCGCATCGGCCCCATGGCGCGATCGAGAAGGTTTTCCCGCGCGACGGCATCGGACCCGGCTTCCTCGCCGATGGTGAAGGCCGGTGCGTCAACGACGAGAACAGTGTCCTGAAAGAAAGGGGCCATCAGACCAATCCCCTAAAAAACAGCCTCAAAAGACCGGCAGCGACTGCCGCGCCGGCGTGCTACCGAGACTGCGGCCGCAGGGAGGGCCGCAGTCTCACTTCACACCCGTCATCCGAAGAGGTCTTCAGATGACGTAGGACTTGAGCGGTTCGAAGCCGTTGAAGGCGACGGAGGCATAGGTCGTCGTATAGGCGCCGGTGCCTTCGATCAGAACCTCGTCGCCGATCGTCAGCGTGATCGGCAGCGGATACATGGTCTTCTCGTACATCACGTCGGCGCTGTCGCAGGTCGGGCCGGCCAAGACGCAGGGCTCCATCTCGTCGCCGTCGCGATCCGTGCGGATCGGGTAGCGGATGGCTTCGTCCATGGTCTCTGCGAGACCGCCGAACTTGCCGATGTCGAGGAACACCCAGCGATGTTTGTCATCGTCGGATTTCTTCGAGATCAGGACAACTTCCGACTTGATCACGCCGGCATTGCCGACCATGCCGCGGCCCGGCTCGATGATCGTCTTCGGCAACTGGTTGCCGAAGTGACGCGAAAGGGCTGCGAAGATCGCCTGGCCGTAGGCTTCCGCCGTCGGCACGTCGCGCAGATACTTGGTCGGGAAGCCGCCGCCCATATTGACCATCTGCAGGTAGATGCCCTGCTTGGCAAGCTGGGCGAAGACGCGCTTGGCATCCGCCAGAGCCGCATCCCAGGCTTCGAGCTTGGTCATCTGCGAGCCGACATGGAAGGACACCCCGTAGCTTTCCAGTCCCAGCTGATGGGCATAGACCAGCACGTCGACGGCCATCGGCGGAACGCAGCCGAACTTGCGCGACAGCGGCCATTCGGCGCCCTCGCCATCGGTCAGCACGCGGCAGAACACACGGGCGCCGGGGGCGGCGCGGGCGATCTTTTCGACTTCCTCATGGCAATCGACAGCAAAGAGCTTGACGCCGAGCGCATGGGCGCGGGCAATATCGCGCTCCTTCTTGATGGTGTTGCCAAAGGAGATACGGTCGGCACCGGCGCCTGCCTCAAGGGCCATTTCGATTTCAGCCACGGAGGCGCAATCGAAGTTGGAGCCGAGGCTGGCGAGAAGCTCAAGGATCTGCGGCGCGGGGTTGGCCTTGACCGCATAATAGATGGCGCTGTCGGGCAGCGCCCGGCGGAATGCCGTGTAGTTGTCGCGCACGATTTCGCGATCGACGACCAGGCAAGGGCCTTCGGGACGGCGGGTCTTGAAGAATTCCGCGATACGTTCGGTGGTCATGGTAACCCCCTTCTTTCGAAGCAATGACCCTGAAGCTAGGGTCGACAAAGGGCGCATCGACCCGCGCACGAACCCGGCCGGTGGAGACCCCGGGGACCGTTTGCGGCGACCGCTCAAGATTGAACAAGCCTTGCGGCTTATCCGGCTTTGTCTGCCTTGGATTGGAAGGGTATCCCGACCGCACTTCCGGCAATGATGGTATGTGCCTCTTTAGTACCCCGGCTGTTGGAAAGCCGGGAGACACCAGAAAGGCCCGCACCGTCGTTGCTTCAAGATGTCCTCGCTTGACCGGTTGGCCGGAGAAGCGACTGGAGGGGTTAATTCCAGGTACCTTACCGATGATCCTCACCATTCGAGGGTTCGGCGGACACCCACAGGCACGCGCGACTTTGGGCAAGCGGAGAGATATTAAAATCACTCTTGAAAATCAAGTGGGTGAACCCCAAAATCCTCTTATCCAAGATCGCATTCGTGCTATCTGTTTGACAAAGCTCAAACAAATTTCCCCGCCAGCCAACAGGAGCGGCCATGGACACCCTGACGCGAATGCGCGCCTTCATCGATGTGGTCGAAGCCGAAGGCTTTTCCGCCGCCGCGCGCAAGACCGGACGCTCGAAGGCGCTGCTTTCCAAATATGTGCGCGAGCTCGAGGACGACCTTGGCGCCCTGCTCCTGAACCGCACGACGCGGCAGTTCTCGCTGACGGAGGCAGGCCATATCTATTTCCGCCGCGCCGCCGAGATTGTTCAGGAGGTCGACAATCTCTCCGACGCGGTGCGCGCCAACAACACGGATTTGCGCGGCAGACTGCGGATTTCGGTTCCGCGCACCTTTGTCGATGCGCCGGCCGGCCAGTCCCTGATCGATTTCGCCAAGGCGCATAACGAGCTGACGCTTGAGATCGTCGCCGAGGACCGGTTCGTCGATCTCGTCGAGGAAGGCTACGATGTCGCGGTGCGGATCACCCGGCTCGAGGATTCCACCATGATCGCCCGCAAGCTCGCCGATTCGATCAACCGGGTCTGCGCCTCGCCCGCCTATCTGGCAAGCCTCGAAAAGCCGCTCGACAAGCCCGCCGACCTTGCCCACCACCCGGTGATCGTCGACACCAATCCGAAATCCTTCAACACGCTCCGTTTCATCAATCCGCAGGACGGCACCGGTTTCAGCGTGCCGATCCACGGGCCGATCGAGGTCAACTCGCCGATGGTGACCATGCGCGGAGCGCTGTCGGGCCTTGGCATCGCGCTCCTGCCCGACTTTGTTGCCCGCCGGGCAATCGACAGCGGCGAACTCGTTTCGCTCTTCGACGAGTATCTGCCGCAGCATTCCGGCATTTACGCCGTGTTCCCGCACCGGCGCTATCTGCCGGTGAAGGTTCGCTCCTTCGTGGACTTCCTGTCGAAGTGGTTCCGGGAAAACGACTGTGAAAAGCACTGAGCCGGCACGTTTCTGACTCAATTGTGATTCAGTAAGACAAAGATCGGCAGAATGCCGCCATCCAGGGGACCAGATCTTGAGATTGAAAGCCGCATTTTACGGCCTCCTTGTTACGATCGGAGCTGCAGGCCCTGCGCTCGCGCATCCGCATGTCTTCGTCGATGCACGGCTCGAAGTGGTTGCCGATCAGGACGGCAATGTCGCGGCGCTGCAGAATGTCTGGCGGTTCGACGAATTTTTTTCGTCCTCCGTCATTCTCGACTATGACACCAACATGGACAATCGGCTGACCGGCGACGAACTGACCGAGATCGGCGAAACCGTGCGGCAGTCGCTTGCAGAATACAACTACTATACGCAGATCACCGATAACGGCGAGGAGGTTAAGCTTGCCATGCCCGACGTTATCCATGCCGACATGACGGACGGACAGCTGTTGCTCTTCTTCGCCGCAAAGCCGGAAAAGCCGCTGCCGCTGTCGGGTCATCTGACTTTCGGCGTCTACGATCCGACGATGTACACCGCGATCGATTTTCGCAACGACACCGATCTGGTGACCGAGGGGGCGGCCTTCGACAAGTGCAAGAAGAACATTCTGAGACCCGACGCCGACCAGATCCTCTCGGAAAACGCCGATAGTCTCACGGCGGCCTTCTTCAATGACCCCACGGATATGAGCAAACTGTTTGCCACCAAGCTGGATATCACATGCGACTAGCCCGTCCCTTTTTCGCCGTTGTCCTGATGGTCCTCGCCTTTGTCGCCGGCGCGAAATTCGCCGCCGCCCAGTCGCCGCTCGGCATCGGCGCCTCGGAACCGTCCTTCTCCTCCTCCTTCGGTCCCTTCCAGGGCGTTCTGATCACCATCAATCACTACCAGCAGCAATTCTACCGGGCGCTCACCGGCGCTCTGAAGGCCATGCACGATGATCCGGTCAAGGTGCTCGGCCTGGTCGGGCTTTCCTTTGCCTATGGCATTTTCCATGCCGCGGGCCCCGGCCACGGCAAGGCGGTGATCTCCTCCTACATGATCGCCAACGAAACGGAACTGAAGCGCGGCATCCTCATTTCGCTGCTTTCGTCGCTGGCCCAGGGGATCATGGCCGTGCTTCTGGTCGGGGCCGCCTATCTGCTGTTGCGCGGCACCGCCGTTTCCATGGGCGACGCCACGCTGTTCATGGAACGGGCGAGCTTCCTGCTGGTCGCCGGCTTCGGCGCTTGGCTCGTGTTCGCCAAGTCGCGGCCGCTGTTCTCCGGCCACGGCACGCAAACGATGGCCCTTGCCGGAGCGGGCGGCGATCATCACGGACACAATCATGGGCACGGGCACGCCGACCACCATAATCATGACGACCACCATCACGCGGCGCATGATCACCATGACCATGTCCACGGCCCCGATTGCGGCTGCGGCCACGCCCACATGCCGGAACCGTCAATGCTTGGGGCCAAGGATTTTGACTGGAAGGGCGCAAGTGCTGCTATTCTCGCCATCGGCATGCGTCCCTGCTCCGGCGCGCTGATCGTGCTCACCTTCGCGCTGCTGAACGGCCTGATCCTCGGCGGCATCGCCTCGGTCTTCGCCATGGCGATCGGCACGGCGATCACGGTCTCGGCGCTCGCCATCATCGCCGTCTCCGCGAAAGGGCTCGCCATAAGGCTGGCCGGCCCCGGCTCCGGCCGCGCCACGGCCATAGGCCGCGTAATCGAGATCGGCGGCGCGCTGCTGGTGATGCTGATGGGGCTGACCCTTTTTGCCGCTTCGATGGCCGGCTGAGCCTTTCAGGCGTCGGCTGCGTATCCCACCAGCGCCGCCCCTTCACGACCGTAGAGAAAGCCGTTGGAAAGCGGGACATTCGGATAGATCGCGTTAAGCCGCGCCTTTGCCTCCCTGGCATCGATCCGGCCGTCGAGCGCGGCGCGATACACCTCGGCGACCGCCGCCATATCGCAGTCCTGGGGCGAAAGCCGGAAACGCCGGATACCCGCCCGCCGCAGTTCGTCCAGCTCGCCGATCAGCGACTGGCAGGTGTGCGACATGGTCTGGACCCCGTTGAGGCTGAGGAACGGCTGGCGATCGAGCGTGCGCACGTCAAGTCCGTCAGGCTCTTCGCCGCAGACGAAACTGCAATTGTCCTTGATCTTGCCCTTGGAGCGCGCATGGGCGCATCGGGCGGAGATCGCCAGCGGTACGCGGCCGAAAGCGAAGACCTCGAGTTCGATCCCCGGATCGTCACCGGCGATGGCCGCAATCGAGCTCATCGGCAATTCGGGCGGCAGGCAGAGCGCGGTCGCGCCCCGCGTCTTCAACAGCCGCGCCGTGGCGCCATTATAGACATTGACCAGCGGGCCAACCGTATGCGGCCTGCTGTCGAGATACATGAAGGCGGAGAGATCATTCACCTCGATCAGCCGGTCGGTCTCTTCGGCGATTGCGCGCAACTTCTTCGTCTCGCGCATCAGCGTCACCAGCGCATAGGTGGAGATCACCACTTCCTTGCCGGCGGCCTCCAGTCGTTCGATCACTTCGTCCATATGCGGATCGATGAAATGCTGGCGCTTGGAACAGACCGTCTCGCCGACAATGATGCGGGAGACCGGCGCTTCGTCGGCGATGCGGAAATAGAAGTCGCGCCATTTGGGACCGTCCCAGAGATAATAGACAGGGCCGAGCGTGAGTTGCGTGTTGGTCATGCGATCTCCTCCTTATCGCCACTTCTTCTCATAGGCGCCCGATGTCGTCTTCTGCCCTTCCGACAGGCCGCGCAGCCCCGAAAGAAGCGCGGCCCTTCGTTCCGGCTCGGCATCGAGCGCGGCCTTGAGCGTTGAAACGACTTCGGCCACATAGGCCTTGCCGCGCTGGCGCCCTTCGATCTTGAGCGCCGAAACCCCTGCCGCGCGCAGCGCATCGATCTCGCTCATGACATCGAGCGAGACCGGATCCTCGAACGCATAGCCACAGGCCTCGCCGATATCGAACCGGCCCTTGCAGAGCGTCGGGTAGCCGGCGGGCTCGCCCTGGCCGAAACGGTTGATCGTGTAACCGCCGAGCTCGGAGACCATCTCGTTGCCCTCCCGGCGGTAACGCACGTGGCTTGCGGGCGAGCAGACGCCATGCATGTTCGGCGACTTGCCGGTGGCATAGGAGGAGAGCGAGCATCGCCCCTCGGCCATGACGCAGAGCCCGCCGAAAACGAAGACCTCGATCTCGCAGTTGACGGCCCTCGAAATCCCGGCGATGTCGCCAATCGTCAGCGTGCGGGGCAGCACCACCCGCTTGGCGCCGAAAGCCTGGACCAAAAAGCTGATCGCGTCCGCATTGGAGGCCGAGGCCTGCACCGAGACATGAAGGCGCTGCTCGGGCAGATTTTCCGCCACATAGGCCATCAGCCCCATATCCGCCAGGATCAGGGCGTCGGCGCCGAGCCTCGAGGCATCCCGCGCGCCCTCGTACCAGATATCTTCCGCCCCGGCGCGCATGAAGGTGTTGAGCGCGACCAGAACCTTCGTGCCGTGACGGTGGGCATGGGCGATCGCCTCGCCCAGTTCCTCGCGCGAGAAATTGAGGCCCGGAAAGTTGCGCGCATTGGTCTCGTCGCGGAAACCGCAATAGACGGCGTCCGCGCCGGCATCGACGGCGGCGCGAAAGGCGGAGGGGGTCCCCGCGGGGCAGATCAGCTCCATGAACGCGGCTCCTCGAACAGAACCTTGCCGCGGATACGCGCCGCCGTACGGGCAACGACCGGGGCGAAGGGACCGGCAAGCGTCGAAAGATCGGTCGGCAGGTCGATGTCGCAGTCATCAAGCGCGTTTCTCAGCGCCAGCATGGCTTCCATGTCGCCCGAGATCGCCAGGTCGCGCGAGAAGAACAGCGCATCGCCGTCCAGCCGGCCTTCCATCAGCGCCAGCAACATGAAGAACGGCCCTTCGACGGACGCATCGGCGCCATCTGCCGCATCGCCGCGCAGCACGGTCACCTCTTCATCCGCGGGCGCGACGACGAAGACGAAAGGCAGGTCGATCGGCCGAAAGGCGTAGCGCTTGGACTTGTGCTCGCCCAGACGTTCGAACAGGCCGGGGTGGCGGCGGACCAGCCGCTGCAGCAGCATGTTGGCGGTGCGCTCGGCAATCGGAACCGGCACAAGATCGAACGGGATTGCGAGTGCTGGCGGGAATCTCATCAGTTCTGCCTTTTGTTAAGCCGCGATGGCTGCAAACTATCGGCAGCGGGGCTGCTTCGATTTGAGCTAGCGCAAAGACCCGAGCTTTTGCGAACGTCAATGAAACAACATGAAAAAAGACACGCCGCCGCACCGTTATGACGGGCTCCAGGACTTCCTCGAAACGCTTGAACGCCGTGGCCGGCTGAAACGGATTACAAGGCCGGTCGCGCTGAAACACGAAATCACGGAGATCCACAGGCGGGTGCTCGCAAAAGGCGGCCCGGCGCTGATGTTCGAAAAGCCGGTGGACGATAACGGAAGAATCAGCGCGATCCCGCTCGTCACCAACCTCTTCGGAACGCGCGAGCGGATCGAATGGGGGTTCGGTCTGGCCGAAGGCGGAATCGGCGAACTGGCCACGCTTCTGAGCGAGCTGAAATCCCCCCATCCGCCGGCAAGCCTGAAGGATGCAATGGGAAGCCTTCCGCTTCTGCGCTCGGCGCTTTCGCTTGGCGTGAAGGAAGAAAGCCGTCCGCCCTGCCAGGAGATCGTCTGGCGCGGCGCGGATATCGATCTTGGCCGCCTGCCGGTGCAATGGTGCTGGCCCGGCGAACCGGCGCCGCTCGTCACATGGCCGCTGGTGATCACCCGCGAATGCGCGGGCGCCGGCCCCGCCAATGTCGGCGTCTACCGCATGCAGGTGCTCGGCCGGAATCGTCTGATCATGCGCTGGCTCGAACAGCGCGGCGGCGCAAAGCATTTCCGCTCGTGGAAAAAAGACGGCAAGGACATGCCGGTGGCGATTGCCATCGGCGCGGATCCGGCCACGATCCTTTCCGCTGTCATGCCGCTGCCGGAGGACATGGGCGAACTCGATTTCGCCGGTGTGCTCAGAGGCCGCAAGACGCGTATCGCCCCTGCCCTCACCCAGCCGCTTTCCGTGCCCGCCAATGCGGAAATCGTGCTGGAAGGCACGGTCTCAGTGACCGAGGAGGCCGATGAAGGTCCCTACGGCGACCACACCGGCTATTTCAATGCGGTCGAGCGGTTTCCCGTCGTCACGCTTTCGGCCATCACCATGCGCAAAAAACCGGTCTACCTGTCGACCTTCACCGGACGCCCGCCGGACGAACCCTCCGTGCTGGGCGAAGCGATGACGGAGCTCTTCATCCCGCTGGTCAGGCAGCAGTTTCCCGAGATCACCGACATCTATCTGCCGCCGGAGGCCTGCTCCTACCGCGCCATCGTCGCCTCGATCGACAAGCGCTATCCCGGACAGGCCCGGCGGGTGATGATGGGGCTCTGGTCGATGCTCTCGCAATTCAACATGACCAAGCTGATCATCATCGTTGATCCCGACATCAATGTCAGACGCTGGGATGATGTGATGTGGGCGCTTTCCACCCGTTTCGACGCCTCGCGCGACACGCTCATTCTGGAGAGCACGCCGGTGGACTATCTCGACTTCGCCTCGCCCAAACCGGGGCTCGGCGGCAAGCTCGGCCTTGATGCAACGAACAAGATCGGTCCGGAAACGAGCCGCGAATGGGGCGCGGTGTTGACGATGTCGGAGTCGGTAAAGGGCAGCGTCGACCGGATGTGGCAGGAGCTGGGGCTTTGAGGGGAGCGGGGCGGCCGATCAGATTCCGGCGCCCTGGTTTTCGTAGTTCGCCATGCCTTCCAGAAACTCCGCAACGAAGGGGCTTGCCGGCGAGCGGACGAGTTCCTCCGCCGTTCCGAACTGCTCGATCCGGCCTTCCGACATGACGGCGATGCGATCGGCGATCTCGAAGGCCTCCTCCTGATCGTGGGTCACCAGAATAGCGGAAATGCCCACCCGCCGTTGCAGCTCCAGCAGCGCCGAACGCAACCCCTTGCGGATCTTGGTATCAAGCGCGGAAAACGGCTCGTCCAGCAGAAGCAGGCGCGGCTCGATGGCCAGCGCGCGTGCAAGCGCCACACGCTGGCGCTGACCGCCGGAAAGCTGCGAGGGATAACGGTCTGCCAGATGGCCGATCTCCGCCATGTCGAGCAGCGTTTTCACCCGTTCGCCGATCTCCGAGCGTGACGGGCGACGCCCGCGCGGACGCATCTTCAGCCCGAAGGCGGTGTTGTCGGCGACGCTCATATGCTCGAACAGCGCATAGCTCTGGAACACCATGCCGAAGCGGCGCAGCCGCGCCTCCAGCCCGGTAATGTCCTCGCCCTCCATCGATAGCCTGCCGCTGTCGGCAAACTGCAAGCCGGCGATGATCCGCAGAAGCGTGGTCTTGCCCGAACCCGAAGGCCCCAGAAGCGCGACGAATTCGCCGGGGGCAACATCCAGGTTGACGGCATCCAGTACACGATTGCTGCCATAGGATTTCGATATGTTTTCGATCTCAAGACCCATGATCGGTCTCCCGGTTGAACTCAGTGCACATGTGGATGCCGCGCCTCGATCACCGATCGCAGGATCAGGGTGAGAACGGCGATCACGGCAAGGATGGTGGCGGCGGCGAAGGCGCCTGTCACGTTGTAATCATCATAGAGAAGCTGGACCTGCAGCGGCAGCGTCATGGTTTCTCCGCGAATATTGCCGGAAACGACGCTGACCGCGCCGAATTCGCCGATGACGCGGGCATTCGCCAGGATCGCGCCATAAAGCAGCGCCCAGCGGATATTGGGCAGCGTCACATAGAAGAAGGTCTGCCAGCCATTTGCGCCGAGCGTCAACGCCGCCTCTTCCTGATCGCGCCCGGTAATCTCCATCAGCGGGATCAGTTCACGCGCGACGAAGGGGCAGGTGACGAACAGCGAGACCAGAACGATGCCGGTCAGATTGAACATCAGCTGCACGTTCCACTGGTCGAGGAACCCGCCGACAAGCCCGGTCGAGCCATAGACGAGCAGATAGCAAAGACCGGCCACGATCGGCGAGATCGAAAACGGCAACTCGATAATGGTGACGAGCGCGCGACGCCCGGGAAAGCGGAACCGCGTGATCGCCCAGGCGGCCGAGATGCCGAAGACGATGTTGACCGGCAGCGCGATCAGCGCCGTGATCACCGTCAGCCTTATCGCATGCAGCGTTTCCGGCTCGTTGATGCTGGCGACATAGGCACCGATCCCTTCGGAAAAGGCGCGGACGAAGATCGCAAGGCTCGGCAGGCCCATCACCAACGCGGCAAAGGCAACGGCGATGATGACGAGCACGAAACGCCGCGCCCGGCGGCGGCGCACCAGGGCGCGAACCTGCGGATGCATGGTCTCAGTCGCCATTGCTCAGACTCCCCTCTTCAGATGCCGTCCGGCGCGACCGGTCGCGATGTTGGCGGCAATCAGCACCGCGAGCGCCAGCAGAAGCAGCGTTCCGGCAATCGCGCTTGCGGCGGGGAAATCATATTCATCGAGGCGGATCATGATCAGGAGCGAGGCGATCTCGGTCTTGTAGGGCATGTTGCCGGCGATGAAGATCACCGCGCCGAATTCGCCCAGCGAGCGGGCGAAGGCAAGCGAAGCACCCATGATGAAGCTTGGCCAGAGCTGGGGAAAGATGATGTGGCGGAAGACCTGAATGTCGCTGGCGCCCAGCGTCTGCGCGGCCTCTTCCAGATCAGTGCGCAAGCTCTCCATGACCGGCTGAACGGTTCTGACCCCGAAAGGCACGGAGGTGAAGGTCATGGCGATCGCGATGCCCCACCAGGTATAGGCGACCTTGATGTTCATCTCCGCCAGCAGCATGCCCATCCAGCCATTGCGGTCGTAGAGCGCGACGAGCGCGATGCCCGCAACGGCCGTCGGCAATGCGAAGGGAAGGTCTATCAAGGCATCCAGCAGGCGCTTGCCCGGAAATCTGTAGCGCACGATCACCCAGGCGAGCAGCAGGCCGAAACAGGCATTGAATACCGTTGCCGTCAGCGCCGCCGAGATCGTTACCCGGAAGGCGGCAAGCGTACGGTCCGACGAGATAATACGCCAGTAATCGCCAAACCCGAGTTGCCCGAGCTGGAAGAACAGGGCGCTCAGCGGCAGCAGGATGATCAGGCAGGTAAACAGCAGCGTGACGCCAAGTGTCAGCCCGAAACCGGGCATGACGCTGCGGTTCGCGCGCCTGTTTGCAATCGGCATGGTGAAAGTCATGATGGCCTTTGGAAGGTGATGCCGAGGGTTCTAGCAATTACTGTGTGACGGTGCGCTGTTGACAGGTCACCGGAGAAGACTTTGCCACAAAAACGGTAAAACAGATCAGCCGCCATCCGACAATCGACTTTTCGACAGATCCCGTATCTATCAACGTGTCATGCTCGGGCTTGACCCGAGCATCCAGGCCGCTCGGAAAGCCTTGCCTGGACCCTCGGGTCAAGCCCGAGGGTGACGCGTGGCGGGAGCGGGGTGCGATATGCCACTGAACGCCAGAACAGCGCCGCCCTGCAAGTGTGTCAGACGGCGCTCCTCACCAAGTTCGATTTACCGCGCTGCCTGGATCTGGTCCAGCACGCCGCCGTCGCTGAAATGGGTTTCGTTGGCCTCACCCCAGCCGCCGAAAATCTCTTCCACCGTCACCAGCTTCACCTCCGGGAACTTGTCGGCATATTCGGCCTTCACTTCCGGATTGTGGACGCGGTTGTTGAAGGAGGCGACGATTTCCTGGCCTTGCTTGCTGTAAAGGAATTCGAGATAGGCGTTGGAAACGTCGACAGTACCGCGTTCTTCGGCGACCTTTTCGACCACGGCAACCGGGAACTCGGCCAGGAGCGAGATCGAGGGCACGACGCGCTGATATTCATCCTCGCCATACTGGGCGCGGATGTTTTCGACTTCCGCCTCGAAGGTGATCAGCACGTCGCCGATGCCGCGCTCGACAAAGGTCGTTGTTGCGCCGCGGCCGCCGGTATCGAAGACGGCGACATTGCCCAGAACATCGCCAACGAATTCGCGCGCCTTGGCATCATCGCCATCAAACTTTTCGAGCGCATAGGCATAGGCCGCCAGATAGGTGTAGCGGGCATTGCCCGAGGTCTTCGGATTGGGAAAGACGAGTTGAACATCCTCGCGAGCGAGATCGTCCCAGTCCTTGATGTCCTTCGGATTGCCTTCGCGCACCAGGAAGGCCGGCAGCGAGTAATAGGGCGATGCATTGTTCGGCAGGGCCTGCTGCCAGTCCTCGGCGACGAAGCCGTTGTCGGCGAGAATCTGCACGTCGAGCACCTGATTGAAGGTCACGAGATCGGCCTTCAGCCCCTGAAGGATGGCGCGGGCCTGCTTGGAGGAGCCCGCATGGGACTGCTTGATGGTCACATCCTGCCCGCTCTCGTTTTTCCAGTACTCGGCGAAAGCCGGATTGATCGTCGCGTAAAGCTCGCGCGCGATATCATAGGACACGTTGAGGATTTCCACCTGTTCCTCGGCCTTTGCGGGCGCACCGGCGGTCAGGAGGAGAGCGGCGCCAAGCGCGGCGAAAAGTGTCTTTTTCATTGGGAAACCATTTTCTCGTGTTTCGAACTGTGGCGAAATCTAGAAAAGTTGATCCCCCAATCCAAGAAAACCGTTCGCCTCAATGCGCGTTGATTGGAAAATTAAATTCAATCTTTTGCGATTTGCCGTCCGTTGTTTCCGCGCAGATGCGCGCGGGTTGCGCAAGCGCCGGCCAGCCCCCTGACCTGCTCCCCCGGACCGGCTGCCGGAAGAACGCCTCTGCCCGCGACCGCCCCGACAGCCGAGGACGGACGAACCGGAGCGCCCTGAAAAGAAAAGCGGCGCATGGCAGTGATCTCCGGTCGAGCGACGCTCTCATGCAGATCATCGCCATGCGCCCAAAACAGCGAGTTTCGGTTCCGCCTTCGGCCGGTCTTGAGGACCGGTGCCGGCAGAACCTACTGCTCGTATTTTCTGATATTCATAGGTTATGAAATGGCGTTTTTGAATTTCTACTGAAATAAATCGTAAAACAGCATTGGTAATAAAAATAACAGGAAGACAAGAAAGAAAAAACAGAACAACCTGAAAGGCCAGCGCCAATTGTAAACAGGCGTTCCTTGATAACACCGCCCGCAGGAAGATGCCCCGAAACGTAGTCGGTGCCCACAGGAACAGGTAAAAAGGCGCAACGTCTTTCGGCCGGAAGCGCTGGATCTTGACGGCTGGAATCTGGCGTTGAAAGTCATGTTTCTGATGGGTGCACGAAGGTGGGCCCGCGGCCACGGCCTGTCCGTTCGACGTCAGTAAAAGGCGCACGCCCGAGGCGCCGGGCCGACGGGATGACGGTGAAACCTGACGGGCTGACGCCAGGCGCGGCGACGCAATCGAGAACGGCGGCGACGCCCCGTGGTCCGGAGGGATGCGCAAAATGCAATTCGGCATCCGGTGGGAAACGCGCGGCGTCGCCCCTGTCCAAAGTCTGGCAATTCATATCGTCTGCCCCTGATAGCCATGAGTTTGCCTAGAGCGCCGTGCTTTCCGAAAATCGATTCCGATTTTCGGGCCGATGCGCTGGAGCACCGGGAATCGCTGCCCGGTGGATCGATTTCCTGACTAAAGGAAGGAAAACGCCATGTATCGCTCGCACGTCCCTAATCATATGCCGAACGTCCTGAAATGGCTTTTCCGGCACCAAGGTTCGGTCGGCGTCAGGGACGCGTGAACCATTCGGACCAGACATATTTTGTCGCGGGTGAGGTTGTCACCGGCGCCGCGGCTGCATGTCGCTGCCGCCGAGCCTCCCCCGGCGTCATTCCGTATTGTCGGCGAAAAGCCCTGATGAAGGCGCTTTCGGACTGGAACCCGACCGCCGTTGCGATGATGTTGATATTGGGTTGCGGCGCCAGCGGATCGGTGAGCTTGTGATAGGCTGCGGCCAGGCGCCGCTGACGCACGAAGGCAGCGACCCCGCCATGGGGTTCGAAATGGGCATAGAGGCGGGTGCGCGAGACGCCGAACCGGGCGGCGATGTCCTCAACCGTCAGCTTGTCGCTCTCGAGGTTGTCATCGATATGCTGGCGCACGTCCTGCATCAGGCTGTGCCGCAACAGAGCCTTCTGGTCACAGGTAAGATCGCTGCCTCCATTGATAACGGCAGCGAGGAAATGAACGAGTGCCGAAAAAACCCGGGGGCCATCCTGCGCCTGCATGGCGGGAGCCATGCGATAGACTTCCGTCACGTGCGAGCGGAACAAGCGGGCGAGCGGCATGTCGCGGCGGACGCGACGATAATGCAGCCCATCGGGATCATGCAGCAACGGAGCAAGCCGGTTGCGCGGAACCGCAAGCGCCATGAGGTCAAAGTCCTCGTTGACGGTATCAAGCGGCTCGGCATTGTCGAAAATGCAGATGTCGCCGGCGTCAAGCGTGATATCCCCGCCAGGCGCGCGGGCATGGCACCGCCCTCTTCGGAAAATCTGAACCATGTAATTGTCGATGCCGTCACGGCCGATCTGCGTGCGGCTGCGGGCGAAGGCCTGCCGAACGCTCATGCAGCGCCCCAGCGTGCCGATCCCGAGCATGAAACTGTCCACCTCAACCCGAAACGGATCACCGGCCCCCTGATCCAGAGTGGGCACGTAAAGCTGGCTCATGGCCTCCCGCCACTGGCCGTAATCGGTGCTCGAAAAGAAATCGCGCGGGACTAAATCCTCACCTGCCGGCTTGGTTCTGGTCTCTTCTGGCAAAAGCGTCTCCCCCGGTGACGGCATGACTGCCGACGCATATTCCCTCTCCCCCCAATTTGAGGAAAGATAAACCCAAGTGCAAGCGGCCCCGGCGTTCGGCAGGCCGCAACCGTTTGGGAAAACGGGCGACAACCGGCTTTGCCCGCGACGTGTTCGATCCATGACGGCATGTCGATGACGGCGCATAGGCACTCGAAAGCAGTAAGCATTGGTACACTGCGGATTCCACTCCGCCATCACACCGCTTTTTCCAACGCTTTGAAAAGACCGTACCGCGCTGCAAGAGAGACCTCCCGTCAGCCAAACGCAATAGAGGCTTCGTGTTCAAGCTGAGCGAAATCCATCCACGCCGCCCAACACTTTCGGACGGTTGATCCTGGAAAACGCCGTACCTCTATCATCAAAGAGATGCAAAGCGTCCGGCTGAAAGGTAACAGGGTATGCGCCCCCGCGGCTCCAGAACGTATCACCGCTTGCTTTCACCATCAGCGACTGCCCCCCTGCCCCCTGCAACTGCAGCATGGCATGATCGCCAATATTCTCTGCAACCTCGATAGCGCAGGCAAAACCACCAGCATCGCCAGCGGGGTCGATATGTTCCGGGCGGATGCCGATCGTCACCGCGTCGCCGGTGCGCGTATCAGAAGCAGGGCGAACCGGCACGGAAACCCGGGCAAATCCGGGAACCTCCACAATAATCGCGTCGGCTTCCACGGCGGCGATGGTCCCTTCGAGAAAGTTCATCTTCGGCGAACCTATGAAGCCCGCAACGAACAGGTTTTGCGGCAAGTGATAGAGCTCCAGCGGGGTGCCCACCTGCTGCACATCGCCATGGTCAAGCACCACGATCCGGTCGGCAAGCGTCATCGCCTCGATCTGGTCGTGGGTCACATAGGCCATGGTGGTGCCAAGGTCGTCATGCAGTTTCGACAGCTCGAGCCGCATGTGGACGCGCAGCGCCGCGTCAAGGTTCGACAGCGGTTCGTCGAACAGGAACACCTGCGGGTCGCGGACGATCGCCCGACCGATGGCGACGCGCTGGCGTTGACCGCCCGAGAGTTGACTGGGGCGCCGTTCCAGCAGATGCTCGATGTGCAGAATGCCGGCCGCCGCGCGCACCTTGCGGTCGATTTCATCCTTCGGGCGCTTGGCGAGCTTGAGGCCGAACGACATGTTTTCGTAGACGGTTTTGTGCGGATAGAGCGCATAGGACTGAAACACCATGGCAATGCCGCGCGCCTTGGCCGGAATATCATTGCAGCGCTTCTCCCCGATCAACAGATCGCCGCCGCTGACCTCCTCCAGCCCGGCAATCATGCGCAGCAGCGTGGATTTACCGCAGCCGGAAGGGCCGACAAAAACGATGAACTCGCCGTCGCGCACCTCAAGGTCAATGCCCTTGATGACTTCCAGCGCACCGTAGGACTTGCTCAGATTTTTCAGGGTAAAGCCGGCCATTGGTTTCCTCCTCGGCTGTTTCGCGTCTGTCAGGGCCGCGCGTCGAAGACAACGCCATTGCCGGTGATGAACTGGTTTGAATAAGGGTAGAAATGCTTCTCGAAGGGCATGCGCGGGGTGGCGGCATAGCGCACGGCGAACTCCTCCGGCCTGAAAAAGGCCTCGGCCGCCGCCCGCAGATCCGCCTTCAGCGCCGCCTCTCCCGGCGCCCGGGAGAGATCGTTCCACTCGTCGGGATCATCGGCGAGGTTGTAGAGCTCCTCGCAGCCGTCCAGGTAGAGGCAGTATTTCCAGTCGCCGCGGCGCAGCATGCAACCGGCGTGGTCCGGCTGCTTCAGTACGGCGCTCTCGCAGAAAAGGTTCCGCTCCGGCGGCCCGCCCCCGGCAAGAACCGGCGCGAGGTCCAAGCCTTCCAAACCCTCGGGCGGAGAAATCCCCGCCGCGGCGCAAAGGGTCGGGTAAAGGTCTATCAGTCCGGCAAGCGCATTCGTCCGGCTCCCGGGCTCTGCCACGCCGGGCCAGCGGATAATCAGCGGAACACGGGCGGAATCCTCATAGAAGACGGTCTTCTGCCAGAGCCCCCGCCGCGCCGCCATCTCACCGTGATCGGAGGCGTAGATGACGATCGTATCCTCGAAGAGACCGAGATAGTCGATCACATCCAGAAGCCGGCCGACGGCATCGTCGACCCATTCGACGCAACCGTAATAGGCAGCCAGCGCCCGGGCATTCACCGCATCATCGCCCCGGTGATGCGCCGTGCCGCTCGCCGCTGCCGCTTTCTGCACAAAGGCGGGCGCGCGGGTAAGCCAGTCGGGGTCATAGTCCGGCAGTTCCACCCTGCCCGCGAAACGCTCGAAGAAGCGACGCGGCGGGTTGATCGGAAAATGCGGTTTGTCGAAATGGACGGCCAGAAAGAACGGCGCATCTCCCGGTCGTCCCGCATGGCCCTGCAGCCATTTGGCCGCCTCGCTGACGCAGATCTCCGTTTGCGTCATGGCAAGCGGAATGCCCGACGGGCCGGCATCGCCTAGAATATCGCCGAGACCGGATTCGTTTGGGTGGCGGGCGGGATCCGGCTGGTGAGCCTGGCCGTAGAGATCGCCATAGGGGCGTTCCTGAAAGCCCTGGAATTGCTCGCCGTTGAAATGCGTCTTGCCCACAAGCGCCGTGCGGTATCCGGCGTCGCCGAGCGCGCGCGCCAGCGTTGGGCCGTTGGCGGGCAGGATGTGGCGGTTGTCGTAAATGCCGGTCGTGCGGCAATATTTCCCGGTCAGAAGGCTCGCCCGGCTGGGCACGCAGAGCGGGTTCTGGCAATAGGCATTGTCGAAACGCATGCCGCCCGCGGCCAGGCGATCGAGCGACGGGGTTTCGACCGGCGTCTCCGCGCAATCGCCCATCGCACGCACGCTGTGCTGGTCGGAAAACAGGAAGAGGATATTGGGTTTCTTCTGCATGACGTCTCCCTCAGGCCTTGACCGCGCCGCCGAGCCGGAGTCCGCCCTTTTGCAGCGGCTTCTGGATCAGGAAATAGACGAGCAGCGTGGGCGCCGTATATAGCAGCGCGAAGGCGGCGAGCTGGCCATACATGGCCTCCCCATATTCCCCGAAGAAACTGTAGAGCGAGACGGCCATCGGATAATTGTCGCGGCTTTGCAGCAGGATGAAGGGCACGAAGAAATTGCCCCAGTTCTCGATGAAGGACAGAATGAAGATGGTTGCGATCCCCGGCGCCAGGAGCGGCACGACGATATAGGCAACGCCTTCCATGCGGGATGCCCCTTCCGTCCACGCCGCCTCTTCCAGATCGGTCGGAATGGCATCCATAAAGCCCTTCATCAGCCAGACCGCAAAGGGAAGCTCCGCCGCCGTGCGGAAGACGATGACGCCCGCAAGCGTATCGACGAGGCCGATATGGACGAACATCACATAGATCGGCACCATGATGGCGGTGATCGGCAGCGCGCTGGCAAAGACGATCGTGTAGATATACTGCTTTCCGTAGCGCAGCCTGTAGCGCGACAACGGATAGCCGGCGAAGAGCGCGAGGATGACCACCAGGCAGGACGTCCCGGCCGAAATGATGACGCTGTTCATGAAGGGCCGGATCGCGACATCCTCCGTCAGGATCGCGCCGAAATTCGTCAGGCTCCAGCGGGCCGGCAGTTGAATGGCAAGCGTCGCCTCGGCATCGAAGGCGGCCAGCACCATCCACACCATCGGCACGACGAAGGCGATGGCAACGAAGGTGAGCGCGATATCGGCGGCCAGCCGGTCGCGGGTCTTGGCCTTGGCGAGATTAGCCATTGCGCGCTTCTCCCACTTTGAACAGACGGACATAGATGAGGGAGGCGATGACGCCGAAGCCGAGCAGCAGGACGGCGATTGACGAGCCGTAGCCGATAAGGCCGAAATCATAGGCCTGATTGTACATCAGGAGCGGCAGCGTTTCCGAGCGCGTGCCGGGCCCGCCCGCCGTGGTGATCCAGATGATACCGAACACGCCGAGCGTGTTGAGCGTGGTCAGCACTACATTGATGGCAATCACCGGGCGGATGATCGGCAGGATGACGCCGAAGATCGATTGCATGCGCCCTGCCCCGTCGATCTCGGCGGCTTCAAGCACTTCGCTCGAGACATCCTGAAGCGCCGCGGAGTAGACGAGCATCGAGAAGGCACAGCCGCGCCAGATGTTGATGATGATCACCGCGGCAAGCGGCGCCGTCAGAAGCCATTGCTGGTGGGCAAAGCCGAAAATATCGAAAATCTGGTTCATGCCGGATTCGTCGCCGCGCAGGAATGTGTACCAGAGAAAGCCCGCAACGACTTCCGGCACCACCCAGGCGGTGATGACGATGACCGAGGCAAGGCTCTGGATGGCGGGCGTCGCCATTTGCCGCACATAGGCAATGCAGAAGCCGACAATGTTCTGCCCGGCAACGGAGAGGCCGACGAACACCGCCGTCCGCCCGAGCGCCGCCCAGGTGCGCGGATCGGTGAACAGGTAGTAGTAGTTCTCGAAGCCGATGAAGGCCGGATTGCGGGCCGCATAGCCCGACAGTCCGAGATTGGTCATGGATGTGTAGATGGCCCAGATGATCGGCACCAGAAAGAAGGCGACGATCATCAGGGTGGCCGGGGCAAGCGGCACAATGCGCATCAGCACTGCTGCCGGCCCTTGGCTCGTTCCGCTTGCCCCTTGCGCCATGTCAGTTCGCTTTTTCGACGTTCGACGAGCCGGCAAGGCGGGTGAGCTGGCGGTCGAAGCGGCCGGCGGCGTCTTCGACGCTGTCTCCGCCCACCGTCACGGCCTCCATCGTCTCCTGGATGAGGGAGGAGACCTGCGGATAGATTTCCAGCGCCGGGCGGAAATTGGTCACCTCAACCAGCGAGGAGAAGAAACCGGCGGTCGGATTGGTTTCGAGATAGGTCTCGTCCGCGATGACGTCCTTGCGCACGCCGATCGATCCGGCGCGAATGGCATAGGTCAGGCTGTTTTCGAAATTGGCGACCGTGGTCATGAAATCGAAGGCGAGATTCTTGTCCTCGGTCTTCGGGCTCATGGCGATGGTCCAGCCGCCGGACATGGAGGTGAAGCCGTTGCCCTGGCCATTCTGCGTCGGAATCTTGGCCATGCCGAGCGTCTCGTTCCACGCCGCCCAGGGCGCGGTGCCGCCCTCGATCCAGCGCGCCCAGATCCAGTTGCCGTCGATGAACATGGCAACCTTGCCCTCGGGCACGCGCTGTTCGACCAGAACGTTCTGGAAGCTCGAATCCTGAAGATCGGTATCGGACACGAGATAGCCGTTGTCATAGGCGGTCTTCAGAAAGGCCAGCGCATCGCGGAAGCCCTTCGAGCCGACGACCCATTTCTGCGTTTCCGGATCGAAAAGCGTTGCCGAAAGCCCGCCCGGCGTGCCGGAGATCAGGTTCATGAGACCCCGCATCGTGCTCGCCTCGTTGCCGGCCTTCGTCACATAGATATTGATCGGATCGACGCCGGGGAGGTTTTCCTTCACCTTGGCCGCGGCATCGAGAATGTCCTGCCAGGTCTTCGGCTGCCAGTCAGCCCCCACTCCGGCCTTTTCGAGAAGGTCCTTGTTGTACCAGATGGCCTGGGTGTCGGTGCCGAGCGGAATGCCGTAAACCTTGCCGTCGACGAAAGACTTGCCGTTCTGGACCGCGATCTGGGAGAACTGATCCCACTCGTCCCATCCGGAGAGCCGCTCGTCCAGCGGCTCGAGATAGCCCGCGGCGGCATCCGCGGTAATCTGGAAACCATCCTCATAGATGATGTCTGGCGCCGTCGATGCCGACTGGTTCATCAGCGAAACCTTGGTGTAGTAGTCGCGCGCCGACGAACTGATCGCGTTGAGCTCGATCGTGTCGCCGGGGTGTTCGGCTTCGAATTCGGCCTTGGCCGCCTCCATGACCGCCGACACATAGGGCGATTCGCGATAGACAACGGACAATTCCTCCGCCTGCGCCAGGGCAGGTAGACCACAGGCAAAGCCAGCGGCCAGCAGCGTTGACAGCTTCAATTGAGCACGCAAGTTCATATTGTTTCCTCCCTAAAAGACCTGCAAACGATATCACATATTTTTCGCTGGTCAACAAAGCCTCTCACCAAATTTCACGCTCTATCCGCAAATTCCGCCTTAAAACTAGCCTTTTATGGGACTTCTCTTTGACGTATTGACTAAATTTGAGGCGCGTGCCAATGATGTGGACATGCAATCGTTACCAGATAAGTGATATGGCAGAACAAAGAGACACTATGACGCCCGTCGTCCTGGCGGTGGATATCGGGGCCACCAAGATCGCCGTCGGCCTCGTGCATGCCGATGGCGCAATCGCCTTTCAGTCTCGCGAGCGCTCGCCGGTCAGGGCGGCGCCGAGCCTGGCGCTGATCGAGCGGCTCGGCAGGGCAGCCGAGGCCCACGCCAGAAGGAACGGGCTCGCCATAGAGGGAACGGGCATCGCCTGCGGCGGACCGCTCGACCTCGAAAAAGGCTTGGTCCTGTCCCCGCCCAACCTGCCGGACTGGGATCGCATACCGCTGACAGAGCAGATGGAAACCAGCTTCGGCGCGAAGGCCTATCTGCAGAATGACGCGGCGGCGGGCGCAATCGCCACGGCGCTCTGGGACAATCCCGACGCGGTGAGGGACGTGACCTATATCACCGTGTCTTCGGGGATTGGCTGCGGCGTCATCACCGATGGCTTTCTTTATACCGGCCACACCGGCAACGGGTCGGAGCTCGGCCACATCCCGCTGATTTACGATGGCCGCACCTGTAACTGCGGCCTGACGGGGTGTTTTGAAGCCTATGTCTCGGGAACATCGATCGGCAAGCGCTATACCGAGGCCAAAGCCAAGGGCATGGCGACGCCGAGGCCCTATTCCGCGCGCAATGTCGCCGATGCGGCGCTTGCCGGCGACGAGGAGGCCCTTGCCTTCTGGCAGAGTTCGATGGGCATGCTTGCCCGTGCGGTGCGCGCGGCGGCCGATCTGTTCGATCCCGCCCTGCTGGTGATCGGCGGCGGCGTGACCGAGGCCGATGGAGAGCTCTTCGCGCCCGCGATGGCGCTCGTCGGCAGCAGCATGGCCGCCAGCGTCGGTCAACGACTGACGGTGCGCAAAACGGGCTTCGGCCGCAATTCGGGCGTCGCCTCGGCGGCCGCCGTCGCATGGAACGAAATCGGCAGCGCCACGGGCGTCAAGGTGAGGATCAGAGAATGACGGCAAGCCTGGAAGAGGAGATGGCGGCCCATTTTGCCATGGACGCGGAAATGCGGACTCGCCTTCCCGATATCATCGCCATCGCTGACGCGATCTGGCAGAGCGTCTGTGCGGGCGGCTGCGTCTATGTGTTCGGCAATGGCGGTTCGGCCGCGGAAGCGTTGCATTTCAGCGGCGAGCTGATCGGCCGCTACAAAACCAACCGGCGCCCCCTGCCCGCGACCTGCCTCTCCGCCGACGTTTCGGCGCTCACCTGTATCGGCAACGACTTCTCCTTCGATGCCGTTTTCGCCCGCCAGGTCACGGCCCTTGCCGGACCGCGGGATATCGTCATTGCCTTTTCCACCAGTGGCCGGTCGGAAAACATCCGTTCAGGACTTGCCGCCGCCTGGGCAAAAGGGGCCAAAACCGTTCTCTTCACCGGCCAGAACGGTGCCGAAATCGCGAAGGATTGCAGCCTCGCCTTCATTTCACCCCACACGATGACCGCCCGCATTCAGGAAATGCACCAGCTTGCCATGCACCTGATCTGCGCCCGTCTGGAAACACTCGTCGCGGAGAGCGAAAATGTCTGAGCAGAAATCGCGTTTTGCCGCCATTCACATGGTCGGCCATGCCCATCTCGATCCCGTCTGGCTGTGGCGCTGGACAGAAGGCTATCAGGAGGCCCGCGCGACGCTGACAGCAGCCGTCGCGCTTCTTGAGGAATTCGAGGACTACGTCTTCACCTTCGAACAGGTCGCGGTCGTGGAGTGGATCCGCGAGAGCGACCCCA
This sequence comes from Martelella lutilitoris, assembly GCF_016598595.1. Lineage (NCBI taxonomy): Bacteria > Pseudomonadati > Pseudomonadota > Alphaproteobacteria > Hyphomicrobiales > Aurantimonadaceae > Martelella > Martelella lutilitoris. Next base: position 3,543,959 of record NZ_CP066786.1, read on the forward strand.
AGCTTTTCTCCCGGCTTCGCGACCTCGTCGTTTCCGGGCGCATCGCCATGGTCGGCGGCTGGTGGGTCGAACCGGACTGCAATCTGCCGAATCTCGAATCCTTCGTGCGCCAGGGTCTGATCGGCCAGCGCTATCTGCTTGAGCATTTCGGGGGCATCGCCAATGTCGGCCTCAATGCCGACCCCTTCGGCCACTCCGCGGCCCTGCCACAGGTGCTTGCCGGCCACCGGATCGCCTCTTACTGCTTCCTGCGCCCCGGCCCGCACGAAATCGACATGCCGCACACGCTGTTTGAATGGCAAGGGCTGGGCGGCGCCTCGGTTGCCGCCTACCGGATCCCGCATGAATACTGCACGACGGCGGAAAACGTCGACCGGCATATGGAATCCGCCATCAGCAAGATCGGCGCAGCGCTTGAGGACGAGGCCATGGTCTTCTATGGCGTCGGCAATCATGGCGGCGGCCCGACCCGGCGAAACCTGAAGAGCATCGAGGCGCTTGATGCAGACGGCCGGTTCGGCAGATTGATCATGTCCGGCCCCGACCGCTTTTTCGAGGAGCGCCGGAACAGCGGCAAGCCCATGCCGGTTCACGAGGGCGAGCTGCAGCGCCACGCCGCCGGGTGCTACGCGGCCTTTGCGAAGATCAAGCAGATGAATCTGAAGGCAGAAACAGCCCTTCTGGAGGCGGAGCGCTATGCCACGCTTTCCGCAGCCACACAGGGAGTCTCCTACCCCAGCGAAAAACTCGACGAGGCATGGAAGACGCTGCTCTTCAACCAGTTCCACGACATCCTGCCCGGAAGCTCGATCCTTCCCGCCTGCGAAGACGCGGTCCATGCCCTTGGCGGCGTGATCGCGACGGCGGACAGAGTCACCAACCGCGCCCTGCAGATCGCGGCCCGCGACGTCGCCATACCGGCAGACGAGGAAACACAGCCGCTCATCGTCTTCAACCCGCATCCGTTCGAAGCCGAGATCACCGCGGAACTGGAACTATCCTTCCTGCCGGGCAACTGGATTGTCAGCGCCGAGGATGGCGAGGAAACGCCCTGGCAGAAGATCAGGGCCGATGCCACCATCCGCGAGGAAGACATCTTCCGCGACCGCTATCGCGCCCGCATTGCCTTCCCCGCCAGGGTGCCGGCCTTTGGCCACAAGCTCTATCGCGTGCGCAGGACCGATGCGCCGCAAGCCATACCGCAGTTCCAGGCACGCGCTCACGGCACCACCATCGAAAACGCGCATCTGCGGGTGACGATCAACCCGCAGACCGGCTGGCTTGACGAATTCGTCACTCTTGCCGACGGGCAGGATCTTGCCCCTGCCAAAGGCGCCATCCATACCGTCGTATCGGCCGATGGTTCCGACACCTGGGGCCACCGGGTGGAGACCTATGTGGGCCAGGGCCGCCAGTTCGAAGTCGAGAGCATCCACATCGAGGATGCCGGCCCCGTTCGCGCCTCGATCCGGGTCAATGCCCGCCTCGGACGATCGCGCCTGAGCGAGCTCTTCGTGCTCGACAGCAATGCCCGCTCGCTCGAAATCCGCACCGAAATCGACTGGCATGAAGAACTGCACCTTCTGAAGCTGCGCTACCCGACGGCTGTTTCGGCCGATACGGCCCGCTACCAGATGCAATATGGCTATGTGGAGCGGCCCGCGGACGGTCTCGAATATCCCGGCCAGCGCTGGGTCAGCGTCGCCGGCGCGGATGGGAAGCGGATAAGCGTGATCAACAATGCCAAATACGCCTATGACTGCGTCGACGGCGATATCGGCATCACCGCCGCGAGAAGCCCTGTCTTTGCCTGGCATGATCCCCGCGAGCTGCGTGACAACGAGCATTATAACTACCAGGATCAGGGCCTGCAGCGCTTCAGCGTCCGGCTCCTGCCCCAGACGGGCGATGATATGGACGAGGCGAGCCGGCTCGCCGAGATGATGGTCATGCCGCCCCGGGTGATGATGGAAAGCTTCCATCCCGGAGACATGCCCGCGACGCGCGGGCTGATTTCCGGCCTTGAGGAAACGCCCGGCCTGCGGCTGACGGCGCTGAAACCCTGGGAAGATGATCCCTCGACGACCGTGATGCGCTTCGTCAACGACACGTCCGGCCCGATCGCGGCCCGGCTTGGGCTTGACTTTGCCGGCGGCCATCTGCTTTCGCTCGCCCTCGAACCTTTCGAAATCCGTACGCTGGCCGTCACGCGCTCCGGCGAGATCATCACCCTCGATCTTCTCGAATTCGAACCCGACCGCAAACTTCACCTCCTGTCCGAAGGGATCTGACCATGGCCCGCCAACCCGAAATCTGGCCGCCTCTCCTCACCCCGTTTCTCGAAAACGGGGAGATTGATTTTGATGCCATTCAGGGCCTCGTCGATTTCTATGTCGCGCGCGGCGTTTCCGGCCTGCTGGTCACCGGACTTTCTGCCGAACCGCTCACGATGAACGATGCCGAGCGCGCCGCGGTTATCAGGGCCGCTGTCCGCGCGGTTGCGGGAAGGGTTCCCGTCGCCGCCTCGGTGTTTTGCAAGGAAGGCGAAGGCTGGCCTGAGGCAATTGCGCGCGTAAGGGCGATCGGCGGCGTCGATTGCGCCGTGCTTTTGACCGGACATCTGGTCGCGGAGGGCGAAAGCGACGAGGCTTTTCTCGCATGCCTTGAGGCAATCATCGCAGATAGCAGCGGCGATCTCGGTCTCTACGAGGCGCCCCGCCCCTACAAGCGGCTGATCTCGGACAGGGCTCTTGCCTGTGCGGCTGAGAGCGGACGCTTCATCTTTTTGAAGGATACATGCTGCGATCTTGCGCGAATCAAGAGCCGGATCGAGATTGTCGGCGGCAGCCGGCTGAAGCTTATGAACGCCGAGGTGGCAACATTTCGGGCCTCGTTCAAGGCCGGTGCGGACGGATTCTGCGGTCTCATGGCCAATGTGTTTCCGGACATGCTTGAGCGGGCGGCGACCGAGGAGACCGATGCGCTCTCACTGCTGCTGACTGCCGGAGATATGGCCCTGGAGCAGAGCTATCCCGGATCTGCCAAGGCACTGCTCAGCGAAAATTATGGGGTCGGCCTGACCAGTTTCTCACGCGTTTTGGGGCGGCTGACGACGCGCAGCGACTGCACCGGTCTTTTCGCTCTTGATGAATACTTCAACAGATACCAGAAAACGCGCTAAAAGAGCATTTTTGATGAGGCACGTACTCCATGGCAGATAAGCGCGTCACGATCGGCGATATCGCGGAGGCGGTCGGTCTTTCGACCTCGACCGTCTCGCGCGCGCTCAGCGGCAAAGGCTATGTCGCGGCAGACGTCAAGGCGCGCATCGTCGCGGCGGCGCAGAAGATCGGCTATGTGCCCGACCTCAATGCCCGCAATCTCAGGCAGGGCTCCAGCACACAGATCGGCCTCGTGGTCTCGAGCATTCTGGACCCTTTCTATGCCGAACTTGCAACCGGTTTTCAGGAGGTTGCGCGAGCAGAGGGCTATGAGGTCATCCTGATCATCGATCGCGCCGATCCGAAGGAGCAGAAGGCGGCAGTGAAATCGCTGATCGCCATGGGTGTTTCGGCAATCGCGATCACGCCGGTCTCGGCCGAAGCGGTGGCGAGCGTGCGCGATTTCGGCCGACCGGTCCTGCAGATCGACCGCTCCGTCAGCGACGACAACGCCCTTGTCGCAGGCGACAACCGGGCCGGCGGCAAGATGGCGACCGAACATCTGATCGGCTTCGGCCATGAACGGATCGCACTCCTCATCGATCACGACGAGTGGACGACGGGGCGCGCGCGCATCGAGGGCTGGCGCGAAGCCTTCACGGAGCGCGGACTTGCCGTGCCGGACGACCTCATCTTCAAGCTCGGCTCCTCGGATGTAGAGATTACCGCCGGGCTCGACCGTTTTGTTGGCGCGCTGAAATCAAGGTCGATCACCGCGATCTTCTCGGCTAACAGCGTCGTCTCGCAACGCCTTTACGTGGCGCTTGGCAAGCACGGAGTGCGCGTTCCAGAAGATGTCTCGGTGGTGGCCTATGACGATGCGCTCTGGATGACGATGGTGACCCCGACCATCAGCGCCGTCAGCCAGCATGTCGAAGAAATGGGCCGTCATGCTGCGGAATTGCTCATCCGACAGATCGGCGCGGGCCGCAAGGGCCCTTGGCCCGTTCGTACCTTTGTTCAACCGAGCCTGATAGCGCGCTCCAGCGTGCTCGCTCTGCATAGCGGGTGATGATCGAGCCCCAGGCTCTGACGCGGCAAAGACCGTGAGCGACGATACCGGCAAACCGCAGGCGCCGAAACACCGGCCGGCCGCTCAGTCGTGCCAACCAAGGCGCTGGGAGATCACACGCGCCTGATAGACGACGATCTTGGCCAGATCCGGGATTTCGTTTTCGGGAATCTGCCAGGCCGGGCCGTTGACGCTGATGCCGGCGAATACGCGGCCGTTCTGATCGTGGATCGGAGCGCCGAGACATCGCAGTCCTGGCTGATGCTCCTCATTGTCCACGGCATAGCCCTTCTCGCGAATTTCGGCCAGAGCCCTTCGCAGATCATCGGGATCGGTCATTGTCTGGTCGGTGTAGCGTGACAGGCCCGCCGCAATCACACGCTCGACGGCGTCTTCCGTCTGAAATGCGAGGATCGCCTTGCCGATGCTCGTGCAATGCACCGGCGCGTTCTCGATCATGCCCGCTTTGGTATGGCTTTCGTTTCCGGTCCCCACACGATGGATGACAACGGCCTGCATTCCATCGAAAACAGCCAGATGAACGGTCTGGCCGGTCATGTGCTGAAGAGATTCCATCATCGGCCGGGCTTCTCGGCGCACATCGAGATTGGCGAGCACGATATCGCCGAACTCGAACAGACGGAGCCCCAGGCGATAGCTGTCACGTTCCCTGTCCTGATCCAGAAACCCGACCTCCCGCATGGAAGCCACAAGCCGGTGCGTCGTGCTCTTCGGAAACCCAGTCCGCTGGCATATCGTCGCAAGCGACAATGCACGGTCGTTGACCGAAAAGCACTCCAGGATGCGCACCACCTTCGACAGCGACTTCAACCCCTCGTCGCCTCTGCTTTTCCCCCGTGCTGTCTGATCGTCTTTCATGATTACCCCCAAAAGCGCTCCCTGAATCCGCTTGCCATAATAAGGGATTCAATCCTGCTATACGGAACATCTAAATCGTTTCAGACTCAAGATAGATTCAGAAACGAAGAAATTGAGAGACACCATAACCGATCTTCCTCACGCCGTAAATCCCACTATTCGGAACGTGATTCTTTTTTTTGGGATTTAAGTTGACAGACTTAGTCTCTGGTGAGAGCATTATTTCGCGGTACAGCGTTCCATTATGCGGTATTGCTAAAGGGAGGTTTGATCTGACGTTCAACGCCATTGCGATGTGGCGGGACCGTTTCCGAGTGGACGGGCGTCGGCGTCGCTGCCCGCGTCTAACAAAAGGGGATTCTGGACCGCAGGGCCTCGTCGGCTCTTTTCGTAACCCAAAGGGAAGATTGGGAGGAGAATTCAATGAATATTCTGAAGACGCTTCTGGCGACGACCGTGGTCGTCGTCGGCGGTATTTCGGCAGCGTGCGCCGAATACCCGGAACGGCCGATCACGCTGATCGTGCCCTGGGGCGCAGGCGGCGGAACGGATGCCACCGGACGGATCCTGGCAACGCTGATGGAAGAAGAGCTGGGCCAGCCGATCAATGTCGTCAACCGCACCGGCGGCGGCAGCGTCATCGGCCACAAGGCAATCGCCGACGCCGATCCCGACGGTTACACGCTGGGCATTATCACCACGGAACTGTCGATGTTCCATTGGCTCGGCACATCCGAACTGACCTACAAGGATTTCACGCCGCTCGGCCTTTATAACGCCGACCCGTCCGCCGTGGTCGTCAGAACGGACGGCCCGTTCGACAGCATGGACGCGCTTACCGCCGCGATCGAGGAAAATGCCGCGGCGATCCGGGCCGGCGGCGCCAATCAGGGCGGAGTCAATCATCTGGCCTATGTCACGCTGGTGAACGAGCTTGACGGCGACAGGGCATTCTGGGTGCCGACCGAAGGCGCCGCTCCTGCCCTGCAATTGCTGGCATCCGGAGCGATCGATGTCGGCGTCGTCCAGCTTCCCGAGGCTCAGGGATTGATCGATGCCGGCGAACTCAAGGCGCTGTCGATCCTCGGCACCGAGCGCGATCCGGCACATCCGGACCTGCCGACCATCAAGGAAAGCACCGGTATCGACTTTCCGATCAATGGCTGGCGAGGCCTCGGCGGGCCAAGCGACCTCCCCGACAACGTCAGCGCGACGCTGATTGAGGTCATGGCCGATGTCGTCAGCAGCCCCGCATTCGCCGACCTGATGGCCAAGCGCTCCTACGGCGTCGTGTGGGAAGGCGGCGACGCCTTCGTCGACTACCTCGCCCAGCGTGACGAGGCCTTCGGCAAGGCCATGAACGCCGCCGGTCTCGTCAAGGACTGACGGACCGGACCGCGCCGCCGAAGGCACTCCATTCAACATCTGAAACTCGGTTCTTTTCGGCCGTATCCCGGCCGGAGTGCCTTCGGCCGTCTGCTCGCGACACCAACGGAAAGGAGTGAGGCCATGAGTGACACCTCACCAGAAGACGACAATGCAGATCGCGTCGCCATCGGCGTTCCGGACACCGTCCTTGGATTGCTTTTTGTGATCGGCGGCGTGGTTCTGGCTGTCACCGGAACGCGGATGGAAGGGCTCGGCGGCATGACGATCGGCGGGGGAACCCTGCCCATCATCATCGGCTGCGCCTTCGTTCTGGCGGGCGGCATCCTGGCGTTTCAGGGACGCGCGGAAATCGCGATGCTGCGTCGTCATGCGGCCGTGCTGTTCAAACGCGAGGATTTCACCTGGTTTCCGGCCACCGTGCTGGTGAGCCTTGGCCTCTATACCCTGCTTCTGGAATCCGTCGGCTTCCTGCCGCTTACCTTCCTGTTCATCCTGCTGATGATCCGCATCGGCGGCGGCGGCCTGGTACGCGGCAGCCTCTATGCAGCATTTCTGACGATGTTCATCTACGTCCTCTTCGTCAACGGACTTCGCGTTCCGTTGCCGGTCGGCATTCTCGGGTGAGGAGAAACGGCCATGCATGTCTTTCTCGAAGCAATCGAACTTGTCATCACGCCCTATACATTGCTGGTGATCTGCGCCGCAGCGACTTTCGGCCTTTTCGTCGGGGCCATTCCCGGCCTCACCGCCACGATGGCGACGGCGCTGCTTGTGCCTTTCTCCTTCTACATGGATCCGGTTCCCGCCATCGCAGCAATCGTGGCCTGCACCACGATGGCCATCATTGCGGGCGACATTCCCGGAGCGTTGATGCGCATTCCCGGCACCCCGGCCTCCGCTGCCTATGTCGACGAGGCCTATGCCATGACCAAGGCCGGCCGGCCGGCGAAGGCGCTGGGCATTTCCATCTGCTCGTCTTCGGTTGGCGGCATGATCGGCTTTGTCGCCCTGCTCTTCATCGCGCCGGCCCTCGGCAAGATCGCACTGCAGTTTTCAAGTTTCGAATATTTCTGGCTGGCCATGCTGGGGCTGTCATGCGCGGCGCTGATCAGTTCGGGAAGCAAGGTCAAGGGTACGCTTTCGCTGCTTCTCGGCCTGTTCATCGCAACCGTCGGCCTCGACCCGCTGACGGCCACGCCCCGCTTTTCCTTCGGCTGGACGGAACTGATGGGCGGCATCAGCTTCATACCGGCCATGATCGGCATGTTCGCCCTGTCCGAAATCCTCCGGCACAAGGCCAGCGAGTCCGGCAAGCGCGAACCGATCATGAAGATCGGCAACCCTCTTGCCGGTATGGTGGGCACGCTTTGGCGTCATAAGTTCAATGTGCTTCGCGGCAGCGCGTTCGGCACGGTGATCGGCGCTCTGCCCGGCGCCGGCGGCGATCTCGGCGCCTGGATTTCCTATGCCATCTCGAAGAAATTCTCGAAAACGCCGGAAAAATTCGGGACCGGACATTCCGAAGGACTGGTAGAGGCCTCCGCGACCAACAATGCCGCGCTGAGTTCGGCGTGGATCCCGGCCATGGTCTTCGGCATTCCCGGCGATGCTGTCACGGCCATTGCCGTAGGTGTTCTGGTGATGAAGGGCATGAATCCGGGCCCGACAATCTTCGTCAACAATCCCCAGAACTTCTACGCGGTCATGATCGTCTTTGCGCTGGCGAACCTGCTGATCATCCCGCTCGGATGGCTTGCCGTACGCTTTTCGCGCTCGATCTTCCGCCTGTCGCGCACCTATCTCAACGCCTCCATTCTCGCCTTCTGCATCGTCGGCTCCTACGCGGTCAACAACTCGGTCTTCGGTGTCGGCGTGATGCTGGCGATGGGCGTGATCGCCTTCATTCTCGAGAGCAAGGGGTTCCCGATCGCTCCAATTATCCTGGGCATCGTGATCGGGCCGCTCGTCGAGAAGAACTTCCTCACATCAATGATCATCGCCGACGGGAACTTCCTAGGCTTCTTCGAACGCCCGATCGCCGCCGGACTGGGCCTCTTCACGATCGCCATCTGGGTGCTGCCCCTGATCGTCAGAGGCGTCAGCCAAACCCGCAAGCTTGCCGGCGCGACCGGCGGGATCGCCAATACCGACCGGGGCTCGCAGTAAGGCGCGAGGAACCGGCAGCACGAAAAGAAAGGAGATGACGGAAAAGCAATACCGACGACACCCCCGTACCGGGACAACCATCGTTTGGAAAACTCCAGAAAGAGACTGAAATGTATAACAAGGACACTTACGGCCGCGTTCTCATCCCGCTCGTCACCCCTTACGGCGAAGACCAGAGCGTCGATCACGGCAAACTCGCGGCCCTCGCAACCCATCTGGTCGACAACGGCTTTGCCGACTCGCTTATCCTGTCAGGCACCACCGGCGAGTTTCACACACAGACATTCGCCGAACGGGTCGCCATTCTCGAAACGGTCAAAAAGGCGGTCGGCGGCCGCGTTCCGCTGATCGCCGGCGTCGGCTGCACCTCGACGATCGAAACGATCGCGCTCGGCAAGGAAGCAGAGAAGCTGGGCTTCGACACGGTCATGGTCGTAGCGCCCTACTACACCAAGCCGGCGCAGCAGGAGATCCACAACCACTTCGTCAAGGTTTCCGAATCGCTTCCGGCCCTCAACATCATGCTCTACAACATTCCGATCTTCACCGGCGTCAACATTGACCCCGATACGGTCGGCAAGCTTGCAGCGCTCGACAATATCGTGGCCATCAAGGAGGAGGCAGAACTCAATCCCAAACAAATGACCGCTTTCCTCAACGCCACGCCGGAAGACTTCATCGTCTATAATGGCGACGACACCATGGTTCTCGAAGCCTTCACGCAAGGCGGCGAAAAGCGGATCGGCGGTGTCGTATCCGGAGCTTCCCACGTAGTCGGCGACTATATTCGCAAGATGATCGACACTTTTCTGGCAGGCAATATTGCCGAGGCCGCGGCGATGCAGCGCAAGCTCTATCCGTTGCTGAAGGTCATGGGAATCAACGGTCGCACGAACCCGGTATGCCTCTGGAAAGAGGCCATCCGTCTGACCGGCGGGGATGCAGGCCTGCCGCGCCTGCCCCTGACCCCGGGCACGCCAGAAGAAGTCGAAGCTGTTCGAAAAGCCCTTTCCGACTTCGGCATCCTCTGACGCAACCACCGGGAGAGGACGCTGGCGGGCGTCCTCTTCTGGAGCCCCGAACCGATTTGACACAGCCAGCTGCAAGGCCACAGGACAACAGATAATGAAAAAAGGTACATCATTCCACGGGATCATTCCACCCGTCGTCTCGACCTTCACCAGAGACGAGGAGATCGATACGGCACTCTATCGCCGCGAGGTTCGCTACCTGCTGGATGCGGGCGTCCATGGCATTTCGCCCGGCGGGAGCACCGGCGAGGGCGCGGCCCTCACAAATGCCGAGCTGGTGCAGATGATCGAGATCATCAAATCGGAAAACCGTGCGGGCGTTCCCATCGTCGCCGGCGTCGCCCGCTGCTCCACCGCTGCGGCGATCGAAACCGCTATGGCGGCCAAGAAGGCCGGCGCGGATGCGCTTATGGTCACGCCGACATTCTACAATGTCCTGGTGCCGGACGCGGCCGGCAACAAGCGCTTTTACGGCGCAATTTCCGAGGCGGTCGGCCTGCCGATCATCATCTACAACGTCGTGCCGCAAAACGAGATCTCGTCCGAACTCTTTTCCGAGCTGCTCGACATCGAAAATGTCATCGGCGTCAAACAGAGCGTCGGCGGCATCATGGCCATGTACGACATGCGGATCGCCTGCGGCGACCGCGGCATGGTTTATGCCGCGACCGACGAAATGCTCCATTCCTGTTTCGCGCTCGGCGCCGATGGCGCGATCTCTGCCATTCTGGCGCTTTTCCCCCGCCTTTCGGTTCGCATGTGGGACCTGACGCGGGCCGGAAAATACGACGAGGCGCTCAAGATTCAAAATCGCCTCTATCCCCTCTGGAAGATCGTGCGCGGACCGCAATTTCCCGCCCGCATGAAGGCCGCAGCTGGGCTTCTCGGGCGCGATTGCGGCTTCTCGAAAAGCCCGATGTCCGACGTGCCGGAAGAACTGGTCGACCGGATGTCGGCAATTCTGAAAGGCGTGAAAGACGAATAGATACAGGAGATATTGCATGAAGCGGTGATGACAGGGGCAACCCGGAACTTTCAGGGGCTACCGGGGGCCGGCGCGGGGACACGAGCGCATGATTTGCGAGAATTGGAGTTTCTTGCCCATGACCTTGAGGGGGTATTCAGGGGAAATGAAAGCACCCCTTCCTCCAAGTCATTATTTCTATTGAAAAAATAGAAAAAGTGGTGCCCCTTGCCGGAATCGAACCAGCACTCCTTTCGGAACCTGATTTTGAGTCAGGCGCGTCTACCAGTTCCGCCAAAGGGGCCCGCCGGCCGAGACCGGGTTGGGGCGAAATATACGGGGTACGGCCGTTGCGTCAACCGGGATTTTGATCCGGATCATGCGAAAAGCCGGCATCACGCCGTAGTGAAGAATGGACAAGCGGCGCGGGATTTACCATCCTCCGGCAATATTCTAAATCCCTATCGCCAATCATTTCCGGATCATCCCATGTTGCGCCGCCTTTACAACTGGACACTCTCCCTTGCCGCGACGCGCCACGCCGAACGCGCGCTCTTTGCCGTTTCCTTCGCCGAAAGCTCGTTTTTTCCCATCCCGCCGGATGTGCTGATGATCCCGATGGTGATCGCAAAACCGCTGAAATGGGTGCGTATTGCTCTCATCTGCACGCTGGCCTCGATCCTCGGCGCGATCGGCGGCTACCTGATCGGCATGTTCCTGTTTGAGGCCGTCGGCCAGCCGATCCTCGCCTTTTACGGCAAGGAGCACTCCTTCGAACAGATCGCCGAATGGTACAACACCTGGGGCGGCTGGGGCGTCCTCTTTGCCGCAATTACCCCCTTCCCCTACAAGGTGCTGACGATCTTTTCCGGCGCGACCGGGCTCAATTTCGGCATCTTCCTCCTGGTCAGCGTCATCGGCCGCTCGTTCCGCTTCTTCCTGATCGCCTTTCTGCTCAACCGCTACGGCGTGCCGATTCGCGATTTCATCGAGAAATATCTCGGCATTCTCTTCACCGTTTTCGTCGTGCTGCTGTTCGGCGGATTCTACCTCGTCAAATACGTCTTCTAGGTTCATCCCATGCTCCCCCGCTTCATCACAGACAATCGCCTCGTCATCAGCCTCGTTCTGGTGACGCTCGGCATGGCCGTCTCGGTGCTATCTGCCCTCGGCTTCGAGCATATCGGCGGTTACATTCCCTGCCATCTCTGCCTTCTGGAGCGTAAACCCTATTATATCGGCGTGCCCGTCGGCATTGTCGGGCTTCTTGCCGTCCGTTTCGGCTTTCTGCCGCGCCTCATCGGCAGACTGGCGCTCCTCGTCATCGCCGGGCTGATGGTCTGGGGCATGGTGATGGGCATCTATCATTCCGGCGTCGAATGGCACTGGTGGGCAGGACCTTCGGATTGCTCGGGCTCGCTTTCCGGCATGACCACCGATGCAAGTTCGCTGCTGGCCGATCTCAACCGCGTGACCGGCCCGAAATGCGACGAGGCGGCGCTGCGCGTGCTCGGCCTGTCCTTTGCCGGCTGGAACGTCGTCGTCAGCGTCATCATCGCGGCCATCGCGCTCTGGGGCGTCCGCAGGACGACGCAGTAGCGTCACGGCAGAAGTCCGGGCGTATTTTTCACGCCCGGTCCCCTTGATCCTCACCCCGCTATAGCTTCTACATTCATCTCCATCTCAACCATGGAGGCAGCAAAGCATGTCGGGGCATCATCACGCGCACGGTCACGGCGGCCACGAGGGGCATGGCGGGCACGGGCATTCCCATGCGCCGAAAAGCTTCGGCCGCGCCTTTGCCATCGGCATTTCCCTCAACATCATCTATGTGGCGCTGGAGGCGGTTTTCGGCGTCATCACCGGGTCGCTGGCGCTTCTGGCCGATGCCGGGCACAATCTTTCCGACGTTCTGGGACTCGTGCTAGCCTGGGGCGCGATCTGGCTTGCGGCGAAACCGCCGGGCGGCATCCGCACCTACGGCTTCAAGCGCGCGCCGATCCTGGCCTCCCTTGCAAATGCCATCATCCTGATCGTCGCCGTCGGCGCCATCAGCTGGGAGGCGATCGGCCGGTTCTTCACGCCCGAGCCGATCGAGACCGGCACGGTGATTTGGGTGGCAGCCGCCGGCGTGCTGGTCAACGGCTTCACCGCCTTTCTGTTTGCCTCCGGCAGCAAATCGGACATCAACATTCGCGGCGCCTATCTTCATATGGCCGCCGATGCCGGCGTGACCGTCGGCGTCATCATCGCGGCTATCGTCATCAGCTTCACCGGCTGGGACTGGATCGATCCGGCCGTGAGCCTCCTTATCGGCATCGTCATCCTGGTCGGCACCTGGGGCCTGTTGCGCGATTCCACCCGCCTTGCCATGGACGCAGTGCCCGCCGGCATCGACATCGACGAGGTGCGCAGGCTTCTCGAAGGGGCCGACGGCGTCGACGAGGTCCACGACCTCCATATCTGGGCGCTCAGCACCACAGAAACGGCGCTGACGGCGCATATCGTCTGCGCCGAGGGCTATCACCGCCCCCTGCTCACCTCGCTTCCAGAAGAGCTGCAAGAGCATTTCAAAATTGGCCATACCACACTGCAGATCGAAACCGCAGACACGGCCGAAAAATGCAGGCTGCGCCCCCCGGACGTGGTCTAAAGCGTTTCCAGGGCATTTCGCAATCGGATGGAACCATCTGACGCCCGCGAAAATGCGTCAAAACAAATGGGCAACGTGATTCCGCGTTTCCATGAAAGGCGGAACCGATCTAGACGCGATCTCCGTCCCGATCAAAGAAGTGGAGACGGTCGGGCGGAAGCGACACCGTGATCTCGCCATCGAACTGAAGCGCGGCCCGGTCCTGGGTGAACATCTTGAGATCCTGACCTCCGACATCGAGATGCACAATGATGCCGAAACCGGTCGGCTCGATGAGTTGGGTTTCGGCGGTGACAGCAGCGCTTTCCGCCGAACGCGCGACATGTTCCGGGCGGATGCCAAGCGTCATGGCGCTGCCATCCTCCATGCCGGGGCGCACCGGGAGCGCCACCTCGACGCCGCGATCGAGCGCCAGCACCGGCCCGTTCTCCTTCAGCCTCAGTTGACCCTCAAGAAAGTTCATGCCGGGCGAGCCGATGAAACCCGCGACAAAGCGGTTGACGGGGCGGTCGTAGAGATCGAGCGGGCTTCCCACCTGCTGGACGACGCCGCCATTCATGGCGACGATCCGGTCGGCAAGCGTCATCGCCTCAATCTGGTCGTGGGTCACGTAGATCGAGGTGGCGCCGATATTCTTGTGGAGCTGCTTGATTTCGGCGCGCATCTGCTCGCGCAGGCGCGCGTCCAGATTCGACAGCGGCTCGTCGAACAGGAAGGCCTTCGGCTCGCGCACGATGGCGCGCCCCATGGCGACGCGCTGGCGCTGGCCGCCGGACAGCGCGCGCGGGCGGCGTTCGAGAAGCGGATCGAGGCCGAGGGTCGTCGCCGCCCTGCCGACAACGGACTTGATAGTTTTGCGCGGCGTTCTGCGCAGGCGCAGGCTGTAGCTCATATTGTCGGCGACGCTCATATGCGGGTAAAGCGCGTAGGACTGGAACACCATGGCGATATCGCGATCCTTGGGCGCCAGATCGTTGACCCGCCTGCCGGCAATGGCGATATCGCCGCCGGTAATCTCCTCAAGTCCGGCAATCATGCGCAACAGCGTCGATTTACCACAACCGGAAGGGCCGACAAGAACGACGAATTCGCCATCCTCGATGTTGAGGTCGACGCCGTGGAGCACCGGGGTTCTGCCATAGCTCTTGCGCACGTCCGATATATCGATGGAAGCCATTTTGGAAGTCCTTTCAGCCTTTGACGGCGCCTGCGGTCAGGCCTTTGACGAGATAGCGCTGGATTGCCAGGAAGAAGATGCAGGCGGGTATGAGGGCGAGCACGCCGGCGGCCATCATCTGACCGAAGTCGACGGAGAACTTGGACACGAAGGTGAGCAGGCCGACCGGAAAGGTCGCCGCGCTGTTGCCCGAAATCAGCATCAGGGCAAACAGAAGCTCGCTCCAGGCCGCGGTGAAGACGAAGCCGAGCGTGGCGGCGATGCCCGGCAGGGTGAGCGGCAGGATGATCTGGCGAAACGCCTTGAACCGCGTGGCCCCGTCGATCATCGCCGCTTCCTCGAGGTCCTTCGGAATGCCGTCGAAGAAGGATTGCATCAGGAAGGTGGCGAAGGGCACGTTGAAGGCGGTATAGACGATGATCAGGCCCGCCAGCGTGTCGGTCAGCCCGAGCGGCGACAGAAGCTTGAAGATCGGCGCCACCAGCATGACCAGCGGAAACATCTGGGTGATCAGCAACAACGCCACGATCCAGTATTTGGTCTTGAAGGCAAAGCGCGACAGCGCATAGCCGGCGAGCGAGGCAACGATGGTGACGGCGATGGCGGTGGAGCCGGAAACGATGACGCTGTTTCTGAAGAACAGCGGGAAATCGGAATGACGCAGCACGAAGTCGAAATGTTCGAACGTCATGCGCGACGGCCACATCCGGACCCCTTCGCTGTAGAGCAGCCTGTTGGGCGTTACCGCCACTTTCAACAGCCAGTAGAGCGGGAACAGCGCAAAGGCGACATAGGCGAGGATTGCGAGGCGGTGGGCTGCCGTGAGGGCTATTCTTTTCGGTCGCATCGTCTCAGCCCTTGTTCAGCAATGTCTGGCGCAAAAGGATGATCAGCAGGGCATAGGCCAGAAGCAGCACCAGCAGCACGAGCGCAATCGCCGAGGCATAGCCGAAATCGAGCTTGCGGAAGGCCTGGGTGAAGATGTAGCTCGCCACGATCTGGGTGCGGTTTGCCGGCCCGCCGGAGGTCATCACCACGATGAGATCGGCGAAATTGGCAATCCAGACCGTGCGCAACAGGATGGTGATCGCCATGGTCGGCGCCAGAAACGGCAAGGTGATCGATAGGAACCGCTGCACCGGGCCCGCCCCGTCGATGGCCGCGGCCTCGTAGAGATCGCGCGGGATCGATTGAAGCGCCGCCAGCATGGTGATGGCAAAGAAGGGAATGCCCCACCAGACATTGGCGGCGATCGGCCCCCACATGGCAAGCGCCGGGTCGGAGAGAATGTTTTCCGGTTCGGCCATCAGGCCGAGCGCATGAAACCAGTGCGGCAGCGGACCGATGACCGGATTGAAGAGCCAGGCCCAGTTGAGGCCGGCGAGAAAGGTCGGCACGGCCCAGGGCAGGAAGACCAGCGCCTGAACCAGTCCGCGTCCGTAAAACGGTTTGTCGAGCAGGAGCGCCAGGATGAGACCGAGGACGAACTGCAGGAAAACGGATGCGCCGGTCCACCAAAGCGTGTTGCCGAGCGCGCGGCGAAAGGCCTTGTCCCCGGCAAGCGCCTGAAAATGATCCAGCCCGATGAAGCCGCCAGAAAACGGATTGAGAAGCTGGATATCGCGGAAGGCATAGGAAATGCCCACGACAAGCGGAACCAGGATCACCGCGGCGATCAGAAAGAGTGCCGGAGCGCTGTAGAGATAGGGCTCGAGAAACGCGCTTGCCCGCTTCGCCAGTGGTTTCCTGGCACGGTTGTTCACCGCGTCGGTCATCGTCTGTCCTTTGAATGATCGAAGAAAGGCGACGGCCGGCAGCGGTCTCCCACAGCCGGCCGTGCGGATGCGCTACTTGGCAAGGTGCTTCTTCTGCGCCTTGGTCAGGTAGTCGGCCCACTCATCGGCCATTTCCTGTGCGGTGATTTCGCCGAGCAGGGCCTGCTGCGAGGTCGAGATGGACAACGAATCCTTGAAGAAGCCGAATTCCTCGAGATAGGTCGGCATCACGGTCGGCACGGCATCCGGGTCGTTCAGTTCCTCGAACCAGCCGGCAAATTGCGGGCTGTCATAGAACGGATCCTCCTCGGCCGCCTTCTGCACGGGAAGCGCGCCGGTGCGCTTGTTCCAGGCAACATTGCCTTCCGGGCCCTCGAGTGTGGCGATCAGCTTCCAGGCGAGGTCCTTGTTCTCGGAGGCCGACATCATCGACCAGCCGGCATAACCGATGGTCGGGAAGGTCTTGCCGGACGGGCCCTTCGGCATGGTCGTCACGCCGTAATCGCTCTCGTCCATGTGCTCGGCAATGGCAATCAGCGCATCGGGGTCCTGGTCCAGGAAGGCGCAGGTGCCGGAATAGAAGCCGGCGACGATCTCGTTGAAGCCCCAATTGACCGAATCCTTCGGCGCGTAGCCGTTCTGATAGAGGTCGATCAGCCACTGGAAGCCCTCGACCCAGCCTTCCTGATTGGCCGTGGAGGTGCCGTCTTCCTCGAAGAACACGTTGGAGCCGGCCATGTCGGCGCCGTACATCAGCCAGCCATTCAGCCCGCCGGCGCCGCCGCGCAGGCAGTAGCCATATTTGCCGTCCAGTTCGGAGATCTTCGCCGAGGCTTCCGTGAATTCGGCAAGCGTGGCCGGCGGCTCGGAGATGCCGGCGGCTTCCAGCAGGTTCTTGTTGTAGAACATGGCGCGCAGATAAAAGCCGTAGGGCAGCATATAGGCCGTGCCGTCAACCTCGCGACCGAGCTCCAGCGCCCGGTCCGTCAGGTCATCGGTATATTCCCAGTCGGCGAGATAGGGTTCGAGGCTTTCCAGCATGCCGTTATTGGCATAAAGCGAAACCCAGGAATCCGGCATCTCGACCACATCCGGAATATTGCCGGCGGAGACCATGGTGGCGAACTTCTGGAAGGCCTCGCCCCAGGGCAACGAAATGATCTCGACATCGGTACCCGGATTGGCTTCCTCGAAACGCGCGACGATCGATTCCAGCGTTTCTGTTCTGGCCGGGCTGGTGATGACCTCGACCAGGGTGAGTGTTTCGGCATGGGCGGCAGACGCCATGAGCGCCGAAAGGCATGTGGCTGTGAGCAGTTTCTTCATTTCCATTCCCCTTGCTTTTTGCTTCTATGCGTTGAAGTCTCAGTTTTTTGCGGCCTCGAAGGCCGCCTCGAGGTCGCGCCAGAGCGCTTCCGTGCCCTCCAGCCCGACATGAATGCGCACGGAGCGCGGATCGAGGCCGAAAGCGCGCGCCGAATTCGGCTGCGCCTTCTGCGCCAGAACCACCTCTCCGGGCACGATCAGGCTTTCATGACCGCCCCAGCTTACGCCGAGCTTGAACAGCGAGAGCCGGTCGCAGAAGGCCTTGATGTCGATGCGCTCGGAAAGGTGGAAGGAAAACAGGCCGGAGGTTCCCGAAAGCCCGGGCGGAAGCCGGTTTTTCAGACCTGGATGACAGACCCTGGTGACGTCCTCGCGGGCGGCGAGCCGCCTGGCGATTTCAAGCGCGGAGGCCTCATGCGCCTTCATCCGGATGGCAAGCGTTCTCAGTCCGCGCGTCAGAAGCCAGGCATCGAAGGGGGCAAGCTTGCCGCCGAGATAGGACAGCGCCTCCCCGCGCAGCCGCCCGACCATCTCCTTCGAACCGGCGACGACGCCGGCGACGACATCGCTGTGGCCGGAGATATACTTGGAGGCCGAATGGAGAACGAGATCGACGCCAAGCGTGAGCGGCTGCTGGAAAACGGGGCTCGCCCAGGAATTATCGATCACCGAGATCGCGCCATGTTTTTTGGCGATCGCCGCCAGCGCGCCGACATCGTGGGCCTCCATTTCCCAGCTCGTCGGGCTTTCCATATAGAAAAGCTTCGCGCCGGACAGCGCCGCATCGACCGCTTCAAGGTCCAGTCCGTCTACATACTCGACCTCGATCTTCATCCGCTTCAGTATGGTGCCGAACAGCCGGTAGGCATCGGGATAGACATTGCGCACGGCGACGATCCGGTCTCCCGGCTCAACGAAAGTGATGATCGCCGCCGAAATCGCCGCCATCCCGCTGGCAAAGCCCACCGCGTCCTCCGCCTTTTCCATGCGCGCCAGCATTTCCTCGAACACCCTGACCGTCGGGTTCGCGGCGCGCGAATAGACGAAACGCTCCTTCCGCCCGGCATAGGTGTCCATCATCTCGTCGTAGTTATCGAAGGTGAACAGCGATGTCTGCACGATCGGCGGAACGACGGCGCCGAAGGCATGACCCTCGTCATGGGCGCCGATCAGCGCGATTTCGTCGGCTTGGGAGAGGCCGTCATTCATTTGGACATTTCCTTGATGTCTTCCTCGACGACGTCGAGGATCTTCAGTGTTTCCCGCCGCGCGGCCTCGGTATCCTGGGCGACGATGGCGTTGAACAAGGTGCGGTGATAGGGAAAGGACCGGCGGGCGAAATCCGGGCGGTCGAAGGGCTCGGCCCAGAATTTCTCGAACGCCTCGCGCATCTGCTCCAGAAGCTGGCGGAACAGGGGATTGTGCGTGGCATCGTAGATCGCCAGATGCAGTTCAAGGTCTTCCGGCCCGGACGTGCCCTTGGACAGGTGCACGCGCTCCATTGCGTCGAGCTTTTCCTCGATGATCTTCAGGTCCGCGGCGGTGCGGCGCCGCGCTGCCGCCATGGCGGCCTCGGCCTCGATGCCGCGGCGCACTTCCAGCGTCTGCAGCAAAGCGTCACGGAGATTGACCGCGTTGAGGGACAACGGCATGTGGATTGTGGCCGACGAGATCGGCTTGAGCAGAAACGTGCCGCTGCCCTTGCGTGTCTCCATCACGCCGAGCGACTGAAAATGCCGGATCACCTCGCGAATGGTCGAACGCCCGACGCCGAGCGCCGCCATCAGCTCGCGTTCGGCCGGGATACGGTCGCCGGGCATCAAGCCGGAGCGCGACACATAGTCCACCAGCGCGTCAGCGACCTGTCGCACGCGGCTTACCGGTGCAAGCGGCATGATGGCGGGCTTTTCATCGTTCATGCGTCAGCCATGCTGCCGGTAAGGCGTGAGAAACCGTTCCCGCAACGACAATGCCCTGCGTGGCGCCAGACGGAGCAAGCCCCGTTTCAGACCGGTCTCCCCAAGAAGCCTTTCGGCGTTCCCCAGTTATTGGTTGTTAAATTGGTCTGACATCATAGCAAAGCAAACAGCGCGCTCTGTCAAGAGGCGAAACGATGACCTCCCGGTCTGCCGTCGCGCGGCAAGACCGTTTCGACACCTCGCGGCTTGAAGCGGACTTGCCGCGCGACGGTTTGCGGATGCCGGCATTCCTCGCTTGACAGTCTCCAATGTCTGTGCAAACTTGATTGCGCAAACGATAAACCACGAATGAGAAAACGCTTGCTCATGGTATTTAATTGTTTGCCTCAGGGAGGACGAACCGTGGCGGACAGGGTCTCGAAGCTGCAATCGGCAAGCGCTTACCAGCGCGCCACGATCCGTGATGTCGCGGCGAAGTCCAATGTCAGCGTGACGACCGCCTCGCGCGCACTCAACGGCACGGGCCGCATGTCGGAAGAAACGCGCGCACGCGTGCGCTCCGCCGCGGCAGAGCTTGACTACAGGCCGAACTCGATCGCCCGCGGCCTCGTCCAGCAGCGCTCCTTCACGCTCGGTCTTCTGACGAACGACACATACGGACGCTTCACGTTGCCGGTGGCCGCCGGCCTTTCCGCCGCCATGGCAGACCGGGGCGTCTCGGTTTTCCTCAGCGCCGGAAAATACGAGCCCGAAAGCCTGAAACTCAATCTCGGCGCCATGGAGGAAAAGCGGGTCGACGGACTGGTGATAACCGGCAAGCGCATCGATCGCGGCCTGCCGATCGACCTGCCGCCGCTCGGCATGCCGGTCGTTTATGTCTATGCCGCCGCGCCGGAGGGAGCGGTCAGCTTCGTTCCGGACGACACCAACGCGGCGCAGGATGCGGTACGGCACCTGATCGGCCTCGGACGCCGGAAGATCGCGCATATCACCGGGCCGCTGGACTTCAAGGCCGCGCATCTGCGCGAAGCCGGGTGGCGCGCCGCCCTGGAAGAGACCGGGCTCGCCCCCTTCGGAAAGGCGATCTTCTCGGCCTGGACGGAAGCGCACGGCTACGACACTGCGCATGCGCTGATCGAGGCCGGAGAGCGTCCGGATGCGATCTTCTGCGGCAACGACCAGATCGCCCGCGGCGTGATCGACGCCTTCGCATTGATGGGTATCCGCGTGCCCGACGACATCGCGATTGTCGGCTTCGACAATTGGGAAGTCTTTGCCAAGGCGACGCGGCCGCCGTTGACCACGGTGGATATGGGCCTTCCGGGCCTCGGGAGAAGCGCGGGTCTTGCGCTTCTCGACATGATTGACGGCAAGGAGGTCGAGCCGGGCGTGCGCGAGACGCCCTGCAGGCTCGTCGTCAGACAATCCTGCGGCGCAAGACCGGACTGAGGACTGCGCCGGGACCCCGCCCCGCCAACAAGGCAGACCGGCCGAAGGGCCGGCTCCAGGGGAGGAGATCGCGCATACTGCGCAAACGTTAGCTCAGCCCAACCCGGGCTGTCATAGGATATCAAACGGGAGGTAAGTGACATGAAACTGAAGGCTCTTCTAGGCGGCGCTGCCATCGCCGCCATCGCTCTGCCGGGTCTGGCCCAGGCGGAAACATTCTCGCTCTGGGTTCGCTCCGACGGCTCGGAATTCATGCCCAAACTGGTCGACGCGTTCAATGCCAAGGGCGAGGACAAGGCCGAACTGCAGATCGTGCCGGTGAACGAACTGGTCCAGAAATATGCCATCGCCGCTGCCGGCGGATCGGAGCCGGACGCGCTTTCGCTTGACCTGATCTATACGCCGTCCTTCGCCCAGGCGGGCCAGCTCAAGGATCTGACGGAGTTCGCCAAGTCGCTGCCCTATTACGACAATCTGTCGAAGGCGCATCTTTCGGTCGGCGCCTATGACGGCAGGATCTACGGCATGCCGTTCTCGGCCGATGCCTCCGTACTGGTCTGGAACAAGAACCTGTTCGAGGAAGCGGGCCTCGACCCCGACAAGGCGCCGACGAACTGGGCGGAGATCCGCGAGGATGCGGAAGCGGTCGCGGCTCTCGGCGATGACACGTACGGCTTCTATTTCTCCGGCAATTGCGGCGGCTGCAATATCTTCACCTTCATGCCGCTCGTCTGGGCATCCGGCGGCGCGCTGTTCGAGGATGAAGGCGCGAAGGCGACCGTGACGACGCCGCAGATGAAGGATGCGATAGAATTTTACCGCGGCATGGTCGAGGACGGGCTGGTTCCGGCGGGTTCGCAGACGGATTCCGGCTCGAACTTCTTCGCGGCCTTTGCCGGCGGCAATATCGGCATCACGCCGTCCGGGTCTTTCGCCATCGGCGCGCTCAATAACCAGTATCCGGACCTTGAATACGGCGTGACCTATCTGCCGGGCAAGGACGGCGGCTGGTCGTCTTTCGCCGGCGGCGACAATATCGTTGTCTCGGCGAAGACTGAGGACAGCAAGATGCCGGCGATCCAGGCCTTCATCGAATTCGCCTATTCGCCGGAAGGCCAGAAGATCCTGGCGCAAAACGGTTCGCTGCCGGTGCGTGACGATGTCGCAGAACAGGCGCTCGAAGGACTGGACGCCCGCTACATGATCGCGGCCGAGGCCATGGCCAAGGGCAAGACGCCCTACAGCCCGGTCTTCAACGATCTGATCAATTCGCTGAACGGCCCCTGGGTCACCATGCTCAACCGCGCCTTCTACGCCGACAGCGGCGAAGAGGTGGATGAGGCCATGGAAGAGGCCCAGGACGAAATGCAGTCGATCATCGACTCGTCCCGCTAAGCAGCGCTTAGGAAAGCAGAACCGCCGGCCCCTTGTGGGCCGGTGGCCATCTCTTTGATGCGAAAGGACTTTCGCCATGTCTGACGGGATAGTGGCAGGCGCGGACGCGCCCCCGCCGAAAAAGCGCCGAAGGCGACGGCATTCACAGTGGACAGGCCTGATCTATGTTCTGCCGGCGTTGGCGCTTGTCACCGTGTTCTTCATCGTTCCGCTCTGCATGACGGTGTGGATGTCGCTGCACAAATGGCCGCTCATGGGCCTGCCGCGCTTTATCGGCCTCGACAATTACGAGAGACTGCTGTTCGACAAGAGTTTCTGGTCGTCGCTCTGGTTCACAGTCCAGTACACGGTCGTCGTCACCATTGCGCTTTTGGGCTTCGCCATGGCGCTGGCGCTGATTGTACAGGGCCAGGGACGCGCGGTCTCCGCCTACCGGACAATCTATTTCCTGCCGGTGGTCACGGGCTTTGCCTCCGCAGCGCTTCTGTGGGTCTGGCTTTCCAATGTCGATACCGGCCTGTTCTCGCCGCTGGCGCAGGACCTCGGCCTGACGGAGGGCCGGGTCAATATCCTCGCCAATTTCACGCCGGCCTTCTGGTCGGTGATCGTCATGGTGGTCTGGAAGATGGCCGGCTTCTTCATGGTGATCCTGATGAGCGGCCTGCAGTCGATCCCGGCGGATTACCAGGAGGCCGCGCGCATTGACGGCGCCAAATGGCTGCAACGCTTCCGCTACATCACCATGCCGCTGATCCGCAAACCCTTCGCGCTGGCGCTGATCCTCTGCGTTTCAGGCTCGATGCTCGCTTTCGACCAGTTCTATATCATCCTGAGCGGCGGCCCGCAGAACAAGACGGTGACCGCCGTCTACAAGATCTTCAACGAAAGTTTCGTCTCCTTCCGCCTGGGCTATGGCGCGGCCTTGTCCATGGTGCTGCTCGTCATCCTGCTCGTCCTCAGCGTGCTGCAGTTGACGCTGCTCAGCGATCGAAAGGACAAATGATGTCGACCGCCGTTTCATCCCTTGCACGGAGCGCAGCAGCGCCGGCCACCCGCCGCGGCCGCTTCCGCTATCATCGCCTTCTCTTTCACGTAACGGCGACGCTGGTTGCGGCGCTCTTTCTCGCGCCGCTGGTCTGGGTGGTGCTGGCAAGCTTCCGCACGCCGGCGGAATCCACCCAGCCGCCCCTGCCGCCTTGGCCAACCGAAGGCTTCAGCATCTCAAGCTATGAACGGCTTGAAAATTTCGGCCAGTCGGTTCTGCACTATTCGGGCAATTCGCTGTTTGTCGCCGTCGGCACCTCGGCGCTTACCATCCTCGTGGCAATCCTCGCCGGTTACGGTTTCTCGCGCTACCGCTTTCCGTTCAAAGGCTTTGCCTTCGTCCTCATCCTGTCGACGATGATGATCCCGTTTCAGTCGATCCTGACGCCGCTGTTCCTGCTTCTGGCCAAGATGGGGCTTCAGAACACGCTCATCGGGCTCGTCTTCATCTATTCGACGCTGCAGCTTCCCTTCTCCGTCTTCATGATGCGCAACGCTTTCGATGCAGTCCCGAAGGAGATCGAGGAGGCTGCCCGCATGGATGGCGTCAGAGGCGTGCGCATGCTCGTTCAGGTCATGGGACCGCTGGTGCTGCCCGGCGTCGTCACCGTCGGCCTGTTTGCCTTCCTGAATGCCTGGAACGAGTTTCTCGCCGCCCTTGTGCTTCTGACAGACCAGTCGAAATTCACGCTCCCCGTGCTGATGACCGCCGTGCGCTATGGCCGCTACGGCTCGGTTGACTGGGGGGCGGTGCAGGCGGGCGTCACGCTGATGATGATCCCCTGCATGATCCTCTTCCTCATTCTCCAGCGCTCCTACATTCGCGGCCTCACGGCCGGAGCGGTGAAATAAGCCCTTTTGAAAGGACACCAAGATGAACAAGCCTCTCAACGCTGGCGATGCCCTTCAGCCGAAGTCGAAATTCCGCCCATTATCCGTCAACCAGGTAGAGGTCGGCGGCTTCTTCGGCCCGCGCGTAGACGTGGTCGCGACCACGACCGCCAAGCTGCTGTTCGACCGCTGTATCGAGGCGCGCATGCTGGAACAGGTCGACCCGGACCGGCCCAATCCCGGCATCGTCATCCCCTTCGACCACGGCAATACCGTCACCACGCAGATGTTCTGGGATTCCGATTTCGGCAAGAGCATCGAGACGGCGGCCTATGCGCTGAACCGCAAGCGCGATGAAGAGCTCGAAGCGCGCGTCGATGACGTCATCGATGCGTATGGCAGATTGCAGGCCGAGGATGGCTATCTCAATTCCTGGTATCAGCGCATCCAGCCGGGTCAGCGCTGGACCAATCTGCGCGACCGCCACGAACTCTATAATGCCGGGCACCTGATCGAGGGCGCGGTCGCCTATTACCACGCGACCGGCAAACGCAAATTCCTCGACATCATGTGCCGCTACGCCGACTGCATCGACGCAACTTTCGGCCCAGACGCCGACAAGAAGCGCGGATATCCGGGTCATCCGGAACTTGAACTGGCGCTGGTCAAGCTCGGTCGCGTCACCGGCGAACAGCGCTACCTCGATCTGGCGAAATTCTTCGTCGACCAGCGCGGCAGGGAGCCGAAATATTTCGATCAGGAAGCGATTGCACGCGGCGAGAAGCCGGAGGATTTCCACTTCACCACGCTCGAATACTGCCAAGCCCACAAGCCGGTGCGCGAGCAGCGAGAAGTCGTCGGTCACGCGGTCAGGGCGGCCTATCTTTATGCCGGCATGGCGGACGTCGCCACCGAGTTTTCGGACGACAGCCTTGACCCGGCCCTTGAGGCGCTATGGTCGCACCTGACCGACCGGAACCTCTATGTCACCGGCGGCTTCGGCCCGTCCAAGGACAATGAGGGTCTGACCTTCGACTATGACCTTCCGAACGAAACGGCCTATGCGGAGACCTGCGCCGCCGTCGCGCTGGTGTTCTGGGCAAGCCGCATGCTGGGCCGCGCGCCCGACGCACGTTTTGCCGATGTGATGGAGCGGGCGCTCTACAACGGCGCGCTTTCCGGTTTGTCGCAGGACGGCACGCGTTTCTTTTACGACAATCCGCTGGAAAGCTATGGCAATCACCACCGCTGGCGCTGGCACCGCTGCCCGTGCTGCCCGCCGAACATTTCCCGGCTGGTGGCCTCGATCGGCACCTATTTCTATGGCGTGGCCGAGGATGAGCTGGCGCTGCACCTTTATTGCGAGAATTCAGCCGAGATCGAGGTCGCGGGAACAAAGGTCGGCGTGAAGCAGGAAACGGCCTATCCGAAGGATGGCCAGATCACGGTTACGCTCGCGCCTCAAACGCCCGCCGCGTTTACTCTGTCGCTGCGCGTTCCCGGCTGGGCCAAGGGGTTTTCGCTGGCGATCAATGGCGAGACGTCGGAAGCATCGCCTGCGAAGGGCTATCTTCGCATCCGGCGCGAATGGCAGACCGGTGACACGGTCAAGCTCGATCTTCAGATGGAGCCGGAAATGCTCTATGCCCATCCGAAAGTCGCGCCCGATCAGGGCCGCGCCGCCCTTCAGCGCGGGCCTCTCGTCTACTGTATAGAGGAAACCGACAACAAGGCTCCGCTCAATGCCTATGTCGTCAAGGATGGAGCGCCCGTGTCCCTCGATCAGGCCGAAGGGCTTGACGATACGGTTGCGCTCAGGATTGAGGCGACAGTCGAAAGCCAGCCGACCGATGCGCTCTATTCGACGACGCCGCCTGCGCGAGATCGCGCCAGTTTGAAAGCCATACCCTATTTTCTCTGGGACAATCGCGCGCCGGGCGAAATGCTGGTCTGGCTGCGCAGGGAGGCATGACGATGAGCCAGGCCGAAACGCTGAAACCCGATCGAAATCCGTCGGGACTATCCCTCAAACGCGTGTCGAAATCCTTCGGCGCGGTGCAGGTGATCCATGATGTCGACCTGGAGATCGAGGGCGGCGAATTCGTCGTCTTCGTCGGCCCGTCCGGCTGCGGCAAGTCCACCCTGCTCAGGCTGATCGCCGGCCTTGAGGAGGTGACAAGCGGCGATGTGCTGATTGCCGGCACGGATGTGACCGACGAGGACCCGTCCGACCGCGGCATTGCCATGGTGTTCCAGACCTATGCGCTCTATCCGCATATGAGCGTGGAGCAGAATATGGGATTCGGCCTCAAGGTCGCCGGACGCTCGAAGGCGGAGGTCGAGGCCAAGGTGCGCCAGGCGGCCGATATCCTGAAGCTGACCGACTATCTCGACCGAAGGCCGGGCCAGCTCTCCGGCGGTCAGCGCCAGCGCGTCGCCATCGGCCGGGCGATCGTGCGCGACCCGGAAATCTTCCTGTTCGACGAGCCGCTTTCCAATCTCGATGCCGAACTCAGGGTCGGCATGCGCATCGAGATCGCCCGGCTGCACCGCGAGCTCGGCAATACGATGATCTATGTGACCCACGACCAGACCGAGGCGATGACTCTTGCCGACAAGATCGTCGTGCTGCGCGGCGGCTATATCGAGCAGGTCGGGTCACCGGCAACGCTTTATGACGACCCAGACAACATGTTCGTCGGCGGCTTCATAGGCTCGCCGAAAATGAACTTCCTCACCGGCGTCATCAAGGGCGACCGCATCGAAATCGCCGGCGGCGCCCTGCCCTGTCCGAAACTCGAGGCAAAACCAGAGGACGGAACCCGTGTCTCGGTCGGCATCCGGCCTGAACACTGGAAGCCCCGAGACGACAGCGAAGAAGGTCTTCCGTTCACAGTCGATTTCGCGGAGTTTCTCGGCGGCTCGAGCTATCTCTACGGCACCATTGGCGACACAGTCTGCACGGTGGAGGTCGAACGGAGCGCGATAGCGAAGGCCGGCACGAGACTCACGCTCGGCGTCGAAGCCGAGCGCGTCTATGTGTTTGCGAAGGACGAGGATCGGATAAGGTAGCGAACCGCCGGGACAACGGCCGGAGACCTTCCGCAGATGACCGACGCGATGTCCGGTCAACGCCGGCGGAAGCGTGCCGTCAATCAATACCGCATGGAGGAAGGACAGGCCCAAGTCGGCGAGAGAACCGGCATGGCGCTACGCGCGCCATGCCTTTTCATGGTTACGACCGCCGCGTCGTCAGCCGACGAGGCCGTTGTCGTCGCGCTTGATCGCCATGATCGAGGAGCGCGGAAGGCCCTCTTCCGCCGGCCACGAGCCGCCCGGATGCTGGACGCCGACGAACATGGTGCGCCGGTCGGCGGACCAGCACAGGCCGGTGATCTCGCCGCCGCGCGGCCCGGTCAGGAAGCGGACGATCTCGCCCGTTGCCGGATCGCCGGCAAGCTGCTGGTTGTTGCCCATGCCGGCGAAATCGCCCTCATTGCTGTCCTCGCCGTCGGTCTGGATCCAGACGAGGCCGCTGGTGTCGAAGGCCATGCCGTCGGGCGAGTTGAACAGATTGCCGCTATTGATGTTGGACGAGCCGGCATAGGCGTCCGAATGGACCTCCGGATTGCCGGCCATGACGAAAAGGTCCCAGCGGAAGGTATCGGAAGCGTGGTCGTCGCCATCGGGATACCAGCGCACGATCTGGCCGTATTTATTGGCCTCGCGCGGATTAGGCCCGCCGACCGGCGTGGCGTCGCCGCCGGCATTGGCCTTGACGCCGCGGTTCTTGTTGTTGGTGAGACAGCAATAGGCCTCGACGGCATAGGGGTTGACGGCGACCCATTCGGGACGGTCCATGGTCGTGGCCCCGACCTTCGATCCGGCCATGCGGGCGAAGATCAGGATGTCGGCTTCTTCCATGCCGGTGGTTTCCGGCGTCAGCGCCAGCCATTCGCCGGTCTGGTCGTCGTTGAATTTCGCGACATAGAGCGTGCCGTCATCGAGCAGGCCGTCGGTATCGCCGCCGGCGACATAGGGATTGGTCGAGACGAAACGATAGAGGAACTCGCCGCGCTCGTCATCGCCGAGATAGACCACGACGCGACCATCCGGAGCGAGCGTCACCTCGGCGTTTTCATGCTTGAAGCGGCCGAGCCCGGTGCGCTTGACCGGCGTGCTGTCGGGATCGGTCGGGTCGATTTCGACCACCCAGCCGAAGCGGTGCGGCTCGTTGGGGTTTTTCGACGTATCGAAGCGCGGATCGAACTTTTCGTAGCCGTACTGGCTTTCGGCCGCCATGCCATAGCGCTCGTAGCCGGCGGCGACATCATCGCTGTAGCTTGTCTCTTCGGTTGCGCCGAAATAGCCGTTGAAGTTCTCCTCGCAGGTCAGATAGGTGCCCCACGGCGTCTTGCCGGCGCCGCAATTGCCGAGCGTGCCGAGCACGGCGCGGCCGTCCGGGTCGGCTTCCGTCTTCATGAGCGGATGGCCGGCGGCCGGACCCGAAATCGCCATCGGCGCATTGTGGTGCAGGCGACGGTTAAACGGGCTGGAGCGCACCACGGACCAGCCGTCCGCGCCTTCCGCGATCTCGACCACGGTCACGCCCTGCAGGTTCTGCAGCTTCAGCACGTCGGCCGCGCTCTGCGGCACGCCATCCTCGGTATGCGGCAGGTTGATATCGCTGTTCACATATTCGTTGTTGACCGCGAGAATCTGGTGACCACCGATCTCGAAGGTCTCCATGCCATCGGTGTTCTCACCGAAGACCTTGTCGGATTCCTCGACCGAGCCGCCGGTCTCATGGTTGAATTCGGCCACGCCGTCATAAAGCGGATCGCCCCAGCTCACCAGAACCCTGGCTTTATAGCCTTCGGGCACGTGAAAGGCGTAGTCGGTCTGGGCGGCGATCGGCGTGAACGGAAAGCGCGATTGCGGCGCTGCCGCTTCCGCCGCACCGCTGGGCAACAGGCCGGCGCTCATGGCTACGGCGCCAGATCCGAAGGCGACAACGCCGCCGAGGAAGCCGCGCCGCGAGATCGCGCGTTCGACCACCCGGTCGAAATCGCTTTCTTCGGGCCGGGGAAAGTTGAGTTCGTCCCACGCGTCGGCGGGCATCTTGATTGGTGGTATATTGGTCATGAAAGATCCCTCGTAATTTAATACCATTACGGGATTGACCTTATAGGGCTTTCTTGACGGCGGCATGAAAGCGCACAGCCACACCGCGCCCGAATGCGGAAAATTCAAACCTGTGACGAGCTTTTATGACAGCGGTCGTCCGGAGGCCGCGCTCTCCGGGCGACCGCGATCATTGTCGGCTTTTCTGGTCGCCCGGAGAACCGCCCGGCGAGCACCATTCGGGCGCGCAAGGAACGCTCTGACCTTTTGTCTTTCCGCGCGTCCGGACGGAAAACTGGTCTCCACTTGTCCTATGTGGGTTAGGCATACCCAAACAGGCGCGGGAAATACATGGTCAGCGCCGGCAGGTAGGTGATCAGCAGCAGGACCACGAGTTCGGCGGCGATGAACGGCAGGATGGCCCGACTTATGCGTGACAGGCTGACCTTTGACACCCCGCAGGCGGCAAAAAGCACAAGGCCGAAGGGCGGCGTTGCCAATCCTATCGTCAGATTGGTGCAGGTGATCAGGCCGAAATGGATCGGATCGACTCCATACGTGTAGGCGATCGGCGCCAGCAGCGGTCCCAGGACGATGATCGCGAAGCCCATGTCCAGGAACATGCCGATGACGAGATAGATGATATTGACCAGCAACAGGAAGACGAGCTTGTTCTCCGTCAGCGACACGAAGGCGATCGTCACATGCTCGACCAGATTGAAATAGGTCACCAGCCAGCTGAAGGTCTTGGCGCAGGCCATCAGGAACATGATCATCGCCGTGGCCTTGGCGGTATGGGACAGGATCGGGACCAGATCCGACAGCTTGAGCTTGCGGTAAAACAGGAAGCCGACCGCCAGACCATACATGACCGCCACGGCGGATGCCTGTGTCGGGCTGAAGAAGCCGCCGAGAATGCCGCCCATGATGATCACCGGCAGGAGCAGGGCTGGAGCGCCCCGCACGAAGGCGAGGATCAACCGGACCACGCCGACGAACGGCGCGCGCTCGCCATACCCCTTGCGCACTGCGACGATATAGGCCGTCACCATCAGCGCCAGCGCCACCAGGATACCGGGCACCATGCCGCCGAGAAACAGGCCGGCAATCGACACGTTCATCACCGAGGCATAGATCAGCATCGGAATGCTCGGAGGGATGATCGGGCCGATGACGGAGCTGGCCGCCGTGACGGCGGCGCTGTAGTCCTCGCCATAGCCATTCTTCTTCATCGCCGGCACCATGATGCTGCCAACGGCGACGGTGTCGGAGACCGCAGACCCCGTAATTCCCGCAAAGAACATGCTGGAGACGATATTGGTGTGGGCCAGGCCGCCGCGAATCCAGCCCACCAGCGAGGACGACAGCGTCATCAGCCGGTCGGTGATCCCGGCCCGGTTCATGATCTCGCCTGCCATGATGAAGAAGGGGATCGCCAGCAGCAGCATGTTCTCGGTGCTGGTGAACATGCGTTGCGGGATCTGCAGGAACAGACGCGGATCGCCGATATCGACATAGACGAAGATCGTCATCAGCACGAGACAGAGCGCGATCGGGACCCCGAGCAGAAGCATCGGGATGAAACTGCCAAAAATGATAGCAATCAAGGGTCAAACTCCGGCGGTTTGCGTGAGATCTGCCTTCTCGCGCGGATCGGGAAGCGCGGCGGCGACACTGAAAAGCCCCAGCAGCAGACCGCCGACGGGAACCGAGAGATAAAAGTAGAAAAGCGAGATATCGAGATAGAGCGATGTCTGGTACTGGCCCACGAACAGCGCCATCTTCCAGCCGAAATAGACCATGACAAAGACGACGACGAGCGTCAGGACGGCATATGCAACCCTTAAGACAGACCGCAGGACAGGTCCGACCATCTCGTAGAGGATTTCAACGCCGATATGCCCGCCATGCCGCGCGATCACGCCGGCGCCGATGAAAACCGCCCAGGCGAAGAACAGGTTGCTGACCTCTTCCACCCAGACCGGCGAGTTTCCGACAAGCTGGTTGGCAATGATCTCGTAGGCCGTGATCACAAACAACAATCCGGTCAGCACGACCGCGACGGCCATGCAGACCTTTTCAAGGCCATCGACGGCGCTCTGATATCCGATTAGAAGCTTTTTCATTGAGTAGATCCCCCTGCCGCCGGAGCCGCGCGCGGATTGCGGCAGCCCCACTCAGGCCCGCTCACGCAATCCGCGCGCAGGGACGGCGACGCCGCCATCGCTCAGGTCGTCCTGATCGTTGTCGTCGCGGCGTCGCAAGTCCTGCCCTAGCAGACAAACTCAGCGCTGGCTTTCAGCTTCCTTGGTCGCGGCAAAGATGCGGTCGACCCATTCCTGCCCGTCATCGCCCATCTTGCGCAGGACCATATCGATGTAAGGCTGCTGCGCGAGTTCTCGGAATTCCGCAAGCTCGGCGGCGGTCGGGTAATAGAACACCGCGCCCTCGGCCTCCATCGCTTCCTGGATCACCAGCGAGCTGAGATAGGACTGGGCATTGCCCATGCGCGAGCAGAGATCGCCGGCTCTCAGCATCAGGGTCTGGTTTTCCGGCGACAGCGACTGGAAGAACGCCTCGTTGATCAGGATCGGATGAAGGTTGTAGCTGTGCCGGGTCATGGCGACATAGGGGTTCACCTCGTAGAGCTTCGAGGCATACATCGAATAAAGCTCGGTATCGTGACCTTCCGCCATACCCGACTGCAAGGCGGTATAAAGCTCGCTCCAGCCGATCGTCACCGTATTGGCGTCCCAGGCGCGGAACATCGCCAGAAGTCCCGGGTTCTCGGGCACCCGCATCTTCATGCCCTTCATGTCGGCAACGCTGTGAATCGGTTTCTCGGAATAGATGTTGCGGAAACCCGCCCCTTCCGGCCAGGCCAGAACCCGAAGACCGGTCTTCTCCAGGAAACCCTCGGCGAGCGCATCCCCAAGCGGACCTTCCATCACCTGCCAGGCCGTGAGACTGTCGGGAAATACATAGGGGATCTGGGTGATTGCGATTTCAGGCATGAAGGGAACCATGATCGACGTATAAACGCCGGCCATCTGAATCACGCCGGTCTGTGCCGACTCGATCATCGAACGCGCATCGCCGAGCGAACTGTCAGGATAGGCCTCAAGGTCGAGCTGCCCATCGGAAGCAACGTTGAGATAGTCCTTCATCGCCGCAACACAGGCCGTGCGACCGGCGCCCGGCAGGTGCAGGTCCCCCTCCGAGCCATGCCCGATCTTGATGACGATCGGCTCGGCGTTCGCCGCGCCGGCAAGAGTGGTGACCGCCATCGAGAGACCGAAGGCGAAAGCTGCAAATTTCTTCATAAATTCCTCCCAGCCCCGTTTTCCTCCTCCTGGGAAGCGATCGACCAGGCTCTCCCACCACGCCGATCTGCCACCCGTGGCCTGGGACAACGGCCACTTTTGAAATTCTATTTCAAAAGTGTGGAAATGTCGACAGGACTTGCCCGTTTAAATGGTCCGGAACGCCGCGATTCCCTTCTTTTTCGTTACTTTTTTGAGCTCGGCATCCGTCGACCTCGGAGGGAGCGATCATCTCGGGCGCATGCATCGGCATCGGCAGATGCACCTTCGTCAACCTGCCGGCCGAAAGCCTGCCGGCATTGGCGTCAACACCGAGGATTGCGATGTAACCGCGCAGCGGCGCGACGAGCGCATCCCCAACGGAATTGTGATTTCGCGCTGTTCTTCGAAGCCTGGAATGACCGTTGCGGCCGAAGCTCTGGGAAACGAGCGTTTCAGAGAATTCCGCGGGCGACATGCTCTATTTCGCGGGCCACGTCCAGAAGCCGCGGAGCCAGATCGCGCACCAGCCGTTCATTGGTGACGATCGAGCGCAAGCCGCCGACATTGATCCCGTAGACCGGATATCCATCCGATCGCCGCACAACGGCGCCGGCCGAGTTGGCTTCGACGATCCAGTCGCCATCGCTCAGCGCAAAGCCGTTCTCCTGCGCAAAGGCGATCTGCGCCCGCGCCTTGGCTTCCACCGTCGGCCAGTCATCGCCGTAGTCTCCCGAGACCGCACGCATCTGCGCCTCCCTCTCCTTTTCCGGCAGTGCCGCGAGAAAGGCCCGGCCCATGCCGGTGCAGATCATCGGAATACGCGAGCCGACGCCAAGCCGGATGGCCATCGAGGCCTTGGTGCGGCAGGCCTCGATATAGATGATCTCATTGCCGTCGACCGTGCCCAGATAGACGCTGGCATTGGCATATTCGGCAAGCGACTGCATGTAGGGCCGCGCAATATCGCGAATCTCCATCTGCGCCATGACGTCATAACCAAGCGTGAGAACGGCCGGCCCCAGAGAGTAACGCCCGACTTCCTCATCATAATTGAGATAGCCGAGTTCCGTTAGCGTAAACGTCAGACGTGAGACGGTTGCCTTGGACAGGCCGACCCGCGCGGCGATCTCGGCGTTGCCGATCGGCCTGTTGTCAGGGCCGAATGCCCTGAGAACCGCCAACCCGCGCGCAAGGCCGGAATTGATCCTGTAGTCTTTTGTGCCGCTGGAGGCAGGCAGTGCTTGTCTTCTTCTGACCAAGGCAGTTTCCATCCCGGAGAGGCTCGGAAAGTGAGACATAACCAGAAGAAAGTCCAAATGCAAACGTCGCAAGAACGGGACCGATTGCGCCACCGCGCGGCACGCCGGGGTCCTGTCTCCCTCCACCTGCGGCATCCCCACCTCAGCCTGCACTCGGCGACCAGGCTTCGGGCGCGCGCGGATGGATGTCGGTTACGACGTCCACAAGCGCGGGCTTGCGGGCCGCGATCGCGGCTTTCAGAACCGGCCCGAGATCCTCGGCCCGCTCCACGCGATAACCGTCAACCCCGAAGGCCCTGGCGAGCGCACAGAAATCCGTCGGTCCGAACCGGTTGATCTCTTCCGGCGACCCTGAACGTCCGTCGTAGAACGAGGCGACCTTCGGCGTGCCCTGGCCGAAACCGGAATTGTTGTTGATCACGGTCACGACCGGAATATTCCAGCGCCGCTGGGTTTCGAGTTCGCTCAAGTGATAATAGAACGCCCCGTCGCCCGAAAAGCAGACAACAGGTCGATCCGGCGCACCGCATTGCGCGCCGAGGGCTGCGGGAAAGGCCCAGCCGAGCGAGCCGGCCGCCCTCAAATAGCTCTGACCCGGATGCGGCAGGTCCACCATCGTCGCGGTCCAGATGCCGGAATAGCCGGTATCGGCCACCAGGATCGCATTTTCCGGCAGGGCTTCGGAAATCTCGCGGCAGAGCCGCTCCACCCTGAGCGGCGCCGCGTCCGAACGCATTGCCGGCTCCATACCGCGCCACCACTCGGCAACCGCCGCCGTTGCGTGAGCGGCGAAGTCCGCCCAGGCCGTCTGCGGCGTCACATGCGCGGCAAGATCGGCCACCGCCTGGCGCGGGCATCCCCAGACCGCGGTGACGCCGGGATAGTTGCGGCCGATCTCCTGGCCATCGAGATCGATCTGGATGATCGCGGTCCCTTGCGCGGGAACGGTATAGTTATTGGTGGGCTGATCGCCCGCATGGCAGCCGATATAGATGACCAGGTCGGCTTCATGCACGAGCCGGTTTCCGGGCGGCGCGGAATAGGTGCCGACCGTGCCGATATGCAGCGGATGTGTCGTCGGCACGATGGTGCGCCCGCCAAGCGAGGTCGCCACGGGGATTTTGCAGGCTTCGGCGAAGGCGCGGATTTCGGCATGGGCCTCGACCTGGATCGCCCCGGCGCCGACGACCATCACGGGTCGTTTTGCCTGCGCAAGCCGCGCCGCGGCCGCCTCGATCATCGCCTTGGAAGCGACCGGGCGAAGGGTGGGCAGGCGCCCAAGCGCCGGATCGGGCAGAACGGGAGACGGCACCATGCCCTTTTCGATAATTTCCCCGCCAAGCCCGTTCAGGTCCAGATGGACGGGTCGCGGCGAGCCGTCCGTTGCCATGCGAAAGGCCTGCGGCAGAAGATGGGGCAGTTCGCGCGCCTCGGCCACATCCATGCTGGCCTTGGTGACGGACTGGAACAGGGGCGCATGCGGCACCTCCTGATAGGCGTTGCGATAGCGCAGCATCGGCTCCTTGCGCCCGGTCAGGGCCACGACCGGCGCGCGGTGCAGATAGGCGTCCTGGAGGCCGGCGGCCAGGTTCGCAGCCCCCACCGACTGCGACATGCAAACGCCGACGCGATTGCTCGCCCGCGCATAGCCATCAGCCATATAGACGGCGGACTTTTCCGAATGCGCCAGAATGCGTTTGATGCCGAGCTCCTCCATCTCGACCAGCGTCGGGCGCAGGATCGCATCCATGAAGAAGACATGGGTGACGCCGAGCGCCTCAAAGGATTCCGCGATATAGCGCGCGCCGTTCATGGCGGCCTGACCGTTTTCCGACATATCGCTTCTCTCCTCCCAATTTGAAAGCGCTTTCAAAAATGAGTGATTCCATATTATTTCTTTTATTTCAATACAAATTATCTAGAGATATCGATCAAAGACATAAAAATGAATTCGTTTGCAATTGACGAGGCCGTCGCTAAAATCGCCGTTGACGAACAGAATCGAACCGAGAGTGCTGAGCCGTGCCGCGAAAGGACGACATGCAGCTCGCCGGCAGGCGGGTGAGGATGGAAGAGGTTGCGCGAGTCGCGGGCGTCTCGCTTGCCACCGTGTCGCGCGCGCTCAAGGCGCCCGAAACCGTCTCGAAAAAACGTCTCGCCCTCGTTCGGGAGGCGACGGAGCGTCTGGGCTATGCCCCGAACCGGATTGCCGGCAGCCTGGCGGGCACAAGCTCGCCGCTGATCGGCGTGATCGTTCCGAGCCTGACCAACGCATTTTTCGCCGCGACCCTCGACCGGATGTCGGCCATTCTCGAGGAGGCCGGCTATCAGATGATGATCGGCCAGCATGACTATGACATCGAGCGCGAGGAACGGATCGTGACCGCCTTTGCCAGTTGGAATCCGGCAGCGCTCGTGGTCACCGGCCGCGATCATACGCGCGGCACCGTCGCCATGCTGACCGCAGCGAACTGCCCGGTGGTGGAAATGTGGGACCATGACGAGCGCCCGATCGACAGCGCGATCGGCTTTTCCAACCGCAGGGCCGGGCAACTGGCCGGGCGCTATTTCGCCGAACGCGGGTTTGAGAGGGTCGCCTTTGTCGGCGCGATCCTTTCCAGCGACCCTCGCGCGGCGGCCCGCGCCGACGGTTTTTCGGAGCGTTTCGCCGAAGGCGGCAAACAAACGCCCCTTATCGTGACAGCGGACGGTCGCGATATCGCCGAAGGCGGCATCGCGCTCAGGCAGGTTCTCGAACGGCAGCCCGACACCCGGGCAATCGCCTTTTCCGGCGACATGCTCGCCGTCGGCGCGATGTTCGAGGCGGCGCGGCTGGGACTGCGCATCCCCGAGGACATAGCCATCATGGGCTATGGCGATCTCGATATCGCGGCCTGCACCAACCCGCCGCTGACGACAATCCGCCCGCCGCACGAAAAGATCGGCAAGGCCGTGGCGGAGCATCTTCTGGACCGGATCGGACATGACGACGCGGAGCGGGAGAACCTCGACCTCGGCGTCGAACTGGTCGTGCGCAACACGGCCTGACGAGGGACAAGGCAAAAGGGAGGGGAGGCCCGATGGCGATAGAAAAAGTTGCCGTGATCGGCGCCGGCACCATGGGCCACGCGCTGGCGCTGGTGCATGCGCTGGGCGGATGCCGGGTGACGCTGCATGATGCCTCTGCCGAGGTGCTGGCGCGCGCGCCGGCCCTGATCGCCACGGCCTGCAACACGCTTTGCGAGGCCGGCACGATATCGACGCATGAGGCCGAAGCTGCGCGCAACCGCGTGCTCCGCGCAGACGCGATCGAACAAGCTGTCGCGAATGCCGATCTGATCGTCGAGGCCGTTGTGGAAAAAGCCGAAGTGAAACGCGCCGTTTTCGAGGAGATCGACGGCTTCGCCCCCGCCTCGGCCATCATCGCGTCCAACACCTCCTATCTTGATATCTTTCCGCTGATCCCGGCGGCGAGGCAGGAAAACGCGGCGATCGCGCACTGGTATTCGCCGCCCTATATCGTCGATCTGGTGGATATCGCGCCGGGACCGTCAACCGCGCCACAGGTTATCGCGGCATTGCGCGCGCTCTATGAGGGCTTCGGCAAGGCGCCGCTGGTGTTTGACCGGCTAGTGCCCGGATATGTCGCGAACCGGCTGCAGGCAGCCCTCAATCTCGAATGCCTGCGGATGATCGACCAAGGGTGGGCGAGCGCGGAAGATATCGATTTTTCGATCCGGCACGGGCTGGTCGATCGCCTGGCCCTGCTCGGCCATATGCGCAAGATGGATTACACCGGGCTTGAAATGATCCGCAACGGCCTTGCCGCGCGCACCTATCAGCCGCCGGAAAACACCGGACACAGCCCCGCCCTCGCCCGCCTGATCGATGCGGGACGAACCGGCGTGCGCGCCGGCGCCGGCTTTTACGATTACGGCGACGAACCGGTGGAGGATCTGCTGCACCGACGCGATCTCGGCCTTCTGCAGCTGAAGAAAATGCTTTCAAGAACAACGGGAGGACAGGAATGATCAGAGCCGATCTGACAGGAAAACGCGCGCTGGTGACGGGCGGCGCTTCGGGCATCGGGCTGGCGACGGTGACGATGCTGGCGGAAATGGGCGCAAAGGTGGCGATCAACCATCTGGAAGGCGATCCGGCCGGCCCGGAGAAGGTGGACGAACTTGAGGCGCAGGGGCTGGACGTGATCGCGGCCCCCGGCAATATCTCGATCCCCGGCAATGCCGAAGCCATGGTCGACACCGCCATCGAGGCCATGGGCGGTCTTGACTATCTCGTCAACAATGCCGGCACCTCCGGTACGCAGGACAAAATTCCGCCCTCCGATCTGGACAGGATGACGGAGGATTTCTGGCAGCTTCTCATCGGCACCAATCTGATCGGCCCGTTTCGCTGCGCCCATGCGGCCGCCCCCGCCCTGAAGCAGAGCCGCGGCGCGATCGTCAATATGGCCTCGATCGCCGGTATCGGCCAGCAGGGCAGTTCGATCGCCTATGCCGCCAGCAAATCCGGGCTCGTCAGCCTGACCCGGAGCCTGGCGCGCGGCCTTGCGCCGGAAGTGCGGGTCAACGCGGTCGCCCCCGGCCAGACCCGCACGCCCTGGACCGAGAGTTGGCCGGAGGAGCGCAAGCAATGGGCCCGCGATCTCGCCGTCTTGAAACGCCGCTCGGAGCCGGAGGATATCGCCGAAGCCGTGCTCTATCTCTGCGCCGGCGCCAGCATGGTGACGGGCCACGTTCTGGTGGTCGATGGCGGCATGACGCTGTAAGAAAAATCGGGGTCAGGCGATATCGCCTGACCCAGCAACACAGCCGGACAATCCGAACACGGCCTGAACCGGGCGCTCATGCCGCCTTGGCAAAGCGCTTGAGGTGGGCGGCGCGGTTGCCGCCGGTCTGGGTGAGGACAAGAAGGCGCTTGACCAAGTGGCCGACGGCCAGTTCATCGGAGACGCCCATCCCGCCGTGAAGCTGGACGGCATCGCGAAGCACCGCGCGCGCCGCATCCGAAATCTTCACCCGCGCGGCAGAGACCAGTTTTCCGCGGAATGCAGCGTCCTTGCTTTCCATCGCCTCGGCGGCCAGAAGAACCATGGAGCGAGCTTCCTCGCAGGCAATGAACATGTCGGCCATCTTGTGCTGCACAACCTGGAACCGGCCAATCGGCCGGCCGAACTGTTCGCGCATCTTGACATAGTCCAGCGTCGCCTTGTGCAGGGCGTCAATCACGCCGGAAGTTTCGGCGAGCACACCCACGAGCGCCAGATCGGCGCCGAAGTCCAGCGCCGCATGGCAGCCGGAGATCGCCTCGTCCGCCGGCACAGTCACATCATCGAGAACCACCTGCGCTGCGGCCTGACCATCGACCAGCCGGCATGGCGTCACTGCCGCGTCTTCGGCAGGGATACGCACCAGCATTCGCGATCCGTCCAGTTCCGCGACGACCCAGAAAGCCGTCGCGGCGGCAGCGCCGATCACGGCGGGAGAAGCACCGGAAAGAACGAGGTTGCCGCCCTCCCGGCGGGCCGCGATCGGCGCGCCGTCCCGACCCGCGACAACGACCTCGATCGCCTCGCCGGCAAGAACAGGCGCAAGCCTTTCGGCCACGTCATCGGGAGAAAGCGCGCGGGCCAGCATGGCGGCGCAGCCGAGGCTCACGGCGCCGACCGGCTCCAGGATCAGCCCGGCGCCCAGCACCTCCATCATCGGCACGATCTGCGCCGGCGTCAGGCCGAGGCCGCCGGCGTCCTCCGGCACGCAGGCCACGAGCCAGCCGAGTTCCGCCATTTCGGCCCAGTGCCGCGGCACATCGCCCGGCGCGGCCGAAAGGGCCTTTGCCCGTTGCTCCAGAGCGTAATGATCGGCGACGAAGCGCTCCGCCGTATCCTTCAGCAGCAAGGCCTCTTCTGTCGGAAGTTCAAAACGTATCATGCGGCGTTCCCCTCAAAGACCCAGGACCTGGCCGGCCAGGATGCTGCGCTGGATTTCGTTGCTGCCGCCATAGATCGAAAGCTTGCGCCAGTTCAGGAACTGGTAAGCGACATTGGCAAACAGGGCGTCGGCACAGTCGCCGGCGCTTTCCGGCAGTGCGGCGGGGCCGGCGATATCCAGCATCAGCTCGGTCAGCCCCTGCTGCACTTCGGTGCCCCTCACCTTCAGAAGCGAGGTTTCCGCGCCCAGCGTGCGGCCCGCCTCGGCAGCGGCCAGAAGACGCAGCGTCGTCGCCTCGATCGCCATGATATCGATCTCGAATGCGGCAAGCCGCGCGGAAATCTCCGGGTCGTCGCCGAGGCCGGTCGCCTCGGCCATCTCCCGCACGCGCGCCAGAAGATGTTTCGAGCGCCCGATGCCGCCGATCCCCAGCCGCTCGTGCTCGAGCAGCGCCTTGGCATAGGTCCAGCCCATGTTGATCTCGCCGACAACCAGGTCATCGGGCACGAAGACATTGTCGAGGAAGATCTCGTTGACCTCGTCAGTCCCATCCATCAGCCGGATCGGTCGACGCGAGACGCCGGGTGCTGCCATGTCGATCAGCATCATCGAAATGCCCTGCTGTTTCTTGACCTCGGGATCGGTGCGCACGAGGCAGAAGATCCAGTTGGCGTATTGCGCATAG
This sequence comes from Martelella lutilitoris, assembly GCF_016598595.1. NCBI lineage: Bacteria > Pseudomonadati > Pseudomonadota > Alphaproteobacteria > Hyphomicrobiales > Aurantimonadaceae > Martelella > Martelella lutilitoris. Next base: position 3,584,514 of record NZ_CP066786.1, read on the forward strand.
GTGGTCCAGGTCTTGGAGCCGGAAACCAGCCAGCCGCCATCGGTCCTGACGGCGCGCGTGCGCAGCGAAGCGAGATCGGACCCGGCACCCGGCTCGCTGAACCCCTGGCACCACCAGTCCTCGCACGACAGGATGCGCGGCAGAAAACGCTGCTGCTGCTCACGGCTGCCGAAACGGATGAGGATCGGGCCGATCATCTTCAAACCGAATCCGGGCAGCGGCGGCGTGTGCAGCCGGAACATTTCCTCATCGGCGATCAGCCGCTGCCGCGCCGACCAGCCGGGACCGCCATGTTCTGCCGGCCATCCGGGCGCGACCCAGCCCTTGCGGTGCATGCTCTGGTGCCAGCGCAGAAAATCCTCGCGCGCAAGCGGGCTGCCGCGCGAGACTTTCGCTCTTGTTGCGGGATCGAGTTCAGCCTCGACGAAAGCGCGGATCTCGGCGCGAAACGCGCTGTCCTCGGGTGCGTTGAGAAGATCGGTCACGCCTCATCCTCCGGTTTGACAATCAGCGCATCGACGGCAACGCAGCCATCGCCTTCCGGCAGGACGAGAACCGGGTTGATATCGATGCTTTCAATGGCGTCTGCATGGGCGACAGACAGGGCGGAAAGCCGCAGGACCGCATCTTCCAGCGCCGCGCGATCGGCAACAGGGGACCCGCGATAACCGGCAAGCAGCCGGCCAAGCCGGGTTTCGTCGATCATCTCGGCAACGTCGGTGCGGCTGAGCGGGGCGCGGCGCAGCGCGACATCGTTCAAAAGCTCGGTCATCACGCCGCCAACGCCGACAAGGATCATTGGCCCGAAATCAGGATCATTCTGCATGCCGAGAATGACTTCGACGCCGCCGCCGACCATTTTTTGCACCAGACAGGGCGCAGGCTTGCCGTTCAGCGTGTGGCCGGCAAGCTTTCCGGCAAGATCGGCATAGGCACGGCGCACGGCATCGCCATCGCCAAGCTTCAGGTGCACCAGCCCGGCATCGCTTTTGTGCTCCATGCCATCGGCCAGCCCCTTGAGCACGACCGGGTAGCCGATCGCCTCGGCTGCCTGCAGCGCTTCCGCCTCGCTCCCCACCAGGGCTTCACCGACCATGGGCAGGCCGTAGGCAAGAAGCGCCTGTTTGGCGACATCCTCGGCCATCGTCCGCCCGCCGCCGGCAAGCAATGCATCGACGCGCGCGCCCGCATCTGCAGGAATTTGCGGCCCCGCGCCGTGATCTGCAGGGCGTTTCGCGCGCTTGTGATAGTCGGTAAACCGTTTCAGCGCCTTCAGCATCTGCTGGCTGCCGCGATAGATCGGCAGGCGTCCGTCGCGGGCAAGCTGTTCGTAGCCCGCTTCCACCACCTTGCCGCCGTCATAGACGACGATGATCGGCTTGTCCGCCATTTCACTCAGTTCCAGCACCGGGCCTATCAGCCGTCCGCGCCAGCTTTCGCGCACCTGGTGGATGAAGACGACGAGAATGTCCGTATTCTCGTCATCGAGGGCGATTTTCAGGCTCTGGCCCCAGCGTTCGGGGTGATTGTTGACATTGCCCGACAGATCGAGCGGATTGACCGGCGGGGTGAAATCGAGAAGCGGGCGCAGGCCCTCGACGGTCTTTTCGGTGAAATCCGCCATTGGCAGGTCCAGCGCCTCGCACTGATCCGCCATGACGCCGCTCCAGCCGCCGGAAAAGGTCACCACGGCAATGCGCTCGCCGCGCGGCGCAGGGCATTTTTCGAAGAGTGCCGCTGCCTCGGCCAGTTCCATCGGGTCATCGACGGAGACCACATTGTTCTGCCGGAACACGGCCTCATAGGTGCGAAACGCGCCGGCCATCTTGCCTGTGTGGGCAAGCGCCGTGCGCGCGGCGCGCTTGCTGCGGCCAAGCTTCAGCACGATCAGCGGCTTTTCGACCGCTTGAGCCTTTTCCGCCAGCGCCAGAAAGCGCGACGGCGTGCGCAGCCCTTCGAGATTCATGCAGACCGAGGCAATTTCGGGATCATCGAGCGCCCAGCTCGCATAGTCCGCCGCCTCGACATTGAGCTCATTGCCGGTGGAGACGAGATAGCGCATGCGAACGCCCTGATCATGGGCGCGCGCCAGAAGCACCATCAACAGCTGGCCGCTCTGGGAGATCAGCGCCGTGCGGCCGGCTGACATATCCTCGGGAAAGGTCGCCGCCGTCAGCCCCATGAAGCCGCTGTCGAGATTGGCAAGGCCAAGGCAGTTCGGTCCGCAGATGGCGATCCGGTTGCGGTTGGCGATCTCGCGCAGCGTCTCTTCCATGGCGCGCCCCTCCTCACCGGTCTCCGAAAAGCCCGATGCGAGAATGACGGCACCGCGCACGCCCTTCCTGCCGCAATCTTCGAGAATATCCGGGAGCAGCTTCTGCGGCACGAAGATGAGAACAGCATCGACAGGCTCGGGGATGGCCGAGACCGACGGGTAGCATTTGAGGTCGTTCAGCTCTTCATATTTGGGATTGACCGGGAAGATGCGCCCCGCAAAGCCGAGCCGGCGCAACACCGGGACCGCCATGCCGCTCCAGCCCTCACTCCTGTTGCTCGCGCCGACAACGGCGACGCTTTTCGGGTTCATCAGCCCCGAGAGCTGAGCGAAGACGCCCTCACCTGCCGCGGCCTCCTGACCGGCCTCCGAACCGGACGCAGCATTGTTCAACATACCATTCCTCCCTTGGTCTGCCCGGCCGGACTATTCCCGAAACACTTCCAAGGGTCAACATATTTTTGAAACATACGTCTGCAATGCAGACAATGAGCGTTATCTATTCCGAATAGCGTCGCCTCATGCGGCCCTCAATGACGCGCGCCGCGTTCATCAGCGCCGCTGCGTATTCGCCGCGCACCTTTTCGGGCGTGAGCGCAGACGAGAGCCCGGAAATGGAAAGGAGAAGCGGATCGCCGTCTTCTGCAAAGCGGATCGTCGTGGCCGCGGCATTGAGTTCCGGCCACCAGCAGCCAAACGAGGTCACATAGCCTTCGGATTGATACCGCTCCATCTCGGCGGCCAGAAGCGGCGCCTGCGCATCATAAAGCGCAGGATCTGCCGCCTTTAGCTGCCGTAGCATGGCCGCACGACGGACCTCGGACAGCGCGGAAAGATAGGCCCTTCCGATTGCGGTCTGCAGCACCGGCACCAGAGCGCCGACATCCAGATTGAGCACGATCGCCTCGGGCCGCCGGGCCAGATCGAGATAGCGAATGCCGCCGTCGCTCGCCACGCCAAGGGCAACGGAGAAGGGCCCAAGCTCGGACAGCGCCTCCATCGACGGCCGCGCCAGTTCGTTGATGCCGGTGCTGACCAGCGCGGCCCGGCTGAGCTCGATAACGCGCGGCGCCAGGCTGTAGCCGGCGGAGCGCGCATGATGGACGAGATAGCCCAGCTTGTGCAGCGTATGGGTGAACCGGGCGACCGTGGACCGCGGCAGGCCGGTCCGCTCGGCAAGCGCCTGATTGGTGAGCGCCCGGTCATCCGGCCGATAGGCCGTAATGACCCGAAGACCGCGCTGCAGCGACGTCACGAAATGGCGGTCGCCGGCATTCTCATCCTCGGCATCGAACTCGGTCATCCCCGCTCCTTTTCAATATAACCAGAGAGGCTCTAGGCCCGAACCCACCCTCACGCAAGCCGCCGGACGCTCCTCGTCTTGCCAGAAGGGCCAAAGCTTGCTAACTATAATTTAAAATATATGCCTGCATTGCAGACAATACTGCATTTTGCCGAAACGGGGAAGAGCGTATCGCGGCAGGCGCGCATTCAGGGAGGAAAAGCGATGACGGCTCAATTGCCGGCTTCAGGGCCGGATCTCGAATTTCAGACCCATGTCGAGGATGGCCGGCTCTGGCTTCAGACATGTGAGGCCTGCGACAGGGCGATCTTCATGCCCCGCATCATCTGCCCCCATTGCGGCTCGCTCAGGCTGGCCTGGCATCCCGCCTCGGGGCTTGGAACCGTCTACTCCCGAACGGTCCTCTACGGCCGCCCGAAGCCCGGCGATACCCGCCCCACGCGCCATGCGCTCGTCCTTGTGGATCTTGACGATGGGCCGCGCATGATGAGCCGCCTTCCCGATACGGATCCCGATGACATCGTGATCGGTATGCGGGTGAAGGCGCGGATCGAAGGCGAGACCGGCGCCCATGTCGTCGTTTTCGACCCCGCCGGGGAGGCAAACGCATGACCACGCGCTTACGCGGCAAAGCCGCCATTGTCGGCGTCGGAACGGCCGGACTGGGCGAAGCACCCGGTTTCAACGCCATGGATATCCAGGCGCTTGCGGTTCACGAGGCGCTTGAAGATTCCGGGCTGAAACTGTCCGATGTCGACGGGTTGTTCACGGCCAATATGAGCCACACCTTTCCGGCGATCTCGACGATCGAATATCTGGGGCTGAAACCCCGCTGGATCGACGGCACCAATACCGGCGGCTCCAGCTTCGTTGCCCATGCCCTGTCGGCCACCATGGCGCTCGAGGCCGGATTGTGCGACGTTGCGCTGATCTGCTACGGCGCGACCTTACGTTCGGATGCCGGCCGCATGACGCCGGCCGCCGAGCAGCCGACCTATGAAATCCCCCACAGACCGCGCTATCCGATGACGGCCTATGCCATGGCGGCGGCCACCCATATGGCGCGTTTCGGCACCACCCGCGCGCAACTTGCCGAGGTTGCCGTCGCCGCCCGCGCCTGGGCGCGGATGAACCCCGAGGCCTTCGAGCGCGATCCTTTATCCATCGAGGATGTCCTGTCGTCGCGCATGGTGATGGAGCCGCTCAGCCTGCGCGACTGCTGCCTCCTTACCGACGGCGCCGGCGCCGTGGTGATGACCCGCGCGGACAGGGCCCGCGACCTGCCCAACAAGCCGGTCTATTTCCTCGGCGGCGGCATCGCCTCCTATAACAGGGCCGTGTCCGAAATGCCGGACCTGACGACGACGGCCGCCCGCGATTCGGGCGAACGCGCCTTTGCCATGGCCGGGCTTAAGCCGGAGGACATGAACGTTCTCCAGCTCTACGACGCCTTCACCATCAACGTCATCCTGTTTCTGGAAGATCTCGGCTTCTGCCCCAAGGGCGAAGGCGGCGCCTTCGTGTCCGGCGGGCGCATCGCCCCCGGCGGTCCGCTGCCAGTCAATACCAATGGCGGCGGGCTCTCCTTCTGCCACCCCGGCATGTACGGCGTGTTCACGCTGATCGAGGCCACGCGGCAGTTGCGCGGCACAGCCGGGGAACGCCAGATCGCCGATGCCGAAACGGCGCTCTGCCACGGCAACGGGATCACCCTGTCGCATCAGGCGACGGCGATTTTCGGAACGGCAGCAGCCCTTTGACGCGGAGATTAAGACCATGACCAACACGCTGATCGAGCAGGAAAGACGCGGCGCGCTCGGCATCATCCGCATGAACCGCCCGCCGGTCAACGCGCTCGGACATGCACTGCGCAGCCAGATCGCCGGGGCCCATCGCGCTTTCGAGGGCGATCCGGACATCGCCGTCACCGTGATTACCGCGACAGGCCGCGTCTTTTCCGGCGGCGCGGACATAACCGAGTTCAACACCGGCCGCAAGCATCCCTACCTGACCGAACTGATCACCATGCTGGAGGAAGGCGAAAAGCCGGTCGTCGCGGTCGTCAACGGCGTCGCCTTCGGCGGCGGCTTCGAACTGGCGCTCGGCTGCGACTATATCTATGCCTTGCCGGCCGCGAAGTTCTCCTTCCCGGAAATCAAGCTCGGAAATATTCCAGGCGCCGGCGGCACGCAGAAGCTGCCGCGGCTTACCGGCGGGCCGAAGGCGCTGGAGCTTATTATCACCGGCAGGACGATCACGGCCGACGAAGCCGTGGCGCTCGGTGTCGCCGAAACCGTTTTCGAAAATGAGGCTGACGCGCTGACCCGCCTCGAAAAGGCCGTGGCCGAAGGCCTGCCGCGCCGCCGGGTTCGCGACATGGCGATGACCGGCTCGCCGGATGAACTTGACGCGGTTGCCGAAGGGCATCTGCGCCGCAGCCGGGGCGCGCCGGCGGAAAAGACCGCGCTCGAAGCTGTGCGCAAGGCCTATGACACGCCCATCGACGAAGCGCTCGCTTGGGAGCGCGACACATTCCAGATCCTCAACGCCACGCCGGAAGCGCGCGCCATGCGGCATCTGTTCTTCGCCGAACGCGAGGCGCGCAAGATTGCCGACCTGCCAAAGGATACGCCGCAGCGGACCGTCGCATCCGTCGGCGTCATCGGCGCCGGCACGATGGGCCGCAGCATCGCCATGTGCTTTGCCGATGCCGGCCTGCCGGTCACCCTCGTGGAGGAGGCGCAGGACCGGCTGGATGCGGGCCTTGCCGCCATCCGCAAGACCTATGAGGCATCACGCGACAAGGGCCGGATTTCCGATGCTGACGTAACCGTGCGGATGGCGCTGATTACGGGCACAATCGCGCTCGAAAGCCTTGCCTCCGTCGATCTCGCCATCGAGGCCGTATTCGAGTCCATGCCGGTGAAATGCGCCGTCTTTGCCGCGCTCAACAGGATCTGCAAGAAGGGCGCAATCCTTGCCACCAACACCTCGACGCTCGATGTCAATCGCATTGCGGCCGCAACCGCGCGGCCTGAGGATGTCATCGGCCTGCATTTCTTCAGCCCGGCCCATATCATGAAGCTGCTGGAGGTCGTGCGGGCGGCAAAGACCGCGCCGGATGTGGTCGCGACAGCGATGGAGATCGGCCGGAAACTTGGAAAACACAGCGTTCTGGTTGGTGTTTGCGACGGCTTTGCCGGCAATCGCATGTTCATCAACTTCAACCGCGAGGCACAGATCCTGATCGAGGAGGGCGCGCTGCCCTGGCAGGTCGATGCGGCCATGACCCGCTGGGGGCTGGCCATGGGGCCGTTGGCGGTGATGGATCTTGCCGGCCTTGATATCGGCTACCATATCCGCCAGGCGCGCGGACCCCAGACCCCCTACCCCTTCACCACGGCAGACCGTCTTTTCGAGGCCGGTCGGCTCGGCCAGAAAACCGGCAAGGGCTGGTATCTCTACGAAGAGGGCGCGCGGCGTGGAACGCCCGACCCGGAAGTCGAGGAACTGATCAAGGCGGTTTCGAAGGAAAAGGGCATCACGCGGCGCGCGGTGAGCGATGACGAAATCCTGCGCCGATGCATGTGGCAGCTGGTCAATACCGGCTACCAGATCGTCGAGGAAGGCATCGCCCAGCGTGTCAGCGATCTCGATGTCATCTTCGTCAACGGCTATGGCTTTCCCCGCACGCGCGGCGGCCCGATGTGCTTTGCCCGCGAAACCGGACTTGCGCAGGTGGCGCGCGACGTCATCCGCTACCACGCCGAGATCGGCCCGCACTGGAAACCTTCAGCGCTGCTGCTCGATGAGGCGGGCATATCCCGGCGTGAGCCGGCGCGATCGCCCTGAATTTCCGTTCAGCGAAGAGGCGCTGCCGCAGAAGACGAAAGGCGCGGAACACGCCACCACGGGTTCCCGGCTTGCCATGCAGCAGCCTCATCGCCGGCCCTTCGACACAAAACGGTAATATAAGTTTCAAGCGCCGGACACACGATCCCCTTATTGATTGCACGCGCGTGCAATGATGCATGCTGGAACGAATTGAAGGGGCTTCCCGTGAGCATACTCAAGACAACCAAAACCGCCCTTCTGGGCTCCGTACTGGCAATGGGCTTCGCTTCCGGCGCCCTGGCCGAAGATTATACCATCACCGTCTGGTCCGGCGGCACCGGCGAAACCGGCAGCTATCGCTGGGAAGCGATCCAGATGGCCGCGGACATTCTGGAGCGCGAATATGCGGTGACGGGCCAGGATGTGAGCATCACAGTCGAGCATCAGGAATGGTCAGGCTGGGACGACTTCAAGCAGGCCGTTACCCTCGCCGCCGAGGCCGGCAATGCGCCCAACATTATCGTCTCCGGCCATGAGGACATCGGCCCCTGGTCGCGCTCGGGCCTGCTGCGCCCGGTCGAGGATTATGTCGATTTCGACGCCTGGCCGCTCAGCCAGATCTATCCGAACCTGATCGACATCGCCAGCTATGACGGCGTCGTCTGGGGCCTGCCGCAGGATGCGGAAGCCCGTCCGTTCTTCTTCTCCCGCGCGCATCTGGCGGAAATCGGCTATTCGCAAGAGGAGATTGATGCCCTGCCGCAGCGCGTTCAGGACGGCGAATATACGCTCTACGACATGCTCGACGATGCCAAGGCGATGCAGGACAAGGGCGTCGTCGCGGAGCGCCGCGGCTTCATGCCGCGCGTCAACAACGGCACAGACTACTGGCAATTCTATGTCAGCTTCGGCGGCGACATGGTCGATCCGGAAACCGGCAAGCTCGTGCTCGACCGACAGGCGCTCACCGACATGTACCAGTTCTTCGTCGACGCCGCCGATATGGGCGTGGTCTCCTCCACGCATCTCGGCACGACATGGGACGACTGGCACCAGGCAGTTTCCAGCGATCAGGTCGGCATCTGGCACGGCGGCACCTGGCACAAGGCCGAATGGGAAGCCAAATGGGGTCTTGAAGACTTCTTCGGCGAGATCCAGTACAGCCTGATCCCCGCCGGCAACGAACGCGGCCGCGCCAACACGATCAGCCATCCGCTCGTCTACCTCCTCTCCAACACCGGCACCGATGATGATGCCGTCATCGCCTCCGAACTGATCACCATCGCCACGGAGCCGCGCATCGCCGCGCTTCATGCCGTCAAGTCCGGCAAGGTCGCAATCGGCTCGGAAGAGGCGAAGGTTCCGGTCTTTGCCAATGACCGGTGGAGCAGCATCGCCACCACCGAGCTTCTGCCCTATGCCACGGCGGTTCCGAACGACATCGACTTCGGCGTCGTCTGGAAGGCCATGTATGCCGGGCTCGAATCCTCGTGGACCGGCACGTCCTCGGTGGAGGATGCCGTCAACACTGTCGAAAGCGAAGTCACCGGCCAGCTCGGCGACGCGATCATCGTGCGCTGATTGACCCTGCCCCGGAGCCGCCCGCCGGCTCCGGGGCCCTTGCTTTCCTGACGGACCATAGACAATGAAAAACAGAGCCAATGGTTTGGGCCTTGTGCTGATGGCGCCGGCAGTATTGCTGCTCATCGCCTTCTTCCTGCTGCCGGCGACACTGACCGGCATCTTCGCCTTTACCAATATGAGCACATCCACAGGCATTTCGGGCGGCGCCTATGTCGTCACCGAAACCGTCCTGCGCAAGCTTGAGGCTACCGACCTCGACCCGAAACTGCGTGCCGGCCTCGGCGAGAAAAGCTATACGGTGAACGCCGAAACGCTCGCGGCTGCGACGTCGGCCGATATCGAACCCGGTTTTCTCGCGGAAATCGAGGACCGACTTTCAGGCAAAACCTATGCGGCCTCCTCCGCCTTCGAGGACGATCTGAAATCCCTGCCCTCGCGGCCGCGGCGCATCCGCGACCTGAAGCTTGCAACCGAACCCTTCGAACGCTCGGTGATCAACACACGCTATCCCGATCGCGGCCAGTTTGAGGCAGCGCTCCAGACCTTCCTTCCGGCGGCAACGAAGGCCGATCTCGAGACGATCGCGACGGCTTCCTACACCGGCTGGACATGGACCAGGGACAATTTCATCGACCTCTTCACCCGCGCCGACACGCTGCGATTGGTCGCCAACACCGTGTTCTACGTCTGCGCCACGCTCGCCTTCAACGTTTTCGTCGGCCTGTTTCTCGCCATCGCCGTCTTTTACCTGCCAAGTCGCGCCGGGGGCGTCTTCAACGTGCTCTGGCTGCTGCCGCGCATCACCCCGGTCGTGCTCTACGCCATCATGTGGAAATGGTTCACCTGGGAGAACGGCTTTCTCTATGTCGCCGCAGAGGACCTCGGGCTTCCCGCCTTCAACTACATGAAGGGTTCCGTGCCGACCGCCTGGGCAACGGTGATCCTCGTCAACGGCTTTGTCGGCGCCTCTTTCGGCATGATCCTGTTTTCCGGCGCTCTGAGGGCCATCCCCATCCAGCAGCTCTGGTCAAGCGAGGTCGACGGCGCAAACCGCTGGCAGCAGGTGACGCGGATCATCCTTCCGCAGATGCGCTGGCCGATCCTGTTCGTCACTTCCTACCAGACGCTGTCTCTGCTTTCCTCTTACGAACTGATCTGGCTGACCACGAATGGCGGGCCGGGAAGCACGACCACCGTCTGGTCTCTGGAAGCCTTCCACACCGCCCTCAACAACTATACCGGCAACCTGCAGTACGGCCTGGGCGCGGCCATGGCGCTCATTCTCGTCATTGTCGGTCTCGCCCTCTCCATCCTCTATCTGCGCCTGTTCAGGTTCAACGAACTGGTCAGCAAACCGAAGATCGAGTTCTAGAATGACCAAGAACCACACTGTCTGGCCTGTCATCTGTATCCTCGCGCTGTTCAGCGCGCCGCTGGCGATCATGTATCTTTTCCTCGTGGTCGATACCTTTTCCAATTCGGCGCCGGGTTCGTTCCTGCCCCATGAATTCACGCTGCAGCACTGGCGGTTTCTGTGGAATCCGGATGTGACCGGCGATGTCTGGAAGCCGACGCTCAACACCTTCCTGTTCACGATCAGCATGGTCGCGATCGTGCTCGGCGTGTCGACCACGGCCGGTTATGCGATCTCACGGCTCAACCTGCCGTTCCGCCGGTTTTTCCTGTCATCGCTGATGGTGATGCATGCCTTTCCGACCGTGACGCTGCTGATCGGCGTGTTTCTGGTGCTGCAATATGCCGGGCTCTACAACACCCTCATCGGCGTCATTCTGGTGAAGGCCAGCCTGATGCTGCCGCTCGGCATCTGGATCATGAAGGGGTTTTACGATTCCGTGCCCTGGGAGATCGAAATGGCCGGCGTCCAGGACGGTGCCAGCCGTTTCACGGTCTGGTGGCGGCTGATCCTGCCGCAGGTCAAGCCCGGCCTGATGGCGCTTTCCATCTTCGTCTTCATAGACGGCTGGAGCGAATACCTTCTGCCGCGCATTCTCGCACCGGCAGCCCAGATCGAAGTGCTCTCGGTCTATCTCGAGGCCGTCTCCGATCCCGATTCCGTCACCTATAATTTCAATCTCTTCAAGTCCGTCGGGCTGTTCTACACCCTGCCGGTCATCGTTCTCTTCGTGCTGTTCCAGAAGCCGCTGATGAACATCTTCAGTGGAGGCACCAAAGGCTGATGCAAGTCTCTCTTTCCGATTTCACCAAATCCTTCGACGGCACGCCGGTCATCGAAGACCTGAACCTTACCGTCCGCTCCGGCGAGATGATGGCCCTGCTCGGCCCCTCCGGCTGCGGCAAGTCGACCACGCTCTTCGCCGTCTGCGGCATTCACCGCATCAACAAGGGCAAGATCCTGTTCGGTGACAAGGATGTCTCGACGCTTCCGAGCCAGAAGCGCAATGTCGGCGTCGTCTTCCAGAACTACGCGCTCTATCCGCACATGTCCGTGTTCGACAATATCGCTTTCCCGCTAAGCGTCAGGCGCATGAACAAGGCCGATATCAAGCGCGAGGTCGAGGCGATCGCCGGCCTTGCCCATATCGACAATCTGCTGGAGCGCAAGCCGGGCCAGCTTTCCGGCGGTCAGCAGCAACGCGTCGCCCTGGCCCGCGCCATCGTGCGCCGTCCGAACGTGCTGCTGCTCGACGAGCCGCTTGCCAATCTCGACGCCAAGCTGCGCCTCGAAATGCGTTCGGAAATCCGCCGCATCCAGCTCGAGACCGGCATTACCGCCATTCTGGTGACCCACGACCAGGTCGAGGCGATGTCGATGTGCGACCGGGTCGCGATCATGGACAAGGGCAGGATCCTGCAACTTGACCGCCCGACCGCGCTTTACGAGGCGCCGGCCAACCGTTTCGTCGCCGGCTTTCTCGGCAATCCGCCGATCGTCTTTGCCGAGGGACGCATTGACGACGGCGCTTTGACGACAGACGACGCGATCCGCCTGCCGCTGCCGAAACGGCTGGCGGGCCGCACGCAAGGCGAGCGGATTGCTCTCGGCATCAGGCCGGAGCATTTCGGCGGCAGCCATCCCGACATCGCAACCGGCGCCGTCAGCTTCATCGAACCGCAGGGCCGCGAAATGCTGTTTGACGTCAGGCTGGGCGAGAAGACCGTACTGCGCTCGATCCAGCCGGTGCGAAGCGACGTGAGGATCGGCGAAACCGTTTCCTGGGGGCTTGAGACGGAGAAACTGCTGGCCTTCGATGCGTCGGGACAGGCGATATGACAAGACGATCGGAGAACACCATACCCTGGCCCCTCGCGACGGGGGAGCCCGCCTGCATCGCCCATCGCGGCGCTTCGGCCCATGCGCCGGAAAACACGCTTGCCGCCTTTCGCGTCGCGGCCGAACTGGGCACGGAGATGTGGGAAATTGACGTGCAGTTGACGGCCGACGACGTGCCGGTGATCGCGCATGACGCGAAACTGAAGCGCATCGCCGGCATCGATCGCGCGATCGCCGATCTTCGCTTCGAACGCCTGCGCGATCTCGCGCCGGATATCCCGACCCTTGGCGAAACGCTCGATCTTGCCGCAAGTCTGGACCAGGCGCTCTATATCGAGCTCAAGGCCGAGGGCGCGGGCCGCATCGCATGGAACCATCTGCTTACGAACGGCTTTGACCGTGCCGTGCTCGGCAGTTTCAGCATGGACGAAGTCCGCTCGCTCGCCGATGCGGGTTGTCCGTTTCCGCTTTCGACCCTCGTCCCGCTCGGCGCGGACCCGTTTTCACGGGCGGCAGAAACCCGGGCCGACATCATTCATCTCTGCTGGGAGAAAGGCGGTGGCGAACGCCCTGAGCGCCAGGTCGACACAGCGCTTCTTGAGCGCGCGAAGGACGAGGGGCTGGGCGTTGTGCTCTGGCACGAGGAGCGCAAGCCCGTGCTGGACGCGCTGATGAAACTGCCGGTGCTCGGCATTTGCACCAACCAGCCCGAACTGATGCGCGGCTTCGACCGTTTCGCGGGTTTGGCCACCGAGATCGTCTGCCATCGCGGCGCCAATCATTTCGCCCCCGAAAACACGCTGGCCGCCGCGCGGTTGAGCTTCGATCAGGGCGCGCGCTACGTCGAGATCGACGTGCATATGAGCGCCGACGGCGAAATCGTGGTCATTCATGATGCGACGCTGGACCGCACCACCAGCGGAACCGGCGCGGTCAGGGCGCGGACGCTGGCCGAATTGAAGGCGTTGAGCGCCGGCGCGTGGTTTTCGCCCTTTTATGCGGCGGAAACCATGCCGACGCTTGATGAGATGATCGCGCTTGCCAGATCATACGGGGCGCGGCTCTATATCGAGAACAAGACCGTCGACGCGAAGGTTCTGGTCGATTTCGTGCGCTCGCGGAATTTTCTTGGCGACTGTTTCTTCTGGTCCGAGAACCCGTCTTTGCAGGAAGCGATGCGCCAGGCCGCGCCCGATGCCAATATCAAGGCCAGTGCCGGACGCTATCAAGGTGTGGAGGAGATGCAAGGCCATCTGGCGCCGCAGCTTGCCGAGATCCATTATCGGGATTATGCGCGCCTTGCTCCCCAATGCCTTGAGAGAGGGATCACCCCGATGATGCAGTATTTCGGCGACGATCCCGCAATCTTCGACCGGATCGTCGAGATCGCCCCGCCGATGATCAATCTCGATCGGGCCGATCTTCTGGCATCAGCACTTCGTCGGCGGCTTGCCGATGACCGATGACAACCGCCCCGGACGGGCGCCGACCGCCGAGGATGTCGCCCGGCTTGCGGGCGTCCACCGCTCCGCCGTCTCGCGCACCTTCACCCCCGGCGCGAGCGTCGCCCCGCAAACGCGCGAAAAGGTGCTTGAGGCAGCCGCCGCGCTCGGCTATCGCGTCAATTTCCTCGCACGCAGCCTGTCGCACCAGCGCTCCAACCTCGTCGGACTTGTGGTATCCGACATCGACAACCCGTTTCGGGCGCAACTGCTGGCCGAACTCGGGACGAGCCTTGTCGCTTCCGGCTATCGTCCGCTGTTGCTGCCGACCGAGCGCGGCGGCAAGGTCGCCCGCCATATCGACATGATGCTGCACTACAATGTCGCCGGCGCGATTGTCACCGATGACGCATCGCCCGCCGAGATAGCCCGCCAATGCGCCGATCACGGCGTACCACTGGTGCTGATCAACAAGCGGCCCGTTGCCGATACGGTGCTGAACGTTTCTATGGACACGGAAACCGCGGGTAAACTGGCCGCGCGCGCGCTTTTCGATGCCGGATGCCGGCGTGTGGCGCTGGCGAGCCAGCGGCGCAGTTCGCACTCGATCGGCCTGCGCCGCTCCGCCTTCTGGCGGGCATGCGAGCGGCTTAATGTCGAGATCGCCGGCGAATATTTCGGCGACCTGCCGAATTATGAAGGCGGACGCGCGGCCGCTGATGCCTTTCTCGCCGACGCCATCGACGTCGATGGCATCTATTGCGCCAATGACTATCTGGCGCTCGGCTTCATCGACACCATCCGCCATCTGAGCGCCCTATCCATTCCCGGCGACCTCAAGCTTGTTGCCTGCGACGACATTCCCGAGGCCGGCTGGCTCGCCTATGACCTGACAACGGTCCGGCAGGATCCTGTGCGCACGGCCGATGCCGCCGTCAACGGCCTCCTGGCTCGGATCACTGAACCCGAGACGTCCGTGCATCCCATCATTGTCGACGTTCATCTGGTCGAACGCGGTTCAACCGCCGTCATGCCGGCTCCTCAGATATGAAAGCAGCCTTGCGCCGCCGGCGCCGCCGAACCTTGCCGAGCCTCTCCGTAATCCGAAAAGACATCGCCCTTCCATGACCATGCCTTCCCTGACCGACCGCGCCGAAAGGCTTGCCGCCGCCAAGACCGTCATCACCGCGGCCGGCGCGCGCGCGCTCGACTTCTTCCGCCGCTACAAGACCCTCGCCGTAGAAACCAAGAAGAACGACCAGGATCTGGTCTCCGTTGCGGATCGATCCGTCGAGGACTTCATCCGCTCGCGAATTGCAGAGATGTTCCCCGATGACGGGTTTCTGGGCGAGGAGCACGGTATGAAGGCCGGCACAAGCGCCTTTTGCTGGATCATCGATCCGATCGACGGCACAAGCCCCTTTCTCAACGGTCTGGATAGCTGGTCGGTGGTGATCGCCCTTGCAGAGGCCGGTCGCACCGTTCTCTCGCTCGTCGCCCACCCCGCAACCGGCACGCTTTACTGGGCCGAGGAGGGCAAAGGCGCCTGGCGCGACAGCCAGCCGATTTCCGTCAACGCGGCCACCCCCTTTTCGGGCGGAACCGTCGCCATCGGACCCGGCGCCAGAAACCATGCAGAGGCTGTCGGCAGGATCGTCGCCGAAGTCCTTCAAAACGGCGGCAGCTTCATGCGCAACGGCTCTGCCGCGCTCAGCCTCGCCCATGTGGCGCAGGGTAGCTATCTCGGCTTCTACGAGCCCGAACTCAGCGCTTGGGATTGTGTCGCGGGCCTGCTCCTGGTGCGGGAGGCCGGCGGCATCGCCGATGATCCCTTTGCCGGCAAGCTTTCGAAGAAACGAAGGCCCTGCCTTGCCGCCGCGCCCCAGATCGCACCGCAATTGCGGGCGATCATTGCCGGCAAACCGACCTGACCCGACGGAGCGCCAGCATCCTCATCCAGCCCCACGGCCTACGGCTGAACTCTTCAGGCTTTCAGTGATGTCCCTTGCACCGGGCATCAAGGGTCGGGAGCGCCGTGCGTCCATTCGGACGCACAAAGGACGCCATAACCTATTGCATCGACGGATCGTGCTTTCCAAAAGTCGATCCCGATTTTCGGAAAGCGCGATACGCTGTAAGCCGCGCGGCTTCCATGTGCCCACCGGAGCAGATTGCTCGTTGACATCCAGTCATCACCTGTTTATTTCCGAACGGTTGGAAATAAACAGGTGATCCATGGCGCGTCCCAGAAAACATGATCAGGGCAAGATACTCGACGCGGTCGAGCGGGTTGTTGCACGCGACGGCGTGCTGACCGTCGATGCAGTTGCCAAGGAGGCAGGCGTATCGAAAGCCACCGTGCTTTATGAGCATGCCAGCAAGCGCGATCTCGTCGAGGCCCTGGTGGAACGCACGATCAAGGCGGACAACGCCTTCAACGCGGCCTGTGCGGCATCATTTGCCGGCGAGGCCGACGCGACCCTCAAGGGTCGTATCCTGGCCGCTCGGCGCAGCCCGCCGGCGCCCGAGGGAAATCCTGCGGTGCTGAGCCTCGTCTCCGCGCTGATGCAGGATGCCGATCTGCGCGCCGAGTTCCGGCGGAACCAGAATGCGCTCTCCACGCATTTGCTGGCCGAAGCGAGCAATCCCCGGGCTGCACGGCTTGCCTGGCTGGCGCTCGAGGGCCTCAAATTCCAGCAACACCTCGAACTGCACGACTGGGACACGGCCGCGCGCGCGGAAATCCTGGACGACATCGAAACGCTCGCCGGCCTCGGCAAAGACAGCATCGGATATGACAATGGCTGAGGGAAACGTCTTCATCACCGGCGCTGCAGGCTATGTGGGGCGCAACCTGCTGCGCCACTTTGTCGCCAGAGGGCATGCGGTGACCGGTCTTGTTCGCAGCCCGGAGGCTGCCGACCGGATTGCATCCTGGGGCGCTCGTCCGGTTCTGGGCGACATGCTGACCGCCGAGCTGGCCCCGCTCATGTCCGGCGCTGACAGGCTCATCCACGCCGCCGCCAATGTCGATCACACAACGGGGTCTGCGGCCGCCTCAGTAAACCCGGATGGCACGCGTCGGGTCCTGGAGGCGGCGAACGCGGCCGGTGTCGAGAAGGCCATTCATATCAGCACCGATTCCGTGCTGCAGGACGGCCGTCCCCTGCGCAATGTCGACGAGACGGCGCCTTATCCGGACCGTCCCGCCGGGGCATATTCAGCCGGGAAGGCTGAGGCGGAGAGGGTCGCCCGGCACGCCGCCGCTCAAGGCCAGCATGTTGTCATCCTGCGCCCGCGCATGGTGTGGGGCCGGGATGACACGACAGCGCTTCCCGTGCTGGTCGAGGCCGTGAAAAGCGGCAGTTTCGCCTGGATCTCGGGCGGCGGCTATCGCTCCTCCACCCTGCATGTCGCCAATCTGTGCCATGCCGTGGATCTTGCCTTCGCCCATGGAGAGCGTGGAGCAATCTACCATGTGACGGACGGACCGGCCCGCACCTTTCGCGAAACCGTGACCGGCCTGCTGGCGAGCCGGGGCCTGGAAGCCGGCGGCAGGAGCGTGCCGCGCGCCGCGCTCCGCATCATCGCCGGTATCGGCGACGGGTTGCACCGGCTGAGCGGCGGCCGGCTCGGCGGGCCGCTGAGCTATCAGGACTATGCCACCAGCGCGGTCGAGATCACGCTTGATACCCAAAAGGCCGAACGCGAACTCGGCTACAGTCCGGTGATCTCCTGGGAGGAGGGCCTGGGCGAACTGCGACAGAAACAGCGTTTCCGCCTTTTCCATTGTGCCTGAAAGAGCCGTGTTGACGCGCTCTTGCACCTTGCAATCGGGATGTTCGCTCCGGTTCCCGATTGCAAACAGGGCGGGTCGCCCGAGGCCTTTTAAACGGCGAGCAGCGGGATCTCGTCCAGAGGCCGCGCAAGCTGCCAGCCTCCGCCGTGGCCTTTTGCGGATTTGACAAGACCGGCCTCGCGCAGTCCCGCCACCGTCCGGCGAAACACGGCCGGATTGGCGCCCATGCTCCTGGCCTGCGTCTCGGAGGTCAAAGGACCATCGAACTGGCCCATATGGGTGCATTCACAATTGTTAAATGCACCATAAAAAGCACATTTATGCGCGCTATGTGATTGTTTTTATTGCATTCTAGTAGGACTGAAGCTTTGGTAAACATCATCCGATTCACCGGATGAAAGCATCTGATTCACCAAATTCGGCCCTTCGCAGCTTTCTGGTCGAGCGATCACCGATTTGGCCACTCGCGGGCAACGCGTTTTAGCTCCGAGATAGGGAAAGCTTTTTCATCCAGATTGTCGATGAGGCGCAACAGGTCCTTTCGATGATAAAACCACGCGCCCATCCAAACAGGATCTCCGAGCACGACCTCACCTGCGTCAAGCGCGAAGTTTTCCACGATGGCGGTCCTGAGGATACTCCGCAGTGGCTCCATGCCGTCGACCATGTTTCGCTTCTTCAGCCACCTGAAGAAATAACCGTATGCCGCTTGAGGGCCCGCGCGGCCGCTACTGCGTCCGGAGTCGGTACAAAGTCGCTTGAACTCTCTCAGAATGGTGTCGGTCCCTGCCGAGTAAGTCTTGAAGCCGATGTCCCCAACACGAGCCCAATCGGAAGGCCCATACTCCTTGATTGGCGCAGTAGGTCCGTCCGCCAAAAGAGCTCCGAGCATTTCGGATGCCTTTACAACACCGGAGACAGTCTGAGTGCCCAGCCAATCTTCGCACTTGTCTGTCGCGGAGATGCACACGGGCAGGCAGGTTGTTCGGGTCGCTCTTTCAGCCGCGAACGAGACCTGGATACACGGGATGATGAGCCGTCGCATCGAACGATCCCGCCAAGATATCATTCGAACCAGCCATTCGATCGCCGGCGATGGCGGCGACGTGCCGGATGGCGCAATTCTCGGACGATTGTGGCCGGATCGGCGTATTTTATGGCAGGTCCGCGAAAGCGGATGAACCGCATCGGGTGATATGAGGGAAGACGCATTATCGCCCATGGAATGGTCCGGTGACGCGAACAATGCTGTCGTCAGTCGGAGCAAATGGGCAACGAAAGGTCCAAACAATGTTGCTGGATGATTCCCGTTTCCCTCTTGTCTTCTTGCGTGAGCACGAGGACGAAAACTCGTCGGTCGAGGAAGTGCATGACAGGAACGGTCAGCTTGAGAGCCTGCTGGACAGGCAGATGCATTTTGTCCTGATCGCGGACCACGCCGAGCATGATCACGACGATGAAACGCCCGAAGAGCGCAAGGAAAAAGCGCTGTTCTTCAAGCGGATCAAAGATCGCATGAAGAAATATTGCCTTGGGTTGGTGGTGATCGAGGGTTACGCTCCAATGAACAGTGCCGCACGGGTTGCCGCGGCGGCGGTGAGCAAGGCGATAGGCTTTTCGGTTCAGTTCGCGCCGGACGAGGCGCAAGCCACGGCCAAAGGCCTGGCTCTGCTTGAAAAACACTCTGGCTGAACGGCAATGGTGGTTGGCGTCGCCCTCGGCCGTTCGGGAGATAGTTACGATATGCGCGTGCCATAATGTGGGGCCGCATGCGCTCAACCGGGATGATATGATGGAGTTTCCTCCTCAGACCGACATCGACACGGTGGATGAAATTGCCCGTCCGGTGTTCAGCCTGATCACCGAAGCGACCTTCGTCGGCGAAACGGAGCCGCATCGGCATAACAAAGCGCAGTTGATGTACGTCCTCAGTGGCGTGCTGACGGTTCAGGCCGCCGGCGGCATCTGGACGGTTCCGCCACATTGCGCGTTGTGGATACCCGGCGGCGTCTCCCATGCCGGCAAAATGGATGGTCACATCAGGATCGGCAGTCTGTATATCGATCCGGGCCTGGCCGCTCCGCTTGACCAGGACTGCGGCATTCTGTTCATCCAGCCCTTCCTTCGCGAATTGATCCTGCGCTTCGATTTTGAAACTTCGCTGGAAAAAATGGATCATGGGCGCGAGACGCGGCTGATATCGGTACTGCTCGACGAACTGGCCGCAGCACCCCTTGAGCCGATCCATTTGCCGATGCCGAACGATAGAAGGCTCCGGCGGCTGACCGAGGCCATGATCGAAAATCCGGGTCTGCGATTCACCATCGATGAGTGGGGCGCCCGCGTCGGCGCGAGCAACCGGACGCTCAGCCGGCTGTTTCAGCGCGAGACCGGCTTGTCATTCGTTCGCTGGCGGCAGCAATTGCATATCGGTCTGGCGCTTCAGCGCCTCGCGCAAGGCGAACTGGTTACCAACATTGCCAGCGATCTTGGCTATGAAAGCGTCAGCGCATTCATCTCCATGTTCAGGCGGATGCTCGGAACGACCCCTGCGCGCTACTTCGGTGAAGCTGCGTCCGGAGCCGCCGAGCGCGGCGACCGAAAGACGCTCGCCCGCAACGAGGAAATTGGCGCGAATACCGATGCCGCTGTTAAAAGCACCATAAAAAGCACATTTCTGCGCGCTATGTGATTGTTTTTATTGAATCCGAGTATGGCTGCGCTTTTTATAGACATCATCCGATTCACCGGATGAAAGCATCTGATTCACCAAACTCGGCCCTTCGCAGCTTTCTGGTCGAGCGATCATCGATTTGGCCACTCACGTGCAGCGCTTTTTAGCTCCGAGATAGGGAAAGCGGTTTCATCCAGATTATCGATGAGGCGCAATAGGTCCTTTCGCTCGTAGAACCACGCGCCCATCCAAACAGGATCAGCAATCGGAAGGATTCCCGAATCCGCCATCAGTTTCTTGACCTCCACGTGTGAGATGCCAAGCAGCCTGCCGATAGCCGCCGCCTTAATATAGCGCTCTTGAAACTTTTGAAATTCGATGCGTGAAAAACGGAGCTTGCCCTTCCGTTGCCGATATTCAGTCTGGTCAACCTCATGCAACCAGGGGCCGCCATGCTCTGGGGAAGCCAACCGGCGCGGTGTGTAGGTCTGAACCCCTAGTATACGGATCACTTCGCCCGCAGAAATCGTAAAATCCGGGTCAAGTTCCTCTAATACAGCTTTCACCTCATCTTTATTAAAGCGTAGGTGATCAATTCTGCTTACACCCTTTAGGAGCTTTGTATGCCTGAACTCTCCTTTTAATTGAAATTCAAGGATTTGTTCTGTAGATGACCTTCCGCAAGTTACGCCCCACAGCGAGAGATAACCTTCGACCTCGTCATCTATTCCGCCGCAGTTATTGCATATATTCGCGAGGAATTGCTCCAGTTCCTCCTTGACGTAGCCTCCTGCACGGATCCCATGCTGTCCCTCTGTTACAGGAATGATCGGACTGATAAGTCCCGAATGCGCCAATCTTTCTGCCTGCGTTACGCTGCATCCGAGAATCTTTCGGACCTGCCGCAAGCTTACCGCCTCCTGAGTTCTAGCGATCACCTTTTCCGCTGCATCTGCCGGGAATGCCCAGCGGTTGAGAGAGGCACCTTTGGCTGTGGCCGGGAGCATGCCGGCTTTGCGCATCAGCATGGAAATCCTGCTTTTCGATATACCGGTTGCGCTCGCAAGCGAGTTGGCAGAGTGCATCCGCCGCGCTGGTAATGTCTCTCCGAGCACGACCTCACCTGCGTCAAGCGCGAAGTTTTCCACGATAGCGGTCCTGAGGATACTCCGCAGTGGCTCCATGCCGTCGACCATGTTTCGCTTCTTCAGCCACCTGAAGAAATAACCGTATGCCGCTTGAGGGCCTGCGCGGCCGCTACTGCGTCCGGAGTCGGTACAAAGTCGTTTGAACTCTCTCAGAATGGTGTCGGTCCCTGCCGAGTAAGTCTTGAAGCCGATGTCCCCAACACGAGCCCAATCGGAAGGCCCATACTCCTTGATTGGCGCAGTAGGTCCGTCCGCCAAAAGAGCTCCGAGCATTTCGGATGCCTTTACAACACCGGAGACAGTCTGAGTGCCCAGCCAATCTTCGCACTTGTCTGTCGCGGAGAACCGCCTAGAGACGTACTGTTGCAGAAGGCCGGGACTTTTGTCGCCGGGCGTCGCAACGTCGCCGGGCTCAATGTCATTTAGCGCGAGCAGCTGCTCGATATCGAAGAGATCAATGCTATCTACACGGCGGAACTCAACGAGCTGACTTTGGTGCAGCGCACAGCACACAAAGGGTCTCAGCAGCCATTGCCACCGAAACCTTAAAGAGCCCGGGTTCCAGCCTGCCTTTGCATGGTCGTCAGCCAGACACTCAAGACAAACGGTTACCGACCCACGTCGAACAAAAGGACGGTTGAAGATTTCCCCGCGCAACGTGAAATTGCCATCAGGTTTTGCGACCAAAGTGTTATACCGAATATGCTCGGCTTCAACGCCGGACAATGCCGATAGGGCTTGTACGAAATCTTCCGTTCCGTCGCGGATATCCTTTACCCCAATATCCCAGTAGCCGCGAAATTGCGACAAACTGGCGCCAGTATGAAACTGGCCCGTCCGCGCAAGATAGCCTTGCGCGAGCTCGTCGTCATAAAAGGGAAGTTGCGGTTCCAACAGGGGGAGCGTCATTTCTTGCCCCTCCGCTTCCTGCCCCGCGTTTTGGGAGGGCTGCTGCCGTCATCCATGTCTCCGGACAACTGCGTTAAATCTGAAACGGAACTGGAAGTCACCGAGCTTGGTTGATAGTCGGCCCTGAAAGGGTTTTCTGAGTTGAAATGCAGGAATTGAAGATCGAAGACCGCCTCGAAGTCGGCAAGGTCCAGCGAGGAAGCCCCTTGTTCAAGCGCCTGGATTATGGATGTTGCGATCAGGCGCATGCAGCGGCCATAGCTGCCTCGACATCCGTCATAAATCCGATCATGAAAATAGACGTCACGGGTAATGCTGCGCGCAAGCTTCAGCTTGGCACTTTCTGCATATTTGCTTACTGCAAGAGCTATCAGGTCAATGGCCTGTTTCCGCGAAAACGGATCCAGCCGAAAGTCAAGAAGCCGGCCGGCCAGCTCTTCATTTTCCGGCATATCATAAATGAAGTTCCGCAGCTTTTCCGTGCCGATGACGATCAGGCATACGCCGCCACCGTCCTGCAACAGGGTCTTCAGGAACAGATTTACCGGCTCGGACTTGCTTCTCAGAAGGTTGTGGACTTCGTCCAGAACCACAATTTTAACGCCTGCCAGCTTAAGACGATGCATTGCCAGATCATTGGCAGCCGCTCGGGTTAATTTCGGGTTCTTGACTTCGAAGCCGGTGGAGCGGCAAATATCCATATACGCGCTTTTGATGGTCGCATCGGTTCTCAAGCGGCAATAGGCAATTTGCCTGCTGCTAGTTTCGACATCAATCGCCTCGCCGAAAAGCCGTTCCAGAACCTGCTGCACCAAGAAGGTTTTGCCTTCTCGTCCGGGAGCAGTGACCGCAATGCCCATAGATTCATTTTGAAAGCGCTTCGGCTCCGGCAAAAGTTTACCGGTTTCGTCCCTTTTTAGAACGAAGCCGAGCCTCTCGTAGAAGCTATTGTCCCAAGGGCTCATCATGTAGCGCTGGAGGATCCAGTCAGCGGTTACGGGCGCTTTGCTGGTGTGAAGTTCAGCCATTGTTCTACTCCGTTGTTCCAGATTGCCAGTTGGGCTTGGTGCGCCTTCCTGGTTGTTTCCGCGTCGGTTTCCGTTGCGGCTGATCATCCTCAGGCACCACCGCACGTTCTTGTGTCGCGGGACGAACGCGTGCCCCATAAAGGCCATGTGACTGATCGCTGCTGATCTCGGTGCTGGGAGTGACGTAGTACCTGAGGGTCTCCTCTTCCCAGCGGGCGACCTCCTCGGCGGTCAGGGCTTTGCGCGCCACTTTTCGACTGGTAGCGATCTTCTCCTCAAGCATCGCATCGATCCTGCTTTGGGCCCTTTGACGGACCTCGTCGTCCGCAGGATTTCTCTTCAGGTATTCATGGCGGCGCAGAAGGTCCCATTCGTAGACAGAGATCCCGCGCGCGCGCCGGTCCATAACTTCGAGCGGCATCCACTCATTCGGCCGGATTTCGACCTGTATCTGGCTGATATCCTCTTCCCACCAGCGGATCCTGAAATCGCGATTGGGCTTCCGCAGGTACTCCTTCATGAAATCCTTCGAGGAATAGTCTGCATGCATGACCCGGATGCCGGTTTGCCGTGCTTTCCGCTTTAGTGTCGTGCCGAAAACATGAGTCATGGTTTTCAGGTCAGGGACCGGGCGGCATCCCTTCCCGAAAGCCATTTCATGCCGCCACAAATCGTTCGGCGTTAACCCGTCGCGACCAAAGTTGCTGCTGTTATGGTAGATGTCGACCACCCAAATTGTGATTACCTGGATCAGGTCATCCAGGGTCAGAATAGCCTCAGCTTCGGCATCGTAATCGCCGCGCTTGACCGTGTCGGAGAAAGCCTTGCCGGGGATTTTGGCGAGCAGCGTTTCGTGCAGAGTGCGGAATACACGCTCCATCAAACCGCGAATGAAGGCCTTTGCCTTGGGTGCGGTCATGTTTTCGATACGCAATGACGCGCACAACATATCAGTGCTACACGCTACGTAGGCACTTCCGGCATCGTGCAGAATCTTTTCTGGACGAAGCAGGTGATCCCAAGCACCTTCAGCCCCGCAAGCAGCCGCAATCTTCGTCTTGTCCATCAACGACATCATGATGGTGCGTTTGGCGAGATCGGGATCCGCCGTGGCGCGGATCTGTAGCCC
Source organism: Martelella lutilitoris (assembly GCF_016598595.1). Classification (NCBI taxonomy): domain Bacteria; kingdom Pseudomonadati; phylum Pseudomonadota; class Alphaproteobacteria; order Hyphomicrobiales; family Aurantimonadaceae; genus Martelella; species Martelella lutilitoris. The sequence goes on from NZ_CP066786.1 coordinate 3,608,892, forward strand.
CAGAATGCAGCCCGTATAGGCATCAATCATGATAGACACGACCACACGCAGGGGTTTGCTGCCGTCAATGCCGAGTTCCGCGACCTTTTGCTCGCCCAACCAATATATGAGGAATGCAAACGGAATAATCGCGAAGACATCCGCCGTGTATTCATCGATCATGGTGATCTGGCCGGCGCGTTCGACCTGCATGCCTAAACCAACTGAAAGGCAATTGCTTAGCAGCCAGTCTGGGCCACGACCTCGAAGCATTGCCTCCAGCGGCGCGAGTGATGCAACCCATTTACTGACAGTACCGACCGATGGGGGACGTAACTTCTGCAACGCCTCCCACTCTGCCTCGGAAATATCCTCTCCCTCGGCCTCACGCCGAGATAGAGCATCTTCCTGATCTTGCCTTTCTTGCTTGACGGCGTCTGATATGCCGCTGTGAACCGCCGCAATGGGAATTTGCTCAAGCGTAACCAGCTCATCAATCTTCTGCCTGACGATGCGAGCGACAACAGGATGAAGCTTGCACAGTCTGTTTCCCGACAAATAACGATTGTCAGCAAGGCCGGAAAAGCCCTGGCCACGAAGCTTCTTGTCCCATTCGAGCAATGTCTGGGCGGTTGTCGAGTATTGCGGTGTCTTTCGGCGGCGAAACGGATGGCGCCTGCGGCCGTCGACCTTGGCGTTAAGCTCATCGATACGATGCGGCAACCGCGTCAGAATCTCCGCTTCGATCTTGCGAATTTCGCGTCTGGTCTTCGTGATTATGCCCTTCTCATCGCAGATTTCGCGCATGAGCGTCACGCTGGCGTACCGCAGGATTAGGTCTTGCGCCGGCCGTTCCGCCAGCGATGCCACAAGCTCAGGCTTGAACCTCTGAGAATGGTCGATAAAGACATGGTCGTCCTCATCGATCTCCAGAGTCCCATCGAGGAGCCCGCCATACAGTTCGGAATGCGGCAGGAATTTTCTGCCGACAAATTCGATATCAGGACGCGTTCCGCGTAATGTTTCCGGGACGTTCCGCGCTTCCGGGTCAGGGAGAAATTCAACCAGGTAGCCGGTGTTTGCAGCACGGAGAAATTTGATCTTCCTGTGCCCGAACCGTCCGAGCGTGCCGGACTCAAAGCGAAAGACGGTTCCGTTCTGTGGGTCACTCATCTCCGACACCTCCTGTCACTACAGAGGTATCGAGCGTGATCTTTTCCTTCTTGATTTGCTTGAGTTGCCCCGAGTGAAGGCGCCGAACCAACGCTCGAAACCCACGTGGCCCCCGGTCAATCTCACGGACCAGGTCACGCATAGTGCGGGGCGCCGTCATATTCAGGATGACGTCCAGGGCAATTTCGTCGACCTCAGGCTCATCATCCCGGCAGCCGCGCATGAGATCTGCATTGTGAAGGTCGATCGGATCACGAGCATATTCGGTGACGAGATAGAGTTCATCGATGATGCCCCGTCGCTTGGCCTCGGCACAAACCTGGGAAATCTCATATTCGAAATCCGGGCGCACCCGGCGGTACGGCTTGTCCGTAAATCCCAGGCGCCGCCCGTCCCTCTTGATCGCGACATGGTCGAGGAAATGGGAATGCGTCTTCCCTTTCCTGTCTTGCCAGGCGATCGGGCCTACCTGCTCGAGCACATCAACCGTATCCGGATCTGCGAGCATGAGCAGTCGTGTGCGGTATTCCCCCAGACTGCCGCAGCGGGTAATCCGCCCGGGGTCCGCATCGCTGTCATTGATAACCAGTCCAACCACGAAATGTCCGTGAGATGCGGAGGGGATCGGTTTGCATGCGCGTGATGGTCGCGGTTCATTCCATTCGTATGTCGTTGTCATTTTTCAAGCCAAAGCTTCCCTGCTCGAAGGCGCACTTCGAGTGATAAACGTTGACCGGTGGGCGGAAATCGACTAGAAAGATATTGGAAACGATTGGTCGGCCCAGCCGGCTATTTAGATCGGGCCCGGATATTGGCGTATCCGGGCTTTTTCTATTCTTCCTACATGGCAGCCCCCATTTCCCAAGGGGAAATACCCTCGTTCGTTGCGGAACGAGCGCCCCAAAGGTCTCGGAAAACACTGCCAATGCGCACGACTGCCTGCGAGAGGCAGATGTACGGGACACGGCTGGTCAATCGTCTATTAGGATAGTTTCGGGACATCGTTACCTATAAAGCTAGCACGACAGCCAAGTTGCCTTGACAGTCTGGAACCCTCGCGTTCTGATTGCACGTATCTAGCGAAAGTTGTGGCGGCTTTTCAGGTGGTGCCCAATAACATAATGATGGTGTCCCCCACTAGGACCAATAATGAAACGTCCTAGCTTCGTGGAGCCGTGCAAGCTCCGTGACGGCAGCAATCTTACTAAGTGATTGATTTCGAGTCGAATCATTTTTGAATTTTTCTCGTTAGTTGCGATCTGAGTTGAGTTTTCGTGGCCAACCGGCAGGCAGCAAGTTGCAGGAATGTCCCTAAAAACCTGACCGACTTCCATTTCAGACGGCCCCTTTGCCGTCGTACGTCATCAATGCAGCATCGGCTGGTTTTCCAGCCTATCTGCTCGTTCAAGCATTCGGATGACTGACCTGAGGCTCAGCGCCGGTTTTCTGCCGGCAAACCTCTCGATGACTTCGGTGATGATCTCGATCGAATTCTCCGACAGTCCACGCCGCCGCCCTTCCTGTCTGGCGAAGGCGGTGAGAGCTGGCGTGCCGAGCTCAGTCAGGTTGATTGTAACGAGCCGGCTTAACAGCGGCTCCGACACCCCGTCGAGGCTGTTGGCCGTCAGGATCCAGCCAATCCAGCGCATGTCGAAACGGAGTTGATAGAAGCCGCACTCCCATCGTCGCGATGTTTCCGGCTCCAACAAGGGCAGCAGACTGTCAGCAATGCTGTGCCGCTCTCCCCGGGTGGATACGGCCGCAGTCGCCTTCTCAATCTCATCCAGGACCACGATTGGGTTGGCGACCAGGTGCCTTATGATTGTCGCAACCGGCTTGCCGGCATGAGCGGAACTCCAGCCGCGCTGCACGCCGCCAACGGAAAACGAGGACTGTTCCACGGTGGCATCGATCGTGCGCAGCGGCACATCGAGAGCGGCACTGGTCCGGCGTGCCCAGGTGCTCTTGCCGATCCCAGGCGGGCCGACCAGCAACATCGGTGGAAGCCGGAAACCAGGATCACCCCGGCGGACTTGCGTTCGCATTGCGTGCCAGACGTGCTCTGTAGCAGGGGCCAACCACGGCATTTCCGTATGCAGTGCGGATGCTATCTCGTCGGCCTGTGTTTCGGTTTCGATGCGGCGCAATTCAACACCGCTCGAAAGCATTTCGATCTGCTGTCGGTCATCGGTCTTGAGATGCGAAAATCCGGAAGCTCTGTGGCGGTTCTGTTCAAGTCGGTTGACGCGGCGCCTGATGCGCGCATGATCTTCGCGGGTGACTGTATCAGTGCCTCTCTCCCAGTCTTCCTTTTCCCGTTCTTCCGGCGAGAGCTTTGCCTTCCGAAGCTTTCGAAGGTGCTCTTCGATACGACGTGTGACCTCGATGGTATTGAGGGGCTCGAAGAACCGGGCTTCGACAAAGGGTATGCGGGTCATGGGTACTCAAACTGACGGTGCTAGGCGGGACGAATATTGAGGAGCAGTGATGTGGAGGGCGGATATTCGGGGCCAGGGGGTGGCCACCTTCAAACAGGAGGCGGAGATAGCACCAATATCGATCGCTTTGAAAGTCCTGATTTGTCCACATAAATAATTGAATACGTTCAGTTAATGCGAAAAATGAAACGTCGTTTTGGCGACAACCAAAGACCCTGCCGACGTGCATGTGAAACAGCCGTTCGAATGTTCGAAACGGGTTCGAAAATTCTCATCGCATGGTCGGCCGCAAGCCCTGAAAGAGCGGCCATCTGAGGTTTTCGCATTTTGTCTGATTGGTCGACCGGCCGGACGATGCCGTCGCCGCAATACTGAGAAGCAGTGCGAAAACCAGAATGCCATTCGCATCGTCAGCGGCCGTTTGAAGCCCGCGGCGGAGGTCGCTCAAACCAGGTTCCGTAAACCGTGGTTAACGGGACGTTGACCGTCATTGGTTTCGGTGTGACATGCAGTTGGAATGATCTGCCTGCCTATCCGCTCCATCTCGCTTCTCGCCCTGCAAATGTGAACATCATGCCCGTTCTGATCACCGCCGACCTACATCTCGACCAATGGCTTGGAGAAGGGCGCGATCCCTTCGCCGCGCTGCCTCCTGAAACCTCCGGCGCATTGGATGCACTGATCATCGCAGGAGATCTGGCGGACAAGCCGAAGACCAGATGGCCAAGAATGCTCCGGCATCTCGGGCGTCATATCGACCCGGCACGTATTCACGTGTTCCCAGGAAACCACGACTATTACCACCACGTCATTGATGGCGATGACCGCCTTGCCGAATTGACAGCTCAGGCTGGCGCCAACTTTGTTCAGAAAGCAGCAATCACGATCGGCAATACGCGGTTCCTGTGTTGCACGCTCTGGACTGACTTCGCGCTTCACGGCGCGCCTGCGGCTGCCATGGCGTTCGCCAGAACACGGATGAATGATTACCGCTATATCCGTAAACCTCCCCGGTAGGGACTGTCCTGATTTTTGTGCTCTGGCGTGGTAACTGCTCTTTGAGGAGACCCACGTATGAGCATCGACAAAGAACTCTTGGACCGCCTGATGCAAGGGCGCTCGCCCGGTGATCTTTTCGGCAAGGACGGTATCCTGTCCGAACTGACAAAAGCGCTGGCCGAACGCGCCCTGAGCACCGAGATGGACGTCCATCTTGATGAGGAACGGGCTGAGGCTGTGCCCGAAGGCCATAACCAGTCGGCAAACCGTCGCAATGGCTCCAGCAGCAAGACGGTGACCACCGACAGCGGCAAGGTGGTCCTCGACATTCCTCGTGACCGCAACGGCACCTTCGATCCGGTGCTGATCGCCAAATACCAGCGCCGCTTTCCCGATTTCGACCGCAAGATCATCTCGATGTATGCCCGGGGCATGACAACGCGCGAGATCCAGGGGCATATCGAGGAAATCTACGGCGTCGAGGCCTCGCCCGGCCTGATTTCCGCGATCACCGACAGCGTGATGGATGAGGTCACGGCATGGCAGAACCGCCCTCTGGAGCCCTGCTATCCGATCGTCTTCATGGACGCGATCCGGGTCAATATCCGCAGCGACGGCGTGGTCTCCAACAAGGCGGTGTTCGTGGCGCTGGCCATTCTGCCGGACGGCACGCGCGACGTGCTGGGCCTGTGGTTCCAGGCCAATGAAGGCGCCAAGTTCTGGGCCAGCGTGCTGGGCGACCTGCGCAATCGCGGTGTCCAGGACATCCTGATCGCCGTCGTCGATGGTCTCAAAGGCTTTCCGCAGGCCATCGAGGCCGCCTTCCCGAGAACACAGGTTCAGACCTGCATCGTCCATCTCCTGCGCCATTCCATGAACTTCGCCAGCTACAAGGACCGCAAGGCCGTCGCCAAGGCGCTCAAGACGGTTTACACCGCCGTCAATGTCGAGGCGGCGGAAGAAGCGCTGGCGACGTTCGAGGACAGCGATCTCGCCAAGCGTTATCCGGCGATCGTGCCGAGTTGGCGAAAGGCCTGGAACGAGGTCATCCCGTTTCTCGACTATCCGCCAGAGGTGCGCAGGCTGATCTACACGACGAATTCCATTGAGGCTCTGAATTCGAAAATCCGCCGCGCCGTCAGAACCCGCGGCCATTTCCCGAGCGATGAGGCAGCGGCCAAGTTGATCTATCTGGCCCTCAATGCTACCTCAACCGAGTGGAAGCGTTCAGTGCGAGAATGGCACGCCGTCAAAAGCCAGCTCGCAATCATGTTCGAAGAACGTTTTCCTATGTCCTGAAACAGCGCCAGGGCACAAAATTCTAGACAGTCTCGAACCTGGAGGAAATGGACAACCTTTTCGCTGGCTTCGGCGAGAGGGCGGACTTGGCTCGCTTCCTGGTTCTGGAAGGGCACCTGGATGACACTTACTACCAGTACACGTCGCTCTTCCATTCTGGTCGCCTGTCTCCGAACGACAACAAGTTCCTTATCCATATCCGCGGTTTCAGAAATCCTGAGCCCAATTTTCAGATAGACAACCCGCGAGAGGTCATAGCAGCTATGCGCGACGAAGACTTCAGTCGGAACTATGTCTTAAACATCAAGATCGTAGACGGCTTACTCGCTGACCCGTCGTCATATGCGAAGCAGATATCCAGACTGCAGAACTACATCGCTTCCGATTTCGAAGGCTGTGAGCAATTTTTGTCAGCATATTATACCCATGGGGTGGCGGTCGCAAAATTGATAGCTGGGCTTAGTCGGACTTGGCCGGACTTCATCGTCACCGCACTCGCAAGTTCTGCGAACTTGACCCATATAGCGCGCATTATCGGCCATTCGACAAACGTCGAGCTGAAGTCGCTCGCCAGCAAGCATCCTGCATTGGCCGCCTTCGTTGCGCAGAACCTGGCCGCAATCCTTGAGCAAGGGGGCGACATCCCTCCTGAACGTCTGACAATGCTCGAAATGGAGACAGTCGACCTCTTTGCCGTTGAAGCATATCCAGGGATCGTGCGGGCCCTGTTCGACGGTGGGTACTACGAAATCTCGATCAACAACATAAACTTCATCCTCCGGACTTTCCTCCAAATCGAAGACGAAGGCGGGCCGGCTGAACAGAACTACACGTTAATCTTGGAATCGGGCAGCGAACCACTGTTGAAGAAGATTGATGGTCAGTTCGACGAATACCTTGAGAACGTCCTTCTCCAACTGCCTGAAAATCGACGCGAGAGCGTCGAGGCAATGCGTCGCGTCGTTACCCGGGAGGATCTCGAACTCGAGCCGCTGGTGAGTTTCTTGGAGCAGCAGTCAACCTCGCTACCGAGCCTGGATGACGTTCCCGACAAGCTTCACGTTACGCTTTTTGAGATCGGCAAGATCGACCCCACTTGGGAGAACTGCCTAGCCTTCCAGAGGGGCGAAAGCTACAACGCAGATGCGCTGACCGACTTTCTCAACGGCGACGCGACGATCGCGGCGCTTCGTGGACACCCGATGCCGGACGAACCAGAGGCCCGCTCGATTCGCGAGTTCGTCTTCGAGAACGATACCCTGAGCGATGACGCCTATGACGCTTACGTGCAGTCGCTGCAATACAAGTCCGAGGTTTTCCCGAAGTCTGTTGGCGCAGGGAAGATGAAAACTCTGGTTAACCGAGAACTGGTGGTCTTTTCCGCCGAGACTTTGTCCCGACTAGCAGACAGCCCCGCTCTGGGTGTAGCCTTCGTTAAGAACAACATAGACGAATTTCTAGAGGTGCAGGACGAATGCGACCTGGACGATGATTTCATGCAGAAGCTGCTGGAGGCCGACATCGGCGACGGGAACCGGCTCAGAATTCTGGCAACGATGGACATTGGCATCTTCACGAGCTTACGCGCCCGAGCTGCACTCGTCGGCGAAATACTGGTGCGCACGGGAACCAAGATCGACAACCTAGACGCCGATGCCGTACGTGCTGTGATATTGGGCTCCCGCCCCGCCGCAACTCAAATCTCGCTGCTGAACCGGTTCCACATGATGTTCGACGTCGAGCAAGTGCAGGACATCCTGCAGTCAATGCCCTCACCGCTTCCTGAGATCAAACCGGGTTGGGGCGCGCCGAGACTTGCGAACACACAGGTAAACGTCGATTTCGTAACATGGTTGAAGTCACGGAAAATCATATCGTCTTGGAGCAAGGTCAAGGGCGTCTTCGGCGACGGTATTCGGATCTATCTGTTCAGGAAATAGGCTGCAGACAAACAGGCCTGCGGGGCCTCACGTCGTGGAGTTCCAAGACTCAACTGCCGAGCGGCGAGGATCGCATCCCGGCGGAGTAGCTGGCGCACTGCAATTGCTCCTCGGATTCTCCAAAAAAGTGGAGGGAAGGCAGGCCCCAAGCAACCTCTCCTCCAATTGCAATCCTCGGCGTATGCCACCGTCCGGTGAGTCCGATGCTTCACATCTGAACCAAAACCCGCCTTTTTGTGACTTTTATGGGTGCATTTACAGCCGCCGAGGCAGTACCAGCGAATGTCATCGCGCTGAAGCGACCATAAGCATTCCACCCTGCGACCTGAGCGGCAAAGTTTCCTCCAATTGCAACGCTCAGCATATGCCACCCGTCCGGTGAATCCGATGCTTCACATCGGAACCAAAACCCGCCTTTTTGTGACTTTTATGGGTGCATTTACAACAATTCGTCGACCCGCCCGCCTACGGTTCCAGCTCGCTGTCCCAGTAGAGATAGTCGAGCCAGCTTTCGTGCAGATAGTTCGGCGGAAACAGGCGGCCGTTGTTGTGCAGGTCCTGGACCGTCGGCTGGAACGGTTTCTGGTGGGGGATCATGCCGGCCTGCTTGGGCAGGCGCGAGCCTTTCTTCAGGTTGCAGGGCGAGCAGGCGGCGACGACGTTTTCCCAGGTGGTCTGGCCGCCGCGACAGCGCGGGATCACATGGTCGAAGGTCAGCTCGTCGCGGGTGCCGCAATACTGGCACTGAAACCGGTCGCGCAGGAACACGTTGAAGCGGGTAAAGGCCGGGTTGCGCGAAGGTTTGATATAGGTTTTCAGGCAGACCACGCTCGGCAGGCGCATGGAAAAGCTTGGCGAGGACACCGCCTGATCATATTCGGCAATGATGTTCACGCGGTCGAGAAAGACGGCCTTGATCGCGTCCTGCCACGACCACAGCGACAAGGGGTAATAGCTCAGGGGCCTGTAGTCGGCGTTCAGAACAAGCGCCGGCAAGGCCTGAGGCGAGACTGCAATCGTCAAGTTGCTCTCCTGATCGATTCGGCATCCTTCTCCTGTATATTAGGCTTGTTGTTACAGCATTGTGAAGCCTGATAAATCGAGGCGTCGAATGCAGTGGGTAAATGACAGGTAATTCTTTATCCCACCGGAAGAACGTCTTTTTTCATGACGCGGGCGTAATAGGCCCAGAGGATTCGGGCTGCCACGGCGCGGCAGGGACGCCAGTCCTCGGCAAGCGTCCTCAGCGCGTCGATGTCGGGCCTGCGACCAAGCGAGAAGGCCTGCGCGGCAGCGGCGCGCAACGCCAGATCGCCGGCCGGAAAGATGTCGATATGTCCGGCGGAGAACATCAGATAGACCTCCGCCGTCCACGGCCCGATGCCGCGATGGACCGTGAGCGCGGCAATGGCCTCCTCGCTCGGCATGTCGGCAACGCGCGCAAGGTCGAGACGGCCGTCAAGGATGGCCAGAGCAATCGCCTCAAGGCTTGCCTGCTTGGCGCGGGTGAGGCCGAGGCCCGCGCGCGTTTCGGGTAAGAGCGCAAGAAAGGTCTCCGGCGTCAGCGGATGACAGGCCGTCTTGATGCGGGCGAAGATGGAGGCCGCCGCCTGTTTGGAAATCAGCTGGCCGGTGACCACCTCCGCAAGCCCCTCGAAACCGCCGGGCCGCAGCCTGAGCGGGATTTCGCCGCTTTGTGCCGCGATGCTTGCCATTGCCGGCGCGCTTTCGCATAACCGGACCACGGCGCGATCAAGATCGGCTCTGTTGCTGATGCGCTGAATCGACCCTATCCCTTCTCAAGAAGTCCTCAATGGTGAAACGTCATCGCATGAACCAGAACCACGATCGACCCGTTTTCCGCTTTGCGCCGAGCCCGAACGGCCGATTGCACCTGGGTCACGCGCTCTCGGCGCTCGAAAACGAGCGGCAGGCGAGAGAGACGGGCGGCAGGCTGCTGCTGAGGATCGAGGATATCGACCGCGCCCGCTGTACGCCGGACCTCGAAAGGGGCGTGATCGAGGACCTTCGCTGGCTCGGCATCGGCTTTGACGGACCGGTCTTCCGTCAGTCCGAGCATTTCACCGAATACCAGAACATGCTGCAAGTGCTAATCGACCGCAACCTCGTCTATCCGGCCTTCATGACGCGCGGCGAGGTGAAACGGCTGGTCGGCGAAAGCGAGGCTTCGGGAACCGTCTGGCCGCGCGATCCCGATGGCGCGCCGCTTTATCCCGACCGCGACCGCAGGCGCCCTCCAGAAGAAAGGCGGGACATGCTGGCCTCGGGCATGCGCCATGCGTACCGCCTCGACATGGAAGAAGCCCTCAACATGCTGGAGGCGCCGCTTTTCTGGATGGAGGAGACGGCGGACGGCATTGTCGAAGTACCGGCCGATCCTTCTGCCTGGGGCGATATCGTGCTGTCGCGCTCGGATGCGCCGTCGAGCTATCACCTTTCCGTCGTCACCGATGATGCCGCCCAGGGCGTAACCCATGTGGTGCGCGGCATGGACCTCTATCACGCCACCGCCGTCCACCGGTTGCTGCAGGCGCTTCTCGGCCTGCCCGCTCCCATCTACCGCCACCATCGGCTGATGCTCGATGAGGACGGGCGCAAGCTTTCGAAATCGAACGGCGACACAGCGCTCTGCGAACTGCGCGCAAACGGCGTCTCACCGGCCGATATTCGGGTCATGTGCGGTTTCTGAATGCTTCGCCTTGCGGGCGTGATGCCGGCTCCAGGGCGCGTGCTTGATGACCTTGTATTTCAAGAGCGCCGCGTTCACCTCCGCGCCCAGAAGCAGGATCACGCCGATCGAATAGAGGAAGACCAGCAGGATCATCGGCGTTGCGAGACCGGCATAGGTCGCGCTGTACTGGGCGAAGGTGCCGAGATAATAGGCAAAGCCGGACGCGAAGATCGACCAGACGACCAGCGTCAGGATGACGCCGGGCAGGACGTCGACAAGCCGCCTTCTGCCGGCCGCCAGGAAAAGATGGGCAATCACCAGCCCAAACATCAGGAGCAGGAATGTGCCGAGCAGGCGGGCGTTGGAAAGAAGGTTGAGCGCGTCCTCGAGCCAGGGGAACCAGCGCTCGGCGAAATGCAGCGCGATCGGCACCACCACGAACATGATGCTCAAGAAGGCGAAGATGATCGACGCCAGAAACACGAAGCCGAGGCTCCTGATGCGCAGCCACCACCAGCTGCGCGTTTCCTCGACGCGATAGGCGCGGTTGAGCGAAAGACGGACCGCCTCGACGCCGTTCGAAGCAAAATAGGCCGCCGCCAGAACCGAGACCGTCAGAAGCCCGCCGCGCGGCACGGTCAGCACCTCGCGAATCTGGTTTGACACCGGCTCGGCGATTGCCTCCGGCCAGGCGCCGACAATGAAATTGATCGCCACATTGGCAAATTCGTCGGCGCCGAGAAAGCCGGCAAGCGTCGTGCCGAAGATCAGAAAGGGGAACAGCGCCAGCAGCGTTGACAGCGCCACATGGCTTGCCATCGCCCACCCGTCATCCTCGCTGAAGTGGTAGAGCGCGTCATAGGCAACCTTCCACGTCATCCGGATCGCTGTCTTCATTCTGGCTCCCAATGGCGGTTCGTCTGCATTTGTGGCGCTCCTGGCTTCCTTATATAGGATGATGAACGGCATCATGTACCGGAGAGTGTCAATTGACTGAAGAATCCACGATAATCGTCACCGGTTGTTCCAGCGGCATCGGCGCCTATTGCGCCCGCGCACTGGCGAAAGACGGCTGGCGCGTTTTCGCCACCGCAAGGCGCGCAGAGGATCTGGCGGCGCTTGAGGCCGATGGTCTGGAGGCGCTCTATCTCGACTACACCGACGAGGCCTCGATTGCCGCCCTTGTCGAGGCCGTGCTGGAACGCACCGGCGGCAGGCTCGACGCGCTGTTCAACAACGGCGCCTACGGCCAGACCGGCGCTGTGGAAGATGTTTCAACCGATGTGCTGCGCGCCCAGTTCGAGGCAAATGTCTTCGGCTGGCACGACCTCACCCGCCGGATCGTTCCGGTGATGCGCAGGCAGGGGCATGGCCGCATCGTGCAATGCTCCTCCATCCTCGGCCTCCTCCCCTATCGTTTTCGCGGACCCTATTCCGCCTCCAAATACGCGCTCGAAGCCCTCTCGCTTACCCTGCGCATGGAGCTTGAGGGCAGCGGCATCTTCGTCAGTCTGATCGAGCCGGGGCCGATCGCCTCGAAATTCACCGCCAACGCGTTGAAGCATATCAGGGCCAGCATCGACATCGAGGGCTCGGTCCATGCCGAGGACTATCGCAAGCAGCTGGCCCGGCTCGACGGTTCCGGACCGCCCAACCGCCACAAGCTGGAACCGGACGCCGTGCATGCCGTTTTGCTGAAGGCGCTGAGGGCGAAACGGCCGAAACCGCATTACCTCGTGACAACGCCCGCCAAGCAGGGCGCTTTCCTGAAACGGGTCATGCCGGCCGACTGGTTCTACCGCCTGATGGGGCGCATGAGCTAAAGGAGGCCGACGCAATGCATGGAATCTCCGTGATCCGGGCCGACATCACGGCGCTTGAGGTCGACGCCATCGTCAACGCCGCCAACAGCACGCTTCTGGGCGGCGGCGGGGTTGATGGCGCCATTCACCGTGCCGCCGGCCCCGGACTTCTTGCCGAATGCCGCAGCCTTGGCGGCTGCCCCACAGGCGAGGCGCGCATTACCGGCGGTCACGGTCTGCCCGCCCGCCACGTCATCCACACGGTCGGCCCGGTCTGGCGCGGCGGCGCGCGCGGGGAAGCGGCGCTTCTTGAAAGCTGCTACCGCACCGCGCTGAGGCTTGCCGCCGAGCACGACTGCCGCACGATCGCCTTTCCCGCGATCTCGACCGGAATATACGGCTTTCCCGCCGACAGGGCGGCTGTCATCGCCGCAAGCACGATCGCAGCGACGTGCGCCGAACAATCCGTCATCGAGGCGGTTTATCTGGTCGCCTTCGATCAGGGCGCCGAAGCTCATCTGAAAAAGGCCGTTGCCGCCCTTTGAACCGTTTGAACGCAGTTTGCCAATTGCCAGGCCCTTGCAAGCGCGCCGAATTTGTCGTCTCATGCGTCCTCCCGCTTCGCCGGGTACATCGGAGGAGAACCATGTCCAGCTTTTTCATATTCGTGACTATCATTGCGATGATGCTGGTCGTGTTCTTTCTCGTGCGCGGCCTCATCAACATGATGAAGGGTGGCAGCGGCGAATTCTCCAACAAGATGATGCAAGGCCGCATCGCCTTCCAGGCGATCGCCATCGTCCTCATCATGTTCACCCTCTGGCTCATCCAGTCCGGACACTGATTTCAAGAACAGCATGGTCAAACTCAACAGGATCTATACCCGCACCGGAGACGGCGGCACGACCGGACTTGCGAGCGGCCCGCGCCGCAGGAAGTCGGATGCGCGGCTTGTCGCCATCGGCGATGTGGACGAAACCAACGCGGCGCTCGGCCTTGTGCGGCTCGAGGCGGAAGACGAGGGCCCGCTGGCCGAGGCGCTGAAGCGGATCCAGAACGACCTCTTCGATCTGGGCGCAGATCTGGCGACGCCGGAGACCGGCGAAGCCCTCTCCTACGAACCGCTGAGGATCGTCGATGCCCAGGTCGACTGGCTCGAAGCCGAGATCGACCGGCTGAACGCGAGGCTTGCGCCGCTCACCTCCTTCGTGCTGCCCGGGGGCGGCCCGCTTGCGAGCGGCCTGCATATGGCCCGCACCGTCTGCCGCCGCGCAGAACGCGCGATGGTGGCGCTTTCGGGCGAGGAAGCAGTCGGGGCCCCTGCCCTTTCCTATATCAACCGGCTTTCCGACTACCTCTTCGTTGCCGCCCGCCATGCCAATGACGACGGCAGGTCCGACATTCTTTGGGAACCGGGAAAAAACCGCTGATTTTGCAGAAATTTGCCCGGTTTCGGGCAATGATTCTTTGTCAAAGCAGGCAAATGAAATTATTCATGTCGCCCATTGGCAAGCGAGCGCGGCCGAAAGACCGCAATCTCACCCACGCCGGAATGCACGTTCCGGCCCCCAATGTCTCGATTGAGGCCATCCGGCCCTGATCCAGGAGGAAGAAGATGAAGGTTCTGGTCCCGGTAAAGCGGGTTGTCGACTACAACGTCAAGATACGCGTGAAGCCTGACGGCACCGGCGTCGAGCTTGCCAATGTGAAGATGTCGATGAACCCGTTCGACGAGATCGCGGTGGAAGAGGCGCTCCGCCTGAAGGAAGCCGGCATTGCCACGGAAGTGGTTGCCGTCTCCATCGGCCCGGCCAAGGCCGAGGAAACCATCCGCACCGCCCTTGCCATGGGCGCCGATCGCGGCATCCTGATTGGCACCGACGAGACCGTCGAGCCGCTTGCCGTCGCCAAGCTCCTGAAACAGGTGGCCGAGGCGGAAGAGCCCGGCCTCGTCATTCTCGGCAAGCAGGCGATTGACGATGACAGCAACCAGACCGGCCAGATGCTGTCCGCCCTTCTCGGCTGGGGCCAAGCCACCTATGCCTCAAAACTGGACGTCGGAGACGGCGAAGCGACTGTCACCCGCGAGATCGACGGCGGGCTGCAGACCATCACGGTCAGACTGCCGGCGATCATCACCACGGATCTTCGCCTGAACGAACCGCGCTACGCCTCGCTGCCGAACATCATGAAGGCGAAGAAAAAGCCGGTCGACAAGAAGACCCCGGCTGATTTCGGCGTCGACATTGCCCGCCGTCTGGACGTGCTGAAGACCGAGGAGCCGGAAACCCGCAAGGCCGGCGTCAAGGTGGCGAATGCCGCCGAACTGGTCGACAAGCTGAAAAACGAAGCCGGCGTGCTGTAAGGAGAAACCGCCATGACCATTCTTCTCATTGCAGAACATGACGGCGCGACTGTCTCCGAACAAACCGCCAAGGCCGCTACCGCCGCTGCAGCGATCGGCGGCGACATCCATGTGCTGGTCGCCGGCAAGGCTTGCGCGGCGGCGGCCGAAGCGGCCGGCAAGATCGACGGCGTTTCCAAGGTGCTGCTGGCGGAAAGCGACGCGCTGGCAGAGAGCCTGGCCGAACCGCTTTCGGCCACCATCCTGTCGCTTGCCGATGGCTATGACGTGATCATGGCAGCCGCCACCACCACGGGCAAGAACGTGCTGCCGCGCGTCGCCGCCCTTTTGGACGTGATGCAGGTTTCCGAGATCATCGAGGTGGTTGCGCCGGACACGTTCAAGCGTCCGACCTATGCCGGAAACGCGATCGAGACGGTGAAGTCGCTCGACGCCAAGAAGGTGATCTCCGTGCGCACCGCCGGCTTTGCCGCTGCCGGGCTCAACGGCTCGGCGCCGGTGGAGACCGTCGGCGGGGCGGAAGACCCCGGCCTCTCCTCGTTCGTGAAGAACGAGATCGCCAAATCCGAGCGTCCGGAGCTTACCTCGGCGAAGATCATCATTTCCGGCGGCCGTGCGCTCGGCTCGTCGGAGAAATTCCAGGAGGTGATCCTGCCCGTCGCCGACAAGCTGGGCGCCGCCGTTGGCGCCTCGCGCGCAGCGGTTGACGCCGGCTACGCGCCGAACGACTGGCAGGTGGGCCAGACCGGCAAGGTCGTTGCGCCCGAGCTTTACATCGCCTGCGGCATTTCCGGCGCCATTCAGCATCTGGCGGGCATGAAGGATTCCAAGGTGATCGTCGCCATCAACAAGGATGAGGAAGCGCCGATCTTCCAGGTGGCCGATTACGGCCTCGTCGGCGACCTGTTCGAGATCCTGCCCGAGCTCGAAAAGGCGCTCTGATCTGTTTCGCGCCGGTCTTTCGCAAGGCCGGCGCGACAAAGGAAAAGACATGCCCCAGACCCGACTGACCGTTCAGACCCGCGGACAGGGCCTTTATGAATTCACCGACGAGGCCTGCCGTTTCGTGCGCGCCAACACCGAAGAGGACGGGCTTCTGACCGTTTTCGTTCGCCATACATCCTGCTCGCTTCTGGTCCAGGAAAATGCCGATCCCGACGTCAAACGCGACCTCTCGGCCTATTTTTCGAGGCTCGTGCCGCGCGCGGACGACCCGGCCATGGACTATCTCGTCCACCGGCTGGAAGGCCCGGACGACATGCCGGCCCATATCAAGACGGCGCTGACCCAGGTCTCGCTCGCAATTCCCGTATCCGCCGGCAGGCCGGCGCTAGGAACCTGGCAGGGACTTTACCTGTTCGAACACCGCGACCGCCCGCACCGGCGCGAGATCGTGCTGCATCTGTCGATCGCATAGCCGACCGGCTTTCGGTCCCGCGGCATCCGCTAGCAAACCCGTCATTGTCGGTGCGGCGCCCGGCCCCTTCGGCACGTCGCTGGCGCCGGATCAGTGGTTGAGCGTCCTGCGCATGCTCAGGGCCAGGCCATACCGGGTTGGCCGCATCATGCACACCCCGGAGCATCAGGCCGTAGACGAGAACGGCCGACCGGCGGACGAGCGCATCACGAAGAACCTGCCGGAGATGCCTTCAGGCTTTTCGGAAAGCCTTGACTGCGAAACCGGTTCGGGTGAACGACACGACCTTCCCGAGCCTTTGCGCGACCGCTCAAAGCAGCCTGACGCGGGTCACATAGGCCTCGAAGAAGTCGGAGAACCGGGCAATGCGCATCGGCAGGCGTTCATAGGGCGGGTAGTAGAGCGTCAGCCAGAGTTCACTCGGCGTCCAGTCGTCGAGCACCTGAACAAGCCGCCCTTCGGCAAGTGCGCTCTCGACGATGAAATAGGGCAGAAGCGCCACCCCTTCCCCGTTTTCGGCAAGCCGCGCCAGGAGTTCGCCATTGTTTCCGGCAAGCGCGGATCCGGCTCGTACGCGCCGCCGCCGGCCTCCATTGGTAAGCTCCCAGTTTTCCGACATGGCCTCCGCATCGAAGGCAAGACAGCTTGCGGGCTGAAGGTCATCCGGATCCCGTGGCGCTCCATTGGCCGCGAGGTAACCGGGAGAGGCAACCAGCACCCGCCGGATCGGACAGAGCTTGCGCCAGATTGTCGACTTG
Source organism: Martelella lutilitoris (assembly GCF_016598595.1). NCBI lineage: Bacteria > Pseudomonadati > Pseudomonadota > Alphaproteobacteria > Hyphomicrobiales > Aurantimonadaceae > Martelella > Martelella lutilitoris. Next base: position 3,625,754 of record NZ_CP066786.1, read on the forward strand.
TCGTCCGGCGGCCCCGAAATGCGGATGGCAAGATCATAAGGGGCTGAGACGATGTCGACGAAACTGTCGGTCAAGGTGACGGACATGCTGACTGCAGGGTTTTCCGCCCTGAACCCCGAAAGGACATCCGGCAGAACCTGCTGGCCAAGCGAGAGCGGCGCGTTCAGCCGTATATGGCCACTGACGGCCGCCTCCTGCTCGCGGACTTCCTCTGCCGCATCGTCGAAGGCCTGCAACAGAGGCCGCATCCGGGCGGCATAGACGGCGCCGGCCGATGTCAAAGAGACTTGTCGTGTCGTGCGTACGAAAAGTTGTACGCCGAGCCGTTCCTCCAAGGCACTGACGGCCCGCGTGACGCTGGGCGCGGTCATCGACAGGACGCGGGCGGCCGCGGCAAAGCTGCCCAGCTCCGCAACGTTCAGGAAGACACGGATATCATTCAGATCCTTCATCCGCGCATTATTACACTTATTGCAATAATATCGGCAATTTTATTCCTGTTCAAATTTGCGGCCGTCGCCATCATCTTAACGGTCAGAAATGAGGTCCGTAGGCCTCGCAGGTATAAAGGAACAATATGATGTTACAGCAAATCAAAGGCCTGCATCACATCACCTCGATGGCGGGCGACGCCCAGAAGAACAGCGACTTCTTCACCAAGACGCTCGGCCTTCGCCGGGTCAAGAAGACGGTCAATTTCGACTCTCCCGATGTCTATCACCTCTATTACGGAGATGAAGTCGGCACCCCCGGTTCGGTAATGACCTATTTCCCGTTCCCACACATTGCAAGGGGCAAGCCCGGCACGGGCGAAGTCGGCGAGACGCTTTTCGCGGTTCCGAAAGGCTCGCTCCCGTTCTGGAGAGAACGGCTTTCGACCCTGAAAGTCGGTGAAATCTCCGAAAGCGAAGTCTTCGGTGAAAAACGGCTGCGCTTTGCCGGCCCCGATCACGACGCCTTCGCGCTGGTGGAAGTCGACAATGACGACCGTACCGGCTGGCTGAAGGGCGATGTCGCCGAAGCCCAAGCCATCCGCGGTTTCCGTGGCGCAAGCCTGCGCCTTAAGGACAGCGGCGCGACATCCGAACTGCTCGGTTTCATGGGCTATGAAAAGGTCGACAGCAAGGATGACTGGACCCGCTATGCCATCGCGAACGGCAACGGCGCCGATGTCATCGACATCGAGACGCTGCCTTCCGCCAATGCGGCCCGTCAGGGCGCCGGATCGGTGCATCACATTGCATTTGCGGTGGACGACCGCGCCGCACAGCTCGAAGTCCGTAAGGCGCTGATGGATACCGGATACAACGTCACGCCGGTCATCGACCGCAACTACTTCTGGGCGATCTACTTCCGCACGCCGGGCGGCGTGCTGTTCGAAATCGCCACCAACGAGCCAGGCTTCGATGCCGATGAGGACACCGCCCATCTCGGCGAGGCGCTCAAGCTACCCCCGCAGTATGAGAGCCACCGCGCCAAGATCGAGGAAATCCTCACGTCGATAGAAGACTGACGCCATTTTCAAGGCGGCGGACCGGACGTCCGCCTGCCGGAGGTTTGAAACCATGACCAAAAATCTCTATCAGGCCTATACGAGGGAAGGCGAAAGCGGAAAGCCGCTGGTCTTCACCTTTCACGGCACGGGCGGCAACGAGAACCAATTTGTGCCGCTGGTGGACGGACTTATCCCCGGCGCTCAAATCGTCTCGCCGCGCGGCGATGTCTCCGAATATGGCGCGCTGCGCTTTTTCCGGCGCACCGGCGAAGGCGTCTATGACATGGATGACCTTGCCCGCCGCACCGAGAAGATGACGCGCTTCATCGCCGGTCACAAGGCGGCCAGCCCGGGGCGGGATGTCTACGCGCTCGGTTATTCCAACGGCGCCAACATCTTGGCCTCGGTGCTTTTCAGCGAGCCGGAACTTTTCGACCACGTCGTCCTGCTGCATCCGTTGATCCCCTGGCGGCCGGATGACAATACCGGACTTTCCGGCCGCAAGATACTGGTGACCGGCGGCGAACGCGATCCGATCTGCCCGCCGGCCCTTTCGGCCGCGCTCATCGACTACTTCAAAGCGCAAAATGCGGACGTCCAGTCGGCGATGCATGGTGGCGGCCATGAAATCCGCCCTGATGAGATTTCTGCCATCACCCGGTTTCTCAATGGCTGAAGGCAGAGCCCAGCCCTTCCAATAAGCCGTCTCCCGCCCTCACCAGAGCGCCGGAGACGGCGCGAGATTGAACTCATGATCCTGGTCCACGACACCGCGCATCGCGGCCACACGCGGCAAGGCTGGCCCGACAACCAGGTTCAGGCGCCCGAACCTGTGAAGATCGAATAAGGGCCCCTTACCGTCGCTCGCATCGGCTGTCTATGGCACAGGGGCACGTTGGTTTACCCGTTCTCGTTCAGTGTTCGACAAACGGGATCACAAACCAGTCGAAAACGAGATCAGGAAGCTCGAAGCGGGGACAGGTCATCCCCGACCGAACGTCCAACCGACACGTTCTGTTCTGGCATCCAAACCGATAATGCGTTTTGAAATCAAATGGCTGGGGAACCTGGATTCGAACCAGGACTAACGGAGTCAGAGTCCGTGGGTCTACCGTTAACCTATTCCCCAACGTCCGGCGGCAGAGGCGCCGGTGATGTGGAGGGCTTATAAACAGAATTGGCCCGGCTTGCCAAGGGGGTTTTCGAAAATTTCCTTTCGATTGAAAAGCATCCGTCCCCTGGCAGGGGAAAATCGCGGGCTGGCGCACTGCCATGCTCCGTCCTTCAGCAGACAGAAAAGGCATTGGCCTTCCTTGTCCCCGCTGCTATGATGGCGGCAACTGAAAAACAATTGAGCGCCATGTTGCGAGCGGCCCCTGGCGGTGACGGCTTGCGCGGCGCGATGGAACTGAAAAAGTGGAAGACCCCCAAAACAGCGACAGGCTGTCTGATGGCGGGGCGCGCTTGACAAAAGGCAGCGAGGGCAAGCGTGCCCGCCGTCGCCGATCCCGGAAGGGCAGCAGCAATGCCGCCGCCGGAGTGCCCGCACTGAAGAGCGGCGTGAATGCGCCGGCAGAACAGGCTCTGCCCCCGGGTGAAGCCGGTCCCCGCAAACGCAAGCGCCGCCGTGGCAAACGACGCGGCGGGAGCGATAGCGTCATTTCGGCTGGCGGCGACAGCCAGGGTTCAGACCCTCAGGCGACCGGCGCGGATAAAAAGGGCGAAGCTTCCAAGGGCGGAGCCGCCGGAGGAAACCACAAGAAGCGCAGACGCCGCCGCAAGGCCCATACGCGCGGTCCGCTCGGCGTGGATGGATGCAAACATCAGCACGCGGGCGCGCAGTCCGCAGCCCCCCCGCAAGGCGGCGCAAAGCGGACCGACGCCCCGGCCTCGGGCCCTGCCGGCAATCCGGCTGCCCTCAGCGGTTCAGCGTTTCCCCCCTCCTCTCAGGACAATGCCCGTCCGGCACCGCGCGGCCCAAGACCCGGCGGAGGACACCATCACGGCGGCAACACGCTTTATGCCGCGCTCGACCTCGGCACCAATAATTGCAGGCTTCTGATTGCCCAGCCCACGCGTCATCACCAGTTTCGGGTTGTCGATGGCTTCTCGCGCATCGTCAGGCTCGGCGAGGGACTGGCGGCCACCGGCAGCCTCTCGCCGGAAGCGATGGACCGCGCGGTCGAGGCGCTTTCGCTCTGTGCCGCCAAGCTCAGGGGGCGGTCGGTGCGCCGCATGCGGCTGATCGCGACGGAGGCCTGTCGCGCGGCCGACAATGGCGACGCCTTCCTGAAGCGGGTGCGAAGCGAGACGGGCCTCGAACTCGAGATCATCAATCGCGAAACCGAGGCGCGCCTGGCCGTTTCCAGCTGCGCCTCACTGATCGGCAGGGAGACGCGCGCCGCAGTGCTTTTCGATATCGGCGGCGGCTCCTCCGAGATCGCCGTCATCAGGCTTGGCGAGAACCGTTCCCCGCGCATCGCCAATCATATCTCGCACTGGACATCGCTGCCGGTCGGCGTCGTGACGCTGTCTGAACGCTACGGCGGACATCATGTCACGCCGGCGATCTTCGAGGACATGGTGGCGGAAGTCACCGCGCTGCTCGGCGATTTCCACTGTCCGGAGGTCGAGGGCGGGGCTGATGACGACGGGTTCCACCTGATCGGCACGTCTGGAACGGTCACGACGCTTGCCGGCGTCCACCTCGACCTGCCGCGCTATGACCGGCGCAAGGTAGACGGCATCTGGCTCTCCGACGATGAGGTCACGGCGATGCAGGAAAAGCTGCTCTCCTGGGATTTCGCGGGACGGGCGGCCAATCCCTGCATCGGTCCGGACCGGGCCGATCTGGTGCTCGCGGGCTGCGCCATTCTGGAAGCGATCCGCCGCCGCTGGCCGGCGCAGCGCATGCGGGTTGCCGACCGGGGCCTGCGCGAGGGCATTCTGACCGACATGATGATGCACGACGGCGTGTGGCGCTCGAAAAGACGCCGGGGCGGCTTCAATCGACCTCCCCGCAACGACAACAAGGACTGACCATGGCCAGACAACCTGCAAAACCGGTCCGCACGGGCCGCAAGATCGGCCAGAAGGTCAAGAAGACCAAGCTGAAGGCCTCTTCGCGGCGCTGGATCGAACGGCATATCAACGATCCCTATGTTCAGCGGGCGAAGACCGAGGGTTTCAGGGCGCGCGCTGCCTACAAGCTGCTCGAGATCGACGAGAAGCACCATATCCTGAAGGGCGCGCGCCGGATCATCGATCTTGGCGCGGCGCCTGGAAGCTGGTCGCAGATCGCCGCCAAGGTGACCGATTCGACGGATACCGACGTCCGCGTTGCCGCGATCGACTTTCTTGAGATGGCGCCCGTTCCCGGCGTCAAGTTCTTCGAGATGGACTTTCTCGACGACGCGGCCCCAACGCTCCTGCGCGCGGCGCTCGACGGCCCGCCCGATCTCGTGATCTCCGACATGGCCGCGCCGACCACGGGCCACAAGCGAACGGATCACCTGCGCACGATGCATCTTTGCGAAGTCGCGGCGCATTTCGCCGTCGAAACGCTGGCCGAGGGCGGGCATTTTCTGGCAAAAACCTTCCAGGGCGGCGCCGAACACGACCTCCTGACCATGCTGAAGCAGAACTTCCGGCAGGTGGTCCACGTCAAGCCCGCAGCCTCCCGTTCGGAATCGGTCGAGATGTTCCTGCTCGCCAAACACTTCAAGGGCCGTGCGCGGCCGGGCTGAGCCCGCCCCGTGGCAAGCGTCAAGCCGGTCCGGACCCGAGCAGGCAGTCCCGAATGCCGCAAGGCATCCGGCGAAAACGGCTCCTCAGAATTGCCGGCGCAGCGCCTTGAGCCCCGTCATGAAGACGCCGACATCGGTGCCCACGGCGAGGAATTCGATCCCCATCTTCTGGTATTTCTTCGTGAGTTCCGCATCGCCGATCAGAATGCCGGCGGCCTTGTCCGACGCCTTGATGCGTTCCAGCGCATCGATGACCGTCTCCTGCACTTCCGCCGCGTCGACCTGTCCGGGAAAGCCCATGTCGGCGGCCAGATCGGAGGGGCCGACGAAGACACCGTCGACGCCCTCGGTGGCCAGGATGTCGTCAAGGGCTGCGATCCCCGCGCGGCTTTCGACCTGCACCAGCACGCAGATTTCGTCGCTCGCCGTGGAGAGGTAGTCGGAGACGGTATCGTAGAGCGAGGCGCGGGCAAGAGCTGCCCCTATGCCGCGCGCGCCCTTGGGCGGATAGCGTACAGAGCGCACGACCTCCGAAGCCTGCGCGCCGCTTTCGATCATCGGCACCAGGAAATTGCGCACGCCGATATCCAGATACTGTTTCATGAGCGCCCGGTCATCCGAGGGCGGACGCACCACCACCGCCGGATCGAAGGCTGCCAGTACGCGCAACTGATCGAGGATCGATCGGAGATCGTTCGGCCCGTGCTCGCCATCGACCAGCAGCCAATCGAAACCCGCTTGGGCGCAAAGCTCCGCGGTCGTCGCCTCGCCGAGACCGAGCCACAGGCCGATCTTCTGTTCACCGCGCCTCAGCGCGGCCTTGAATTCATTCGTATCTACAGGCACGCTCGCCTCCTCAGGAACATTTGACGCGTCCGGCAGGAGAGAATCACCGGCCCCGCCTCGATCCGCCGAGCGTATTGAGCCACACGACCGGCCCGCCAGACAATCCCCTTGGCAGGGTCATTCGGTACGCTTGCGCCATACCCCTTCATCGCCGGACAGGCTCACGCCTCCTCCGCCTCAGGCAAGGAGCATCCGGCGCGGATCGGCAAGAAGCCGGGCATAATGGCTGAGGAACCGCGCGGCATCCGCGCCGTTGATCACCCGGTGATCATAGGAAAGGTCAAGCGGCGCCATCAGCACAGGCTGCCAGGCCTCGTTCTCCCAGACCGGAACGGTCTCGGCCCGCGCGATGCCGAGAATGGCCACTTCCGGCGGGTTGACCAGCGGCGTGAAGGCCGTGCCGCCGATCCCGCCGAGATTGGAGACCGACATTGAGGCTCCGCCCATTTCATCGGGACGAAGCTTGCGCTCGCCGGCCCGCCTCGCCAGATCGGCGATTTCGGCGGAGATCTGCCAGAGGCCCTTGCGGTCGGCATCGCGGATTACCGGCACCATCAGCCCATGCGGGGTGTCGACGGCTATGCCTATGTGGACATAATTCTTTCGGATCAGCGCCTTGCCATCCGCCGAAAGCGATGCGTTGAACGGCGGAAAGGCCGCCAGCGTCAGCGTCAAAGCCTTGACGTGAAAGGCTAGCGCAGTCAGCTTGAGGCCTTTTGCCTCCGCCTCCGCCCTGAGACTTTTGCGAAAGGTCTCGACAGCGCGCATGTCGGCGCGGTCGTGATGGGTGACCTGCGGGATCATCCGGTTGGCGGCCGAGAGATTGTCGGCGGCCAGGCTTGCGATCCGCGTCACCGGTTCTTCGCTGACAGAGCCGTAAGCCGCATGGTCGATATCCCAGTACCGTCGGTCATCCGCGCTGGCGGCTCCCCCGACAACGGGTGCGGAACCGTCCATATGCTGGTCGACATCCTCGCGCGCCAGATTGGTGCGACCCGATTTTCGGGCCACATCGGAAAGGTCGACGCCCTTGCGTCCGGCATAGGCCACGACGGCCGGGCTTGCGATGAAATCCTTGTCGCTCATGTCACCATTCCGCCGAGATATACTGGGTTTCCATGAATTCGAGCATGCCCTCATGCCCGCCCTCGCGCCCGAGCCCGGACTGCTTGACCCCGCCAAAGGGGGCCGCCGGATCGGAGACGAGGCCGCGATTGAGGCCGACCATGCCGTATTCCAGCCGTTCGCAGACGCCCATGGCGCGCTTCATGTCCTCGGAGAAGACATAGGCCACCAGCCCGTACTCGGTGTCATTGGCGCGCCTGATCACGTCTTCCTCGTCACTGAAGGTCTGTAGCGCCGCGACGGGACCGAAAATTTCGTGATGGACGCAGTCAGCGGTTTCGGGGACGTTCGACAGCACGGTCGGGGGATAGAAAAACCCCTTGCCGTTCGGCCGCGTTCCGCCAAGTTCGATTTTCGCGCCCTTCGCCACGGCATCCTCGACGAAGCCCGCGACCTTGTCCCGGGTCGATGCGTTGACCAGCGGCCCGACATCGATGCCATCTTCCAGGCCGTTGCCGAGTTTCAGCGCGGCCATGGCGGCCGTGAATTTTTCCGTGAATTCAGCGCTGACCTTTTCATGAATGTAAAACCGGTTCGCTGCCGTACAGGCCTCGCCGAGATTGCGCATCTTCGCCAGCATGGCGCCTGCGACCGCCTTGTCGATATCGGCATCCTCGAACACCAGCAGCGGCGCGTTGCCGCCGAGCTCCATCGCCGGCTTGACCACCTGATCGGCAGCCGATTTGAGCAAGGTGCGCCCGACCCCGGTGGAGCCGGTGAAGGAGACCACGCGCACGCGCGGATCATGCAGCATGTGGTCGACAATCCGGCCGGAATGTCTCGACGGCAGGACGTTGACCAGCCCCTTCGGCACGCCGGCCTCTTCCAGAAGCGGCATCAGCGCCAGCATGGTGAGCGGCGTTTCCGTTGCCGGCTTGATGATCACCGCGCAGCCTGCCGCCAGCGCCGGCGCGATCTTGCGCGTGCCCATGGCCGCCGGATAGTTCCAGGGCGTCACCAGAACCGAAATGCCCGCCGGCTTGTGCTGCACGACGATGCGCGCGCCGGATGCCGGGGCATGGGTGATCAGCCCGTCGGCCCTGACGGCCTCTTCGGCGAACCAGCGGAAGAACTCGGCCGCATAGGTCGCCTCGCCCATGGCATCGGCCCGCGCCTTGCCGTTTTCCAGCGTGATCAGGCGGGCGAAATCGTCCAGTCGCGCGGTCATCAATTCCCAGGCCCTGCGCAGGATCTCGGAGCGTTCGCGCGGCTTTTTCGCCTGCCATTCGGCCATCGCCCTTTCGGCGGCATCAAGCGCCAGATCGGCATCGGCGATGTCGGCGGAGGCGACGGAGGCAATCACCTCTTCGGTGGCCGGGTTGACGACGTCGAAGCGCTCGCCGCTTGCGGCCTCGCGCCAGTTTCCGTCGATATAGAGATTGGTATGGTCCATCACATGGCTCCGATGTTCAAAGAAGATGGCGCAGCGGCTCGTCGATACGACCGGCAAAACCGGTCACGAAAGCAAGGGCCGCCGCCTCGCTCAATTGGCCGTCGTGATAGTCGAGCCCGATAATGAAATCGTCACGGTCGCGGCCGATGGTCAAAACCGGCGCTGTTTCGGCCCGGGCCGTGGCGCGGGTCACCGCGGAGCCCGTCAGGTCGCGCAGGATGATGTCCGCATCACCCTCTTCGGCTTCCTCGAGTGTCGCGCCAAGGCGCATGCGGTCCGCATTGGCAAAGCGCATTATTGACCCGCCCGGCATCTCGATGCCGGCAACGATCCTGTCCCTCGCGTCGGCGCTGCGCAGGGCGGCGGAGGCGAAGCCGAGCCAGATCCGGGACGACGACGGCGCATCGACTGTCTCCTTCCGAAGCCAGTCCATAAGGGCCGAAAAGCCTGAGGCCGGAACCCGCGCCTCGATATGCAGCGGCACGGCCGCCGGGACAGCAGCAGGCGAAGTGCCTACCCGTGCCCCCAATCCGCGCAGGATTTCAAGGTCGGACGCATGATAGGGCTGGGCCACGCCCTCCTCGGCAAGCCGCGCCAGATCAAGGCCCTGCTCCCGCGCAAGCCGCCGCGCTTTCGGCGAGGCAAGGATGCGGCCCTCGACCGGGGCGACGGGTTTCGCTGGCGCCTTGGGCTTCGACGGTGCCTTGCTATTGTCTGATGCCGCGTCTTCCGCTTTTGCGGCAGGAGCCGACTGTGGCTGAGGCGCGGCTTTGGCGCTGCGCCGCACCGGCCTTTCCGGTTCTTCAGCCGAAATCAACGCGATCACCGAGCCGACGGGAACGGCCTCGTTCGCCTCGGCCAGAATGGCGGCGACATAGCCGTCATGGCCGGCCTCGACCTCCATGACCGACTTGTCGGTCTCGACCTCCAGCAGGATATCGCTTGCGGAGACCTTGTCGCCCGGTTCCCTGCACCAGTTGACGATCAGCCCGGTATCCTGCGCCATGCCAAGCGCGGGCATGATGATCTCCGCGCCCTCCGGCAGGGTTTCCTCTCCGGCCTTTCCGGCGTCCTCCTTTGCGTTCGCTTCAGGCGCTTCGCCGGACATGGCCTCCTGAACGTCGTCGGCACTCTCGACGATCACGGCCACGACGGAACCCACCGGCACGTCGTCACCGTCACCCGCCGAAACGGCGCTCAGAAAGCCATCGGCAGCCGCCTCGACCTCCATCACCGCCTTGTCGGTCTCCACCTCCATGATCGCCTCGCCGGAAGAAACGGGCTCGCCGCTCTTCTTCAGCCAGCGGACGATCTTGCCGGTGTCCTGCGCCATGCCGAGCGCGGGCATTATCACATCATGCGGCATGGAAAAGCTCCCCGCGGACAGAAAGCCGCGCCTTCTCCGCCACCCGTTCCGGCGTCGGCACGGTGATATCCTCCAGCGCCGGCGAGAACGGCACCGGCACATCCATCGCCCCCATGCGCAAGACCGGCGCATCGAGGTGATAGAAGGCCTTCTCGGAAATGCGGCTGGCGATCTCGCCGGTGATGCCGAAGCTTTGGTGCCCCTCGTCGATCACCATCGCCCGGGACGTCTTCTTCACCGAGTTGAGGATGGTTTCCTCGTCCAACGGCACGATGGTGCGCGGATCGATGACTTCCGCCGAAATGCCTTCCTTTGCCAGAAGGTCGGCCGCGGCAAGCGCCGCCTGCACCATGGAAGAGGTGGCAACCAGCGTGATATCCCGGCCCTCGCGCAGGACCGCGGCCTCGCCGAAGGGGATCAGATATTCCTCCTCCGGCACCTCTGCCTTGTCGTTATACATCAGCTTGTCTTCGAAGATGACGACCGGATTGTTGTCGCGGATCGCCGTCTTCATCAGCCCCTTGGCCTCATAGGCCGACGAGGGAAGAGCCACCTTCAGGCCCGGAATATGGGCAACAAGCGCATGCAGCGACTGGGAGTGCTGCGCGGCAGAACGCCGCGTCGCCCCCAGATTGGTGCGCACCACCAGCGGCACGTTGAGCTTGCCGCCGGACATGTAGTGGATCTTGGCCGCCTGGTTGCAAAGCTGGTCCATGATCAGGAACAGGAAGTCGCCGAACATCAAATCGACGATCGGCCGCGCCCCGGTCATCGCCGCACCGACGGCAAGCCCCATGAAGCCCGGTTCGGCAATCGGCGTATCGATAACCCGCTCGGTTCCGAACTCCTCCACAAGACCCGACAACACCTTGAACGGCGTGCCCGCCTCGGCGATATCCTCGCCGATGATGAAGGTCGTGGGGTCGCGGCGCAGTTCCTCCGCCAACGCCTCGTTCACGGCCTGGGAAAGCGTGATCTTTCGCATGGATTTTCCTCCTCAGTCCGCAAAGACGTGCATGTCGACTTCGTGCGCGTCCGGGTATTTCGCCTTCAGCGCATAGTCGACGGCGGCCGCCGCATCGTCGCGGATCTCGGCCTTCAGGGCCTCAAGCTCCTCGCTCGAAGCAATCCCCTCACCGGTCAGCCACTTCGAGAATTTCTCGATCGGATCGCGGTTTTCCTTCCATTCCTTCTCCTCGGCCTTGGAACGGTAGTATTCGCGGTTGATGTCGCCGACATGGTGACCGTGATAGCGATAGGTCTGCAGCTCGATGAAGAACGGCCCCTCGCCGCGACGGCAGCGCGCGGCAAGTTCGCGGGCCAGCTCGTTGACGGCGAGAACATCCTGCCCGTCGACCTCGAAGGCCTCGATACCGAAGGCCCGCGCCCGATCGGTGATCGAGCCGGCCGCGATCTCGGCCGTTGCCGTATACTCCGAATAGCCGTTGTTCTCGCAGGCATAGATCACCGGCAGGTTCCAGAGCGCCGCCATGTTCATGACCTCGTACAGAAGACCCTGCGCCGTTGCCCCGTCACCGAAGAAGCAGACCGTCACGTCGTCGGATTTCTGCAGCTTGGCGCGGAGCGCCGAGCCGGTGGCAATACCCATGGAACCGCCGACGATGGCATTGGCGCCGAGATTGCCGTGGCTCTGGTCGGCGATGTGCATCGACCCGCCCTTGCCCCGGCAATAGCCTTCCTCCTTGCCGAGGAGTTCGCAGAACATCGCCTGGAACTCTGCCCCCTTGGCAACGCAATGGCCGTGGCCGCGATGGGTGGAGGTGATCCGGTCGCTGTCGGTCAACGCCTCGCAGATGCCGACGGCAACCGCCTCCTCGCCGGAATACATATGCGTCAGCCCCGGCATCTTGGCGGAGAGATAAAGCTGGTTGGCATTATCCTCGAAGGTGCGGATGCGGACCATCTGCCGGTACATGCGCAGATAGTCCTCGCGATTATGCTTGTTGTCTGAAGCGCTCATGACGTTTCCCGCCTCAATACCGGTTGGCGATCGGCAGTTCTTCTGCCGGAAACAGCGAGATCACCTCGCACCCCTTGTCGGTGACGACGACCTCCTCCTCGATGCGGGCGGCGGAGAAGCCGTCGGCGGCCGGGCAATAGGTTTCCAGCGCGAACACCATGCCGGTCTGGATTTCCATGGGGTTGTCGAGCGACACCGCCCGCGAGATGATCGGGCGCTCGTGCAATGCCAGCCCCAGACCATGGCCGAACTGAAGGCCGAAAGCGGACAGTTCGTCCGGAAAGCCGAATTCTTCCGCCTTGGGCCATGCCTTGGCCACCACATCCGTGGTCACGCCCGGCTTGATCAGCGCGATCGACGCATCGATCCATTCGCGCGCCTTCACATAGGCATCGACCTGGGCAGGCGTCGAGCGGCCGATATTGAAGGTCCGGTAATAGCAGGTGCGGTAGCCTTGATAGCTCTGCAGGATATCGAAGAAGGCCTGATCGCCGGGCCGGAACAGCCGGTCGGTGAAATTGTGCGGATGCGGATTGCAGCGCTCGCCGGAAATGGCGTTGATCGCCTCCACATCATCGGAGCCCATTTCATAGAGCATCTTGTTGGACAGCGCGACGATCTCGTTCTCGCGCACGCCCGGTTTCAGCTCCTCGTAGATCATGTGATAGACGCCATCGACCATGCTGGCGGCCTGGGTGAGAAGCTGGATCTCGTCCCAGTTCTTGATCTCGCGCGCCGACAGCATGATCTGCTGGCCGTCAACGACGTTGATGCCTGCAGCCTTCAGCGCCTCGAACATGGCGGTTTCGGCATAGTCGACGCCGACCGGCATATCGGCCATGCCCGCATCGCGGATGAGACCGGCGATCTCCTCGGCATATTTCCGCATCAGCCCGAAGGAGGGCGGGATGGTGCCACGCATGCCGACGACGCCCGCCCGGCAATGATCCGGCACCAGCCAGTCGGAAAACTTGCGGTGATGCACGGCGGCGGAGCCGAAATCCCAGACATAAGGCGCGTCATCGCCCGTCAGCAGGCAGAAGCGGCACATCTTGTCGCGTTCCCACTCGCCGATCTTGGTGGCGGAGACATAGCGGATATTGTTGACGTCGAAGAGCAGCAGCGAGCCCGCATCGCTGTTCTTCAGCGCCTGGCGGGTGCGCGACAGGCGGTAGCGCCTCAGCCGGTCATGATCGACGCGGCGTTCGAAATCGACGGACGTATGGCCCCATGCGGGAAGCCGCCCCTCCCAGTTCCAGTTGGGCTGAAGGTCCTGCGGGGTGAGCACATTGGGTGTCAGTGCGCGGTTCATAATATCCTCCGTCGGGCGAGGCCTTCACCTGCCCGCATGTTTGAAATGGATGGTCAGAAAATCGGGGCGTCGCGGCGCTACTGGATCACCCAGCCGCCATCGATATGGATCATCTGGCCGGTCATGTAGTCGCTGTCGTGGCTGGCGAGGAATGCGGCCGTACCCTTCACGTCGTCGGGATAGGAGACCTTTTTCAGCGCCAGAGCATTCTCCGCGAGGTCTTCGAAAGCCTGGCCTTCCTTCTGCTTGAAACCCATCTCGACCAGATCCTTGTCGAGCTGCGCCCAGAGCGGCGTCTTGACCACGCCCGGCGCATAGCCGTTGACGGTGATATTGTGCTCGGCGAGCGTGACCGCGCCGCAATGGGTGAGCGCCAGGCAGCCATATTTCGAGGTGCAGTAAACGGTGACATCGTAAAGCGGTTTGCGCGACGCGACCGAACCGACATTGATCAGCTTGTAGACATGCTCCTGCTTGCCCTGCTTGATCATCTGCCGGGCCACCGCCTGCATGCCGAGCCACATGCCCTTGGTGTTGACGTTCATGATGAAGTCCCAATTGTCCTCATCGATGTCCATGAAGAATTTCGGCTTGTTGACCCCGGCATTGAACAGGCCGACATTGATCATGCCGAAGGCCTCGACGGTGGCGGCAACCGCCGCCTCATTGTCATCACGGCTCGTCACATCCATCTTCACCGCAATCGCCTGGCCGTTGCCGGCGGCGTTGATCTTGTCAGCGAGTGCCTTGCCCAGTTCGAGGTCAAGATCGCCGATGCAGACATTGGCGCCCTGCTCGGCGAAATGCTCGGCATTGGTCGCGCCCATGCCCTGGGCGCCGCCTGTGATCAGGATGTTTTTGCCTTTGAGGCGATTGGGGTCCATGGTCTCTCCTCCCGTGTTGACCGGCCCTTTGACTTTGCAAAGAGCCTATGTGACGCGTTTTCGCATGGCCTCTTCCGCGCGCGTCTGAGCGCGCGAAAGGGCCTGTTTCGGACTGACGATGCCGCGCAGCATGTCGTGCAGCTCATGGCCGCAAATCTGGATGATGTCGGAAATTTCCGGGATCGGCGGGCGCGGCCAGAACTGCAGCTCGTCGCGCCAGGACATCTGGTCGACGCTCTCGAAGATCGGCGACAGGCGGCGCACTTCCGGGTCGGAACCGACGGAATAGCGCGGCGCGGTGCGGCTGCCGTTCTGGATGAAAAGTTTCTGCGCTTCCGGCGAGGTGAAGGCGACCAGCGCCTCGACAGCCTCGTCCACCCGCTCCTCCGGCAGGTTGGCGGGAACGCCGAAGACGTAGCCGCCGACCGGCGCGATCGGCGTGCCGCCCGGCCCGTGCGGATGCGGCAGATAGCCTGTATTGCCGAAGGCGGGCGATTGCGGATCGAGCTCGAAATAGGGCGCCAGAAGCGTATAGCCATAGGCCATCGCCACCTTGCCCTCGGCATAGGGCCGCACGCGCTCGTACCAGGACATGGACAGGATGTCGGGCGGCGAGAATTCCATCAGCGCCAGCAGATATTCCGCGGCTTCGAGCGCCTTCGGCGTGTCGATCGTCGGATGAAGATCATCGCGCTCCAGATGGTCGGCGTCGAAACCGCCGGCGATTTCCTTCAGGTTGATGATCGGCTGGCCGAAATCGGCGCAGGTCATCATGAAGGTGTGGCCGAGCGCCGTTCCGCGCGCGGCGTTCCAGGCAATGCCGTAGACGCCCATGCGCGGCTCGTGCAGCCGGGCGGCAGCCTCGAGTACGGCCTCCGTGGTTTCCGGCGGCTCAAGGGCGGCTTCCGCGAACAGGTCGCGGCGATAGAAGAACAGCTCGGGCGTCGTCTGGCTCGGCACGCCATAGGCCACGCCGTCCCAATGAGCGGCGCGCCAGCCGGCCGTGTGAAAATCACCGGGGTCGAGCCTGTCGAGATCCATGATGGACGGCAGCGGCCGCAGAACGCCCTTCTTGACGAATTCGCCAAGCCAGGGCAGGTCGACGGCGATCAGATCGTAGCGGCTGACGGCGCGTTCGGCATTGCGCAGCGCCTCGCCGCGCAGACGGTCGATCGAAAAGGCGCGCTGATGGATATTGCAGCCGACCAGATGCTCGAACTGGCGCTTCAGATTGCTCATCACCATGAAGGTCGGGTCGCCATGGACGAGGATGCGCAGGCCGCCCGAAAGCTTCATCGGCGTCGGCAGCGCCTGCGGCGGGCCGATCAGCATCTTTCCAGGCTGGTACGAGCCGCCGAAATAATAGTCCGCGTTCTCCTGGGTGAAGCCGTCGGCGCCGAAACGCACGGCCGCCAGACGATGGATGCGACGGGCAAGCTGGCACCAGTTGTCCAGCATTTCCGGGCTTGGGTGCAGGGAAACGCTCTTGCCGGATTTCGAACGCGGGCGCTGTTCGACCGCGCCCGATTCCAGCAGTTCGGTGAGCTTGCGCGTCGCCGTCGCGTAAGGAACGCCGGAGGCCGCGATGATCGACGAGGGGATCACCATCCGCCCTTCCAGATGCCGGCGCAGAAGATGCAGGCACATGTTGAGATAGGGGTTGGGGGCGTTCGGCGTGGTGGCGTCATCGACCTCGACCAGCACATCTTCCATGAACCGCACGACGGCCTCCAGCTCGGCGGAAACGGAAGGTTTTGCCTCCGCTCCGCCGGCCACGGCAGCGCCATATCCATTTTGAATATTTTGTGCGATATCCTGATTCATCTGTCCCGGCAAACCGTGCTCCGGTCTGCGCCTCGTTGGCGATGCCATTTGTTGTCCTCTCTATTTGTCCAAAACCGCGATCCTGAAATATCGCTAAAAAATCCAATACGGATAATTAAAAATTCATTCTGGATATTTTAGGCAGGTCCATTGCCGCCGAATTAGTGGTGTATGAAAGCCCATTGCCCGGGAGAGGCCCGACCGGTTGCCGGAGGGCCGAGGCAATGCATTCATTTTATCGTTTGGGAGGAACGGAATATGAGATTTTCAGCCAGGCTGACCTTGGCCGCAACGACCGCGATTGCGGGGCTCGCCCTTGCAGGCGCCGCATCCGCCGAGAGCTACAAGATCGGCATCACGCAGAACAATGTCGGCGTTGACAGCTATCAGACGACCTATGAGCAGGCCTTCATCAACGCGGCCGACGCCAACCCCGACGTCGAAACCGTTGTCCTCGACGCAGGCGGCGACGTCGCCCGTCAGATCGCCCAGGTGGAAGACTTGATCCAGCAGAAGGTCGACGCCATCATCATCTGGCCGACCAATGGCGAGGCCGTCATTCCGGCCGTGCGCAAGGCCCACAAGGCCGGTATTCCGGTGATCGTCACCAATTCCAACATCGCGGAGCCGGGCTTCGATTTCGTCGCTTCCTTCTCCGGCCCGGACAACATCACGCAGGGCGCGCGCTCGGCCGAGATCATGTGCGACAAGTTCAAGGACATGGGCATCGCCGATGAAGCCAAGATCGTGCAGATCTCCGGCCAGCCGGGCTATACGACGGCGATCGAGCGCGCCAAGGGCTTTGAGGATCGCCTTCCGGAAGTCTGCCCGAACGTGACGCTGATGGAAACGCAGCCCGGCGACTGGAACCGGGAAAAGTCGCAGAAGGTGATGGAAGCCTTCCTCGTCAAATATGACGACATCGACGGCGTCTATGCCGGCGACGACAATATGGGCGTCGGCGCGCTCAACGCCGCCAAGGCCGCCGGCCGCGACGGCATCATCTTCGTCGGCGCGACAAACTTCTCCGTCGGCTACGAGGCCATGGAAAACGGCGATTACTGGGGCTCGATCTACCAGTCGCCGGTCGATGACGCCGAGGCCGCGCTGCAGACGGCAATCGACGTGCTCGACGGCAAGGACGTGCCCTTCCTCAACTATTTCGACACGCCCAAGATCACCCAGGACAATATGGACCAGTTCACCAAGCCGGTGTTCTAAGCCTTATCCCTGATTGCGGCGGGGCCGGGCGCAAGGCCCGCGCCCCCGCCTTTTCCAAATCAACCAAACATCAAATAACGGGAGAGGCTCAGTGGGTCGTGTCTCTGGACGTTCCTGCATCGTGACGGGAGCGGCGCGCGGTATCGGCCGCGCGATTGGCGAAGCGCTGCTCGACGAGGGCGCGGATGTCTGCTTTGCCGACATCAACGGCGAAAGCCTCAAGGCGGTCGAGGAGCAGAACCGGGACCGCGCCGCGCGAAACGGCGGGCGGGTTACCCATGCCATCGTCGACGTGACGAAGCGCGAACAGGTGCGCGCGATGATCGCCCATGCGGTTTCGGTCTTCGGCAAGCTCGACGTCAAGTTCAACAATGCCGGCGTCAACCGGCCGATGAATTTTCTCGACGTGACCGAGGAGAACTGGAATTTCATCATGTCCGTCAACGGTCTCGGCTGCCTGATCGGCATGCAGGAGGCGGCGCGGCAGATGATCAGCCAGAGGACCGGCGGCAAGATCATCAACACGACCTCGATCGCCGGCAGGCAGGGCTTCGACAATGTCGCGCCCTACTGCGCATCGAAGGCGGGCGTGATATCGCTGATCCAGTCCGGCGCGCGCGATCTGGCCAAACACAACATCACCGTAACCGGATTTGCGCCCGGCGTGGTGGCAACGGAAATGTGGGAACAGGTCGACCGCGATCTGATGGAGATTGGCGCGGCGGAAAAGCCCGGCCAGGCCATGGCCGAATTTTCCGCCGACATTCTGCGCGGCAAGGTGGCCCGGCCGGACGACATTACCGGCACGACCACCTTTCTCGCCTCGCCCGACAGCGATTACATGACCGGGCAGGTAGTCATGATCGACGGCGGCATGACGCTCGTTTGAAGCGCGCATGCGAAGACAAGGGCGAATAACGCCCGAAATGGCCTGGTAACCGAAGCTTTGGGAGGAGCTTGTGGCGAATTTTACGCGAAAAGACGTGGGCGCATTGCTGGCCCGGCAAGGGATCCTGATCGCCTTCGTGGTGTTCATGATCGGCTTTGCCCTGATCAACCAGCGCTTTGTCGCGCCGGACAATATTCTGGGCGTGATCCGCTCCTCGGCCATTCTGGGCGTCATCGCGCTCGGCGTCACCTTCGTCGTCATCGGCGGCAATCTCGACCTGTCCGTCGGTTCGATGATGTCCTTTTCCACCATTGTCGTGCTCGACCTGCATGACAGGCTCGGCCCGGTTCTCGGCATTCCGGCGATGTATGCGATGACGCTGGCGCTCGGCGCCTTCAACGGCTTCCTGATCGGTTACCTCCGGCTCAACTCGCTGATCGTCACGCTCGGCATGCTGTCGGCGATCTACGGCCTGACGCTGACCTATTCCGGCGGCAAGAATATGGATATCGCCGACAAGGAACACACCTGGTTTTCCGTCTTCGGCCAGGGCGACATTCTCGGCATCCCCTCCCCGATCGTCATCTTCGCGGGTCTGGCCATCATTCTTGCCCTGCTGCTTGCCAAGACGCCCTTCGGCCGCAAGGTCTATGCCGTCGGCGGCAACGGAGTTGCGGCGACCTTTTCCGGCATTCCGCGCGCCCGTATCGTGTTCTTCACCTATCTGATCTCCTCCTTCTGCGTGGCGACCGCCGGCCTCATCCAGGCCAGCCGCTCGCTCGGCAGCCAGAACACGGTCGGCCAGGGGATGGAACTGGAGGTTCTGGCGGCCGTCATCCTCGGCGGCGCGTCGCTGCTCGGCGGATCCGGCACCGTGTTCAAGACCGTCATCGGCGTGCTGATCCTCGGCTTTATCCAGAATGGACTTCTGCTCGCCGGCCTGCAGTTCTACGTCCAGTATGTCGTCACCTGGGTGATCATCATTCTTGCGGTCTGGCTCGATATCGCCGCCAAGCGCGGCCGTCTCTGGTCGCCGATTGCGTGAGGAGATGACCATGACCAGCCAGAGCTACAGCAAATACATCAAGCAGGGCGCGATCTGGGGTTTCATCCTCGTCGAGCTGATCTTCTTCTCCGTCGCCGGGCACTTCCTGTCGCTGTCGGACACCGCCTTCATGGATTTCGACAACATGCTGCTGCTTCTGAAGCAGTCGGTCCCGATCGGCATCATCGCCATCGGCATGACGGTGATCATGATCAACGGCAATATCGACCTTTCCGTCGGCGCGACCTTCGCGCTCGCCGGCATCGTCATGCTGGATTCGATGACATGGCCGATCTTTGCAAGCCTCGGCGATTGGGTGATCCCGGTCTCCTGGGCGCTGGCGCTTCTGACGGGCGCCGTCCTCGGTGGGCTCAACGGCCTCATCGTCTGGAAAACCGGCGTTGACGCCTTCATCGTCACGCTCGGCGCCATGCTCGGCTATCGCGGCCTCGTGTTCATGTATAACGGCGAGAACCCGACCTCGCATCTTAACTGGACACTGGTTGATTTCGCCGAAGCGCAGTTTCTCGGCATCCACACCGCAAGCTGGTTCTTCCTCGCCGTCACCGCCATCATCTGGCTGGTGATGACGAAGACCGTGCATGGCCGCAATGCCTATGCGATCGGCGACAATCGCGAGGCGGCGATCAATGCCGGCATCCGCGTCGGCCCGCATTTCCTGCGCAATTTCATCCTGATCGGCTTTCTCGCGGCATTGAGCGCCGTGGTGTTCTACTCCGAAAGCGGCTCGGTGAACCCCAATGACGGTGAGCTTTATGAATTGTGGGCGATCACTGCGGTGGTCCTCGGCGGCACCAAGCTTGCCGGCGGTTCGGGCTCGATCCTCTCCACCTTCGGCGGCGTCATCGCCATCCAGCTTCTGCGCAAGGGCCTCGGCTATATCGGCGCGGATACCGAAACCGTCAACCTGGTCATCGGGCTCATTCTCATCGCCGTCCTGTTTCTGGACCGCCAGTTGAACCGCAAGGGCAGAGGGGAGCTCAGGATATGAGTGACATCAAACCGACGCTGAGACTCGACAATATCGTCAAGACCTTTCCGGGCGTGCGTGCGCTCGACGGCGTCTCGCTCGACATCCGCCCCGGCGAGGTCCATGCGCTTGTCGGCGAAAACGGCGCGGGCAAATCGACGCTGATGAAGGTGCTCGGCGGCATTCACCAGCCGGACGGCGGCCGCATCCTGATCGACGAGCAGCCGGTGGTGATGACCTCGCCGCTGCAAGCGAAATCCAAGGGCGTCGTCTTCATCCACCAGGAACTCAGCCTCGCAACCGAGCTCACGGTGGCGGAAAACATCTTCCTCGGCGAATTGCCGCTGAAGCGGTTCGGCCTTGTTGACTGGAAGCGATTGCATGACGACACGCAGGCGATCCTCGACAAGCTGAGGACGGGGTTTACGCCGGAAACCCGCGTCGGCGAACTCTCCATCGCCAACCAGCAGATGGTGGAAATCGCCCGCGCGCTGACCGTCGACGCCAAGGCTGTGATCTTCGATGAGCCGACGGCATCGCTGACGGATGCGGAAAAGGTCGTGCTCTTCGATGTGATCGCCGACCTGAAAGCCCAGGGCGTCGGCATCATCTATATCTCCCACCGCATGGAGGAGATCTTCAACATCACCGACCGCATCACCGTCCTGCGCGACGGCGAGTGCCGGGGCACGCTGGTGACGGCGGAAACGAACGAGGACGAGATCACCCGGCTGATGATCGGCCGCTCGCTCGACCTCACCCGAAACCACGAACATGTACAGCTGGGCGAGGTCGCGCTCGCTGTCGAGAACCTCTCCTGCAACGGGCTTTTTCGCGATATCAGCTTCGATGTCCGAAGGGGCGAGGTCGTCGGCTTTTACGGCCTCGTCGGCGCCGGCCGCACGGAAATCGCCGAAACGCTCTTTGGCCTTCGCGAGCCGAGCGGCGGGCGCATTCTGCTGCAGGGCAAGCCGGTGAAGCTGCATTCGCCGATCGACGCGATCAGGAACGGCATCTCGCTGGTGCCGGAAGACCGCAAGGGCCAGGGCCTGGTGCTCGGCATGAACTGCCGCGACAACATGACCTTGCCGCAGGTCGGCGATCTAACCGCCGGGCCTTTCGTCTCGGACGGCGCGGAGATCGCCATCTTCGACCAGTATCGCGACAAGCTCGATATCCGCACGCCCGGCTGGCGGCAACTCGCGGGCAATCTTTCCGGCGGCAACCAGCAGAAGATCGTCATCGGCAAATGGCTCTCCATGCATCCCGATATCCTGATCGTGGACGAGCCGACGCGCGGCATCGATGTCGGCTCGAAATCGGAGATCCACAACCTCATCCGGGCGCTCGCCCGTCAGGGCTACGCAGTCATCGTCATCAGTTCGGAAATGCCGGAGGTGCTGCATGTCTCCGACCGGATCGTCGCCATGTATAGCGGCCGGATCACCGAGATCTTCACAGCCGAAGAGGTATCCGAAGACAGGCTGATCCAGGCCATTTCCGGCCTCGAGGTCGAGAAGGCGGGCTGATGCGGATCGGATTTGCAGGGCTTGGCCGCATGGGCGCGGCGATGGCGCGCAATCTGGTGCGCGCCGGACATGACGTGACCGTCTGGAACCGTTCCGCCGGCAAGGCGACGGGCTTTGCGACGGAGACCGGCGCGCGCGCGGCTGAAACGCCGCGGGAACTGGCGGACGATGCTGACGTCGTCATCACCATGCTGGCGGACGATGCCGCTTCCGAGACGGTGCATTTTGGCGAGGACGGGCTGTTTGCCGGCAAGCGCGCGCGATGGTTTGTCGAGATGGGTACGATGAGCCCCGATCATATCGCCCGCCTGGCTTTGACGGCCCCCGAGAGCGCAACAGTGATCGACGCGCCCGTTTCCGGCGCGACAAAGGCGGCCGAAGATGCGGCTCTGCTGATCATGGCCGGATGCGACGCCGAAACTGGCGCGACGCTCCTTCCGGTGTTCGATGCGCTCGGCAAAAGGACCATTTTACTCGGAGAAAGCGGCCGCGGCGCGGTGATGAAGCTCTCCGTCAATTCCCTGATCCACGGCATCAACCAGACGCTTGCCGAAGCCATGACGCTTGCGGAGGCAGCGGGCATTGCCCCGGAAGCGGCCTTTGACGTGATCGAGGCCTCGGCGGCGGCGGCTCCGATGCTGAAATACCGCCGCCCGCTCTATCTCAATGAAACCGCCCATGACGTGACGTTTACGGTTGCCCTTGCCCGCAAGGACATGGAAGTCACGGCGGCGCTTGCGGACCAATTCGGCACCGCCATGCCGCAGGGGCTTGTGACGCTCGAGAAACTGAATGAGGCCGAGCGCGCCGGCTATGGCGCCCGCGACATGGCCTCGATCCTCAATTTCATGCGAAAGGAAAAGACATGAAGGCCGTCCTTTTTGTCGGTGGCTGGGAAGGCCACGCGCCGAGCGAATTCTCGGACTGGTATGCCGATCTGCTCAAGGAAAACGGCTTCAGCGTCGATGTCTACGACACGATGGAGCCGCTCGAACGGCCGGGCGACCTCGCCGGCGTCGACCTCATCACCCCGATCTGGTCATCGGCGCGCTCCGGCCACCGCGAGGAATTCGGCACGATGACCAAGCCGCAGGAAGACGGCCTGCTGAAGCTGATCGGCGATGGTTGCGGCATTGCCGGCTGGCACGGTCATATGGGCGATGCCTTTCGCGATCGGCCGACCTATCATTTCCTCATCGGCGGCCAGTTCGTCGCCCACCCGCCCGGCTGGCCCGACAACCTGCAGCCGCGCGAGGACTATATCGACTACGATGTCACCATCTGCCGACCCGCCGACCCGATCGTCGCGGGCATCAGGAGCTTCCGGCTGCGCTCCGAGCAGTATTACATGCTGACGGACCCGTCGAACGAGGTTCTCGCGACCACGACCTTTTCCGGCGACCATCTCTGGTGGATCGAGGGCACGGTCATCCCCGTCGTGTGGAAGCGCCGCTGGGACAAGGGCCGCGTCTTCTACTGCTCCATCGGCCATGAGCTTGCCGACCTGCAGGTGCCGCAGGTGACCGAGATCATCCGCCGGGGAGCGCTTTGGGCGGCGCGCGGCGGGGCCTGAGCTTTCCGCCTACACCGTTACGAGATGGCTGACGATTGACTTTCCCGGCTCGACGATGTGAAGCGCGTATTGCGCCGGATCACCGGAAAAGCGGTAGGGCTGGTTTTCGCGCAGGTCGAGCGCCAGTTGGTGCGACGCGGATGGCGCAATGAACACCGGCACGCCTGCAAGGCTGCCGGTGATCGCCCGGTGCATGTGACCGCAGAGAATCGCCTTGATGCCGCCATGCCCGGCAACGAGTTCCGCGAAACGCGCACATCCTTCGCCAAGCGCGATCGCATCCATATTGCGCTGGCCCGTGTCGATCGGCGGGTGATGCATGAAGATCAGAACCTCCTCACCGCTGTTCCGGCTCAGCGCGCCTTCCAACCATGCGAGCCGCGCGGTGCAAAGCGCGCCCTGCGGCGCGCCGTCCACCAGCGTATCAAGGCCCAGTATGGTGACGGGATGAGCGGCATCCTCGATGCAGAGATGCCCGGAGCCTGTCTCCCCCACCATGCCTTCAAGCCCCTTCAGCATCGGCGCGCGGGCATCGTGATTGCCCGGAACCGCCAGCGCCGGAATGCCGAGCGACCGGAGCGCCCGGCCGATATGAAGGCATTCCGCCTCTCCCGCGTCTTCGCACAGATCACCTGAAAACAGGATCAGGTCCGGCTTCACCGGCTGATCGGCAAGGCTTTGCATCAGGCGGTCGAATGCGGCCTCGGTATCGAACCGCCCGGCAAGCTTTCGCCCGCCGAGAACAAGATGCGTATCGGTGATCTGCGCAATCAGCATCGTGGTTTCCCCGTCCGGTCGCAGGCTGCCTCGTGCCCTTATTTCAGCCGTTTGATAAGGCTCGACGTATCCCAGCGGCCGCCGCCATCCTTCTGGATATCGGCATAGAACTGGTCGACAAGGGCCGTGACCGGCAGCGACGCGCCGTTGCGGCGGGCCTCGGTCAGGCAAATATCGAGGTCCTTTCGCATCAGGTCGACGGCGAAGCCGAAATCGAACTTGCCCTCGTTCATCGTTGCGCCGCGATTTTCCATCTGCCAGGAACCGGCAGCACCCTTGGTGATGATGTCAAGCACGATGTCGACATCGATCCCGGCCTTCTGGGCAAAGTGAATGCCTTCGGACAGCGCCTGCACCAGACCGCCGATGCAGATCTGGTTGACCATCTTGGCAAGCTGCCCGCTGCCGGCCTCGCCGACGCGCCTGACCGAACGGCCATAGCTTTCCATCACCGGTCGCGCGCGCTCGAAATCGGCCTCGTCGCCACCGCACATGACGGTCAGGACGCCGTTCACCGCGCCGGATTCGCCGCCGGAAACCGGAGCGTCGACAAAGGCAATGCCCTTTTCCTTCGCGGCCGCATAAAGCTCGCGCGCGACTTCGGCCGAGGCAGTGGTGTGATCGACGAAAACCGAACCTTCCTTCATGGCCGAAAGCGCGCCGTTCTCGCCAAGCACGACCTCGCGCAGATCGTCGTCATTGCCGACGCAGCAGAAAACGATGTCCTTGCCGTTCGCGGCGGCGGCCGGCGTTTCAGCCGTGCATCCCTCGTAATCGCCGGTCCATTTTTCCGCCTTTGCCGCCGTGCGGTTATAGACCGTCACCTGATGGCCTTTCCGGACCAGATGACCGGCCATCGGATAGCCCATCACGCCCAGACCGAGAAATGCAATATTCGCCATTGGAAGCCTGCCTTTCGTCTTTTCAAAATGCTGAAGACACCATGGCAATTGACGCGGGTTTGACAAGACCCGCTCTCCCAAAGAGGTTGATCTTTTGCGGCCAAGCCCCCGTGTCGTGACCGGCCAAAGCGCCATCAACCGGTCGGCCGAGACCGCTCTTCGCGCCTGAGCGGCGGATCGCTTTCCCCTTCGACCAGTTCCAGCGGCCAGATCTTGCCTCTCGGCACGTCCTTGTAGTTCTCGGCAAAGGCCGGCAGATTGGCGAGCAGCATTTCTCCAAGCATGCGCCCCAGAGCATCGAGATCAAGCCGGAAACAGGTGAGTCGCGGCAGCAGGAAACGCCCCACGGGGCTTTCGCGCTCGGCAATCACGGCAAGGTCGCGGCCGGGCGTCAGTCCCGCCTCCCCCAACCGGCGATAGAGGCCGACCGACATCAGTTCGGCGATCAGCAGGATCGCGGTTGGCCGGTCCTCGGTTGCCAGCACCTTGCCGGCGACATCATAGCCGCCCTCCTCGCTGGTCTCGGCATGAAAGACGATGTTCTCGTCGAACGGCAGGCCGCAATCGGCAAGTCCCTGCCGGTAGCCCTCCAGGAACAGCGGGCCGAGATTGGCATCCACATTCGGCACGGCCACCGCAATGCGCCGGTGGCCCCGTCGGCACAGACGCGCAACAGAACTGCGGGCAATCCCCTCAAAATCAAGGTCGATCCAGGAGGCGTCGCCAAGGCTTTCACTGCGTCCGAGCGTCACGAACGGCATGTTGGCACGCCTCAATATATCGAAGCGTTCATCGTGCGTGCGGGTCGCCGTCAGGATCACCGCATCAACGATGCGCTGGGCCACCATGCGCTGGAGAAAACTGTCGGGATCCTCGTCGCGCGCGCACAGAAGAAGCACCAGATCGAGCTTGTGTTTCTTCAATGCGGCCTGCAGGCCGTGGATCACCCCGAAAAAGAAGTTGTCGTTGTTCTCGCCCAGGCTGTTGCCTTGCGTCAGGATCAGGCCGACCGTGCTTGTCGTCCCCTTCCTGAGGCTTCGGCCAGACTGGTTGGGCACATAACCGAGCTCCACCGCCGCCTTCAAAACCCGCTCGCGCGTCTGCGCATTCACGTCCGCCTTGCCGTTCAGCGCACGCGAGACCGTACCAATCGAAAGTTGCAGGTGGTTCGCGAGCTGACGAATGCCCGTCATGGTCTCTCCAATTTTGAGGTTCGTACCTCTATTGACAGCAGAACAGGTCCGTGTCTATTGTCGTAAACGTTTACGGAGCGTGTTTTAGCGATTTCGGGACTGAAAAGTCAATGACCGCGAAAGGGAGCCGCGTCTGCGGGAACTGAAGAGAAGCGGTACCGGGTCGCCAGAAAACGAAATCCGCCGAAGCCGGCCGAGGACGGCCGGAAAAACCTATACGGGAGGCAATTTATGAATCGCGCCAAACTAATGCTGTGTGTATCCGCTGCTGCCCTGAGCCTTGGAACGGCTGTTCCGACGCTTGCGCAGGAACCGGTCACGCTGAATATCTGGACCGTCGACAAGACCGGCCAGCCGACGCCGGATCTCGCTCGCGAATTTGACGAAAGCGAACCCAATATCGACGTGGTCTACCGCGAGGTCAACTTCGCCGACCTGATGAGCGAGGCGATGCGCGCCTATTCGGTCGGCCGTGCACCGGACATCTTCGCCGTCGACAATCCCGACACGGCGATGCTGGCCGCCAACGGCGCCCTCCTGGACCTGACGGACATGATCGAACAGTCGGACATCATCAATGTCGACGAGTATTTCGAAGGCCCGATGGCGTCTGCCACCTGGGACGGCCGCATCTACGGCGTCCCGAAGGCGACCAACACGATCGCGCTCTACTACAACAAGGACATGCTCGAGGAAGCCGGCATTGACGAGCCGCCGAAGACCTGGGACGAACTGATCGAGGATGCCCGGATCCTCAACGATCCGGAAAACGATGTTTACGGCGTCGCCTTCTCGGCCAAGGCCTCGGAAGAAGGGACTTTCCAGTTCCTGCCCTTCGTGCAGATGGCCGGCGGCAGCTATGACAACATCAACGGCGAGGGCGGCGTCGAGGCGCTTACCTTCTTCAAGACGCTTCTCGATGAAGGCCTGGCATCGCCGGATACCGTATCGCGCACGCAGTGGGCGTCGACGGCAACCTTCAACGCAGGCAATGCGGCGATGGCGATTTCCGGCCCCTGGGAAATCAACCGCACGGCCGACGAGGCGGAATTCGACTGGGGCGTTTCCCTCCTGCCGATCCCGTCGGAAGATGCGCAGCGTTCGTCTGCCATGGGCGACTATAACTGGGTGATCTTCTCCTCCACCAAGCACCCGGAAGAAGCCTTCAAGGCGCTTGAGTTCTTCGCGGAGCAGGACAAGGATCTGTTCGAGCGCTTCGGCCAGATCCCGGCCCGCAATGATATCGAGATCCCGCCGACTGGCAACGAGGCCAAGGACGAAGCGCTGCAGGTCTTCCTGGAGCAGATGCAGTACGCCCAGCCGCGTGGCCCGCACCCGGAATGGCCGAAGATCTCCAAGGCCATCCAGACGGCCCTGCAGTCGGCACTCGCCGGTTCGCAGACGCCGCAGCAGGCGCTTGACCAGGCCCAGGCCCAGATCGACAAGATCACCGGAAAGTAATCTGCCTTTCCTGAAACCCGGGATAGCCCGCCACGCCCCAAAAAGGGCGTGGACGGGGCCGGCTTGCCTGATATCCCGGGTTTCATCCGTTTAATCGCCCAAGGGAGCTTCAACAATGCGCAAGGCGCTCTCAACGCTCTGGGATGGCCGTGGTTTCGATCTGTTATTGGTGGGCATTCCGCTCATCTTTCTGATCGCGATTTCCGGTTCGGCTCTGGTCTACAACGTGATCATGAGCTTTCAGGAAGTGGACATCTTCAGTCTCGGCACCTTCTTTCGTCCCTTTGTCGGCCTCGACAACTATATCGCGGTGCTGACCGATCCGCAGGCCTGGCCGATCTTCGGCAACACGCTGATCTTCGTGCTCTGCTCGCTCGGCGGTCAATTCCTCTTCGGGTTCTTCCTAGCGCTGTTCTTCAACATGCAGTTTCCGGGCTCGACCTATCTGCGCGGCCTGTTTCTCGTGTCCTGGGTCATGCCGGGTCTTGTGACCGGCGCGATCTGGAACTGGCTTCTGGCCGGCGACTTCGGCGTGATCAACTTCTTCCTGCAGTCGATCGGCGTCATTGACGACCCGATCTTCTGGCGATCGTCTCCGGATTTCGCGCTGTGGAGCGTGATCATCACCAATATCTGGTTCGGCACCGCCTTCAACATGATCCTGCTTTCGGTCGGCCTCGCCGCCATTCCGAAGGATCTCTATGAAGCCGCAAGCCTTGACGGCGCCAATGCATTCCGCCGCTTCTACACGATCACGCTGCCGATGATGCGCCCGACGATCGGTGCGCTTCTGTCGCTCGGCCTGATCTTCACCCTCCAGCAGTTCGACCTGTTTGCCGCGATCACCGATGGCGGCCCGAACAATTCCTCGAACGTCGCCCAGTACTGGGCCTGGCAGCTTTCCTTCCGTGAATACGATTTCGCACGCGGCGCGACCGTTTCGGTGCTGATGATTACACTCGTCATCATCGCGGCCGTCTTCTATGTGCGCTCGACCCGCCATGAGGTGCGCGGATGACCCCGAAAACCCGAAACACCCTGCTGATCGCCTGCGGTCTGGTATTGGCAGCCATCTATCTCTTCCCGCTCTACTGGATGTATGTGACCGCGCTGAAAACCAGCACGGCGATGTTTGCCGCACCGCCGAGCTTCGTGCCGCCGAACCCGCAATGGGACGTCTTTGCCGGCGTCTGGGTCGAGCGCCACATGGCGACCTATCTGAAGAACTCGCTGATCATCGCCAGCTGCGCCGTCCTGTTCATCGCCACGCTCGGCTCGGGCTGCGCCTATGTCCTGGCCCGCTACCGCAGTGTGTGGGTCGATGTCGGCCTGTTCCTCGTGCTGATGCTTCAGGTTCTGCCGGCCTCCCTGATGGTCACCCCGATCTTTGTCGGTTTCTCGCAGATCGGCCTGCTGGATTACCCGCGCATCGCCGTCATCGTGGCGATCACCGCCAAGGCCATGCCGTTCTTCGTCGTGCTGGTGCGCGCCACCTTCATGAACGTGCCGGCGGAGCTTGAAGAGGCCGCCCTCGTGGACGGTAATTCCCGCTTCGGCGCCTTCATCCACATCGTGCTGCCGCTTGCCCGCAACGGCATCCTTGTCAGCGCGCTGTTGATCTTCATGCAGGCCTTTGGCGAATTCGTTTACTCCAAGTCGCTGATCCAGGACGTCGAGCTGCAACCGGCAAGCGTCGGTCTCTCCACCTTCATGGGTCCGAACTCGGTCGATTGGAACCGGATCATGGCCTACGCCTCGATCTACGTAACCCCCATCCTCGCTGCCTTCGTGCTGCTGCAGCGCAAGATCGTCTCCGGCCTGACCTCGGGAGCTTTGAAATGACAACCCAGATCGAATTCAACGCGGTCGAGAAGTATTACGGCCGTTACCACGCCCTCAAGAACGTCAACCTCACGATCGAAAAGGGCGAGTTCGTCGCGCTTGTCGGCCCGTCCGGTTGCGGCAAGTCCACGCTGTTGCGCACGCTGGCCGGTCTGGAAAAGATCTCCGGCGGCGAGGTGAAGATCGCCGGCGATCTGATGAACGACATGCCGCCGCGCCGGCGCGACATCGCCATGGTGTTCCAGTCCTATGCCCTCTATCCGCATATGACGGTCGAGGAAAACCTGACCTACAGCCTGCGCACCCACGGCATGAAGAAGAAGGATGCCCAGGTGAAAGCCCGCGAAGTGGCCGATACCACGGGGCTTTCCAACCTGCTGGAACGCTATCCGCGCGAACTCTCCGGCGGCCAGCGCCAGCGCGTGGCCATGAGCCGCGCCATCATCCGCGATCCGAAGGCCTTCCTCTTCGACGAACCGCTGTCCAACCTCGATGCGGCGCTGCGTGTTCACATGCGCAAGGAAATCCGCACGCTGCATGATCGCCTCGGCGCAACCTCGGTCTATGTCACCCATGACCAGATCGAGGCCATGACCATGGCCGACCGCGTCGTCCTGATGAAGGAAGGCCGGATCGAGCAGCAAGGCGCGCCGCTCGAACTCTATGACAGCCCGGCAAACCAGTTCGTCGCCGGCTTCATCGGCTCTCCTGCGATGAATTTCCTGCCGGCAATTGTGGGCGAGGACGGCCACAGCCTGAAGCTCGAACTCGGTGACGGCGACGTTCTGCCCTATGCGGGCAAGCTTGAGGCCGGTCGCAAGGTGACCGTGGGCCTGAGACCCGAACATCTCGAGCTGGTTTCGGCGCAGGACGCCCAGTTCAGCCTGCCGCTCAGGATCGCCGAAGCCACGGGCGCGACGACCTTCCTGTTCACCGACAGCGACCCGGAGATCGCCGTTGTCATCAACGACCGCGCCGCCGTGACGCCCGGCGAGCCGCTGAACATGCGGATCGCCCCGGAACTCATCCACATCTTCGATCGCGAGACCGGCATCCGGCTCTGACCGGCTGATCTTGCGGTGAGCGATGGCGCCTCTCCCCGCCACCGCTCCCAGAATTCAAAGGAATACACACATGAAAATCATGGACGGCAACTGGCATGTGCGCCAGAATTTCGACCTCAACCAGCCGCTCGAGGTCTTCGATGCCCGCGTGAAGGACGGCAATCTCGTCATCCGCGCCACCACCTGGCCGATGAACGACCGCGCCAACCAGATCAATGCCCGGCTGATCATCCTCACCCTCTCCGCGCCGATGGAAGGCATGATCGGGGTGAAGAGCGAGCACTTCCGCGGCGGTCTCGACAAGGGCCCGCATTTCGACCTCTATCCGGACGAAGGCTTTGCGCCGGAAATCGAGATCACGGACGAGTTTGCCACGCTGAAAAGCGGCAACCTCACCGCCCGCATCGCCATGAACGGCCGCTGGAACCTCGAATTCCTGCGTGACGGCAAACTGATCACCGGTTCCGACTACAAGGCCGGCGGCCATGCCATCGACCACGACGACAATGACCGCACCCATATGTTCGAACGTCTGAGCCTCGGCGTCGGCACCAAGATCTATGGTCTTGGCGAGCGTTTCACCGAGTTCGTCAAGAACGGCCAGATGGTCGATATCTGGAACCGCGACGGCGGCGCCAACACCGACCAGGCCTACAAGAACATCCCCTTCTTCCTTACCAATCGCGGCTGGGGCGTTTTCGTCAACAATCCGGGCCGCGTCGAGTTCGAAGTCGGCTCGGAAAAGGTTCACAAGGCGCTGTTCTCCGTTCCGGGCGAAAGCCTCGAATATTACGTCATCGACGGGCCGGACCCCAAGGGCGTTATCGACCGCTATACAAAGCTCACCGGCCGCCCGGCGCTGCCGGCCCGCTGGTCCTTCGGCCTGTGGCTGACGACATCGTTCACCACCGAATATGACGAGGCAACGGTCACCAGCTTCCTCGACGGCATGGCAGAGCGCGACATTCCGTTGCATGTTTTCCATTTCGACTGCTTCTGGATGCGCGGCCTGCACTGGTGCGATTTCGAATGGGACCCGGAGACCTTCCCGGAGCCGGAAGCCATGCTGAAGCGCTACAAGGAGCGCGGCCTCAACATCTGCGTCTGGATCAATCCCTATATCGCCCAGGAATCCAAGCTCTTCGACGAGGGCAAGGAAAACGGCTACCTGATCAAGCGCCCGGACGGTTCCGTCTGGCAGTGGGACCGCTGGCAGCCCGGCCAGGCCGTGGTCGACTTCACCAACCGGCAAGCCTGCGACTGGTATGCCGGTTATCTGAAGGATCTGGTGGCCCAGGGCGTCGACTGCTTCAAGACCGATTTCGGCGAGCGCATTCCGGTCGACGTTGCCTATCATGACGGCTCCGACGCCGAGACCATGCACAACTACTACACCTTCCTCTACAACAAGGTCGTCTACGAGGCCCTGCAGGAGACGAAGGGCGAGGACGAAGCGGTGCTGTTTGCCCGCTCCGCCACCACCGGCGGCCAGCAATTCCCGGTTCACTGGGGCGGCGACTGCTATTCGGATTATGAATCCATGGCGGAGTCTCTGCGCGGCGGCCTGTCGCTCGGCCTTTCCGGCTTCGGCTTCTGGAGCCATGACATAGGCGGCTTCGAGGCAACGGCTGAAGCCGATGTCTACAAGCGCTGGTGCGCCTTCGGCCTGCTCTCCAGCCATTCGCGCCTGCACGGCTCCAAGTCCTACCGCGTGCCGTGGCTCTATGACGAAGAAGCCGTCGATGTTCTGCGCTTCTTCACCAAGCTGAAGATGCGCCTGATGCCGACGATTTACGAGGCTGCCTGCGAAGCGCCCAAGACCGGCCTGCCGGTGATGCGCGCCATGATGCTGGAGTTTCCGGAAGACCGCACCTGCGACGTGCTCGACCGCCAGTACATGCTCGGCGAAAAGCTTCTGGTGGCGCCGGTTCTCGACAAATCGGGTGACGTCGAAATCTACCTGCCGAAAGGCCGCTGGACGCATCTTCTCACCGGAGAAGAGGTCGAGGGCGGCAGTTGGCGCATCGAAAACCACGACTTCATGAGCCTGCCGCTTTACGTCCGCCCCTCAAGCCTCATCGTCTGGGGCGCGGTCGACGACAAGCCGGACTACGACTATGCGGAAGGCGCGCTCTTTGCTCTCTACGCGCTCGAAGACGGCAAGACGGCGAAAGCCACGATCTTCGCCGAAAAGGGCGCGAAAGCGCAGGAACTGGCCGTGTCCCGCACGGGCGACACGCTGACCATCACGGCGGAAGATGGAAGCCGCCCGTGGCGCCTGCGCTTGCAGAACATCGCCTCTGTAGCCAGCGCCGGGGATGCCGGCATTGCGGAAACCGCCGAAGGCGTGATCCTCGAAGGCAAGGGCAATGTCACTGTGAAGCTCTGAGCCAGGGAACGCTCACGGGAAATCGCGATTGCCGCGGTTTCGGGCCGACAGGCATCACAGGATCGATACCGCACCATCTCAGACGCTCCGGAGTGATCCGGGGCGTTTTTGTTTGCAGCCGAACAATTCCCAGATGCATTTCGGCATTCATAATTTATATAAAATCTAAATTTCTAATTTATTATTTTATAAATTACGTATAATATAATTTTTAAAATATTAAATTTCTACTATTTCAAGTAATAACTCGATTATATTTATAAATATAATAGTTTGTTAACCATTTTATACGATTTTAACCATGAAAGGCGACGGAAAATCGACTTCTAAACCCGTCAGATCTGCCTTGAAATGGAGAGGATCGGAAGAAATGTCCCATGCAATCGAATCGACAGAAACGAAAACCGCTCGACCGACGCCCAAAAAGAACGCGCGCGCTTTTGCTCGTTTCCTGTCGGGCACGGCGTTCACGACGCTGCTTCTGGCGAGCGGGGCGGCGCTTTACTGCGGCATGCCCCAGCAGGCCTCTGCCCTGGATCTCTACTGGAATGCGCCCGGGACCTCGGGGGCAGTGATTGGCGACGGCTCGCCCATCGTCGCCCTCGACGGCACATGGTCGGTCGGCGGAAACCTGAACTGGACGAACGCCGGCAACACCCAGCCAGGCGTGACATGGTCCAACGCCCCGGGCACCAATGCCCATTTCATCGGCCCGGCCGGGGCTCACCCCGTGATCGATATCGTCGGCAACATCAATTTCGACACGATCTATCTCGGCGCGCCGAACGGCGCCGGCGGCAATACGAATTATTACCTCATCCGGGGCACAGGCGCCTTCTACATGGCTCCGGCCGCGGGCAGCAACCACTCAACCATCGTCGGCCTGGTCCCGAACACTCAGAGCTTTGCCGTGCCGATCCACGACAGTCAGGACGGCAGTGTGACCGATCTCTACATCGAAAGCTCGGACGGCACGCTGGGCGGCGGCCTGATCACCTTCGTCACGGACATGCAATATACCGGCGCCACCCACATCAAGAGCGGCGCCCTCTCGATCGGCGGCTTGGATGCCTCTGGTCTCCCGGGACCCTATTACGACGCCTCGGTCAATGGCGACATCATCATGTCGAACAATGCCGGCCTTGCCCTTTATTCGGCGACAAAGGACCAGACCGTCAGCAATCGCATTTACACCGAAACCGCCAGCGATACCAACGCGCGGATTGATATCCGCAACGGCGGTTCCACCCACAAGCTGATCCTGACCAGCAGCAATCCCGACTATGTCGGTAAGGTGAATATTTCCGGCATTCTCTCCGGCACGGGCGGGTTCGGCGGTGCGGTGGATCTCATCTACAGCGGCTCACTCTACAACCGGCAGGGCAGCACGCTCACGCTCGGCACATCGGTTACGTTCACGAGAGATACGACGGGGATAACGGCCGATCTGGAAGAGGCCACCGCCGGCCAGCCCCTGTTCGTCACCAGCGGCGCGCTCGATGTTTCCCTGGCGTCGCTCACAGCCACCGTCCAGGGCAATGCGCCCGTCTACAATATCTTCCAGTATGGCGGCGCGCTCAACCCGGCGCCCGGAACGATCTTCAAAACAACGACATTCAGCGGCATAACACCCGGAACAAATTACCGGCTCGACGTTGTAGAACCCGGCCATGGCGCCTTTCAAACCCCGGGAATGATTAGGCTTCTCGTCTACGATAACAACGACGAAATTGCGCAATACTGGAATGGCGGCGCGCCGGCGCCCTATGATGGCGGCCTTGTCGGCGGGACAGGCACCTGGGTCGAGGGTCTGGGCAACTGGACTGATCAGAGCGGAACGAAAGCTGCGGCCTGGGCCCGTTCGGTCGGCATTTTTGACGGTACGGGCGGCACGGTTACCGCGAGCGGAACGCTGGCCTTCGACCGGCTCGAATTCGCCGTGGACAAATACAGTATCGAAGGTGGCGCCGGCAACGCGCTCTCGCTCTCGCCCTATTCCGCCGGAAGCGGCCAGATCTCCGTCACCAATGGCGGCCAGACCGCGACGATCGCCGTCGATATCGGCAACGGCAACAATTACAGCGCTTCGGGGCCCGGTGCCGTGGTCAGCACGCTGGAAAAGACCGGCGCCGGCACGCTCGTCTTCACCGGCACCAAATCCTATACCGGACTGACGACGGTGTCGGAAGGAACGCTCCGCCTCGGCAATGGCGGCCAGGCCGGCGGCCTGACCGGCGGCGCCACGGTCGCGTCATCCGCCCACTTCGGCGGCGCCGGCAGCGTCGGCGGCAATGTCGCGATCAATACGGGCGCGACGCTTTTCGGCGACCAGAACGGCGTTCTCGCCATTGCAGGCGATCTCGCCTTCCAGACGGGAACCACGCTCCAGGTCGGCCTGAACGGGCCCTCGACCACGCCGATCTTCACCTCGAATACACTGACGCTCGGCGGAGTAGGCGCGACCACTATCAAGGTCGATTCCGTTGGCGCGCCTGGCGGGCTTTATGCCCTGATCAATTCAGCGACGGCGCCTTCGGCCCCGAACCCGGCCAACCAGTTTGTGCTGGGCAGCAATATCCCGACCGGCAGTTATGTTACCTATACGCCGGTCGGTCATGTCTATCTGAATCTGGCGGGCAGCGGCCCCTCCGGCCCGGATTTCGTCTACTGGGACGGCCTGACCACAAGCGGCACGAACCCCATTTCCGGCGGGAACGGCAACTGGAACACATTTGACGCGAACAACACAAACTGGGGCGATGCCGACCCGCCGACGGCACACAGCGACTGGAAACAGGGCGACATCGCGATCTTCACCGGCAATGCCGGCGTGGTCACCATCCAGACCCAAAACGGCGCAAACCCGGTTGAAGCCGGCGGTCTTCAATTTGCCAAACCCGACTACGTGATTTCCGGCGACACGCTGACGCTCGTTTCCGCCAGTGCCGACAATCTGGCGGAAATCGCGGTCGGCCCCAACGCCGCGACGACGGCGACGATCAATTCTGTTCTCGACGGCACCGCCGGCATCAACAAGACCGGCGCGGGCGAACTCGTTCTTGCTGGCGACAACCTCTATTCGGGTGGAACCCGCCTGACGGGCGGCGTGCTGACGGTTTCGAAGGACGCCAATCTCGGCGCGTCCTCGGCAGGCATTGCCTTTGCAGGCGGTACGCTGAAGGCGACGACCGGATTTTCCACTGGCCGGTCGATGACCGTCGACAAGCATGGCGGCACGATCGACGTCGCAAACGGCGGCGACACGCTGACCGCCACGGGCGTCATTTCCGATGAACCCGGCAATGGCGGCGGCGTTCTGGAAAAAACGGGCGCGGGAACCCTCGCGCTTGCCGGCGACAACACCTATTCCGGCGGCACGGCCATCCGTGAGGGCACGGTCTCCATCGGCAAGGACCAGAACCTCGGCGCGGCGACCGGCGGCGTGCTGCTCGACGGCGGCCGGCTCTCGACCGCATCGAGCTTCTCCACGGCACGCACATTCCAGCTCACCGGCAATGGCGGCACGATCGATATTGCCGCCGGCGCCGACACACTGACCGCAACCGGACGTTTCGTCGACGCGACCGGCCAGACCGGCAGCCTGACGAAAACCGGCAGCGGCACACTGGTGATGACCGATGACAACACCTATACCGGCAAGACGACCGTTGAAGACGGCACGCTGCAACTGGGCAATGGCGGAGCAACCGGCTCGCTTGTCGGCGACATCGCCATCAACACGAATGCCATTGTCGATGTCATGCGCTCCGCCAATTGGGTGTTCAACGGAGAACTCTCCGGCGCCGGCCAATTCAACCAGGCGGGCACGGGTACAACAACGCTGACCGCCGACAGCTCGGCTTTCTCCGGCACGACCGCGGTCACCAACGGCGGCCTGTCGGTCTCCGGCAAGCTCGGCGGGGAGACGACCGTCAGCGGCACCGGGTTGCTGAGCGGCAACGGCCTGCTTGATCGCGTCGCGGCCATTAAGGGCGGCCGCATCACGGCCGGCACGACTGACAGCATCGACACGCTGTCGATGAATACGCTGAGCTTCGCGCCGGGGTCCGGTCTTTACGCCAATGTCGTCTCGAAAAATACCGCCGACGGCTTGGAAACCAAGGCTGACCTGCTCGACGCCAGCGGTTCTGTCACCGTTTCGGGCGGCCAGGTCACCGTTGACGCGGAGGGCAACTCGGTGGTCGACGGCACCACGGTGACGATCATCACCTCCTCCGACAGCGTGACGCGAACCGATGGCGACGGCGATGGAACAGCCGGCTTCAATGCCGATGTCGCTTCAACCTCCGCCTTTGTCGGCGCGGATATCGGCTATACCGCCAACACTGTCTTCCTGACGCTGAAGGATCTGACCAATAACGGGACCACGCTGTGCATTCCCGGGCTGACCGCCAACCAGTGCAATACGGCAGGCGGCATCAATTCTCTCGGTCCCAATGATCCTCTGGTGAAGATCATCAAGGGTCTGCCCAAGGATCAGCTCGGTCCGTCGCTCGACCAGCTTTCCGGCGAGGGCTATTCCTCGATTGACTCGGCAATGGTCGATGACAGCCGCTATGTGCGCGACGCCACCAATACCCGGCTTCGCCAGACCTACCGCGATCCGCAGAAACCCGCCCCGTCCATGGCGAGCAACTATGCCGCTGTCGACGGCACGGGTCAGACACTGGCTGAGGACGCGCCCGGCACCGGCGCCTGGATGACTGCCTACGGCTCCTGGAACGATTACAAGGCCACCGGCGATACGGCCGAAATGAAGAACAATGTCGGCGGCGTCTTCATCGGCGCGGACATCCCGGTCTTCGACACGTTGCGCTTCGGCGCGGTCGCCGGTTACGGCAGCAGCAGCTATGATATCAGCAGCCGCGGCACCTCGGCGACCAGCAATGACTGGACCTTCGGCCTTTACGGCGGCGGGGCAGTCGACAACTGGGGCATCAATTTCGGCACAGCCTATACCTGGCACGAAATCTCGGCCGATCGACGGGTCACCATTCCGGGGCTCAGCGAGCAAGAGAGCGCGGATTACGGCGCCGGAACCTACCAGGTCTACGGCGATGTCGACTACATGTTCGAACTCGCCTCGAACTTCGATGCCGGCCCCTTCGCCGATGCCGCCTATGTCTACCAGCAGACCGACGGCTTCACCGAAACCGGCGGCATGGCGGCGCTCACCCGCAACGGCTCCAACACGAGCACCGGCTTTACAACGCTCGGCGTGCGCACCAGCTATGAACTGGAGAGCGAGAGCTTCACCGGGCAGGTCGTGGCATCGGCCGGGTGGCGAAGCGGCTACGGCGATCTCGCCGGCGTCGGCGCGCTGGCCTTTGCCGGCGGCACCTCGTTCGATATCACGGGTGCGCCGATTGCCAAAAACCAGGCAGTCCTGAATGTCGGGTTGCAGACCACGCTCAATGAAAGCCTGGACGTCGAGGTCAACTATATCGGCCTGTTCGCGTCCGACTATCAGAGCCAGAACGTGGTCGGACGCCTCAACCTGCGCTTCTGACAACGCTCAGTCACAAGGATAACCAGACAATAAAATGCCGGGCTTTGCGCCCGGCATTTTGGCTTCGTATCTCACGGGCGACCTGCCTCAGAACCTGATATTGAGCTTTGCGGTGACGTTCTGGCTTCGGTTGCCGCCGGCGAACTGGCCGGTATAGTTGACGCCGACGCTCACCGTGTCGGAGAACTCGGTGTCCCAGCCGATGCTCAGAACCGCCTGGTCCTCGGCAAGCGGCGTGCCCGTCACGCCGAAGGGATCAGATCCCGCGAAGGTGAAGGCCGCCTGCGGATCGAGATCGCCGAAGCCGTGGCGCCAGCCGGCAGATGCCGACAGCCGGTTCTGGTAACCGCCGATGTCAAATTCCCACGCGCCCCGCAGGCCCACCGTCGTAAACCCGGTGTTCATCGTCTGGCTCTGATAGGACAGCGCCGCGATCCCGCCCGTTTCCGTAAACGCGTCCGAATGCTGGTTGATATAGGCCGCATCCGCATAGGGCTCCAGCGTGAAGCTGTCGGTCACGTCGAAGCCGTAGCCGACCCCGCCATAGACCTGAAACGTGCCCGCGTCATAGCTGCCCGACAGATGGTCGGTGAAGGTCGAGGCATAGACGCTGCGG
The DNA here is from genome assembly GCF_016598595.1 of Martelella lutilitoris. Lineage (NCBI taxonomy): Bacteria > Pseudomonadati > Pseudomonadota > Alphaproteobacteria > Hyphomicrobiales > Aurantimonadaceae > Martelella > Martelella lutilitoris. The sequence goes on from NZ_CP066786.1 coordinate 3,664,748, forward strand.
TTGGTCGAGACGCTGTGCCAGGTATAGGCCGTGCCGAAATCGACGCCGAAGCCGCCCCATTCGCCGCCGCCGTAAAGGCCGAACGTATAGTCGTCGCTCGTGCCCTTGGCATTGTGCGCATCGACCTTGTAGGTCGACTGGCCGAAGCCGGCGACCGCGCCGAAGCGCATCGAACCGAAGGCTGCCGCATCCGCGCCGAGGAAGAAGCCCCCGACCGAATCCGTCATCTTCGCGGCAACGCCGCTGCCGTCCATGCTCGACCACGCGCCGTAGCCCGCGGCCCAGACCCCGATGCCGCCATTGTCCTCCTCGAAGGCGCCGAAGGGCGTGGCGACCGGGCTCGGTTCGGCCGCGTAATTGCTCACCGCCGAAATCCCCGCTCCCGTCGAAACCCCGCCGAGCGACCCGCGCACCTGCTCGCCGGTCGCATTGCGAAGATACCGGCTGCCCGCAACCATCGCCGCATCGCTCGACGCATAGACATCACCCGAAAGCTGCGGCAGAACCTCCTCCGCCTCGTCAATACGGATGTTCCTCAACGCCCCGAAACCACGATCACTCGAAAGCGACTTGATCGTGCCGACGATATCGCATGCATCGCTTGAGAGCTGGACACACAGATCTTTCGTGGTGTTCGGCTTCACCGTGAAGAGAAGGTTGTTCTGATTTTGCGGATCTGTCTCGAAGCCGTAGAGAGCTGTAACCGTGCCGGCAGGCGCCGAAATCTGAGTGCTATAAGAAGATCCGGGGCCGCCGGCGATGACCGTATATTCTGCTGGTGGCAAGGGTTCTCCGATCAGTTTGACATCCCCTTGCACCGTGCCGGTAATGGTCACGGCTCCAGAGACATTGAGCAGGCTGGCGCTGCCGGGAACGTTGCTGTCGACCGCGATCTCGAAGCTGCCGCCGTCGACAATGTCCAGGCTCTCGGCGCTGACCGTCGTAACGGCCATCGCGCCCGTATTGTCATACGCACCGAACCGTATCTTTCCCTTGTCCCCGACCCGGACCGCACCGAAAGACCCCATGCCTTCCAGGATCGCCTTGTTGCCCACGTTGATCGTGCCGAGAAGCTGGGCCGAAGACTCCGAACCCGGCGAACCCGTGACATTCAGCGTCATGTTCGCAGCCAGGTTCGTCGTTCCCGTGAAGGTGTTTGCAGCGGTCAGTTGCAGGCTCCCTGGAACATTGACGTTAAACGTGCCGGCACCTTCGATGTTTCCATGGAATGCAGAGGGGCCACTGGCGTCCCAGTTCCAGATGGCCGCCTGCTCGACTATTATGTCGCCCGGCACCGCACCGGCCTGTTGGGTCGTCAGCGTACCCTCCAGAACATGCGTGCCGCCATTATATGTGTTGATCGCATCAAGAACGAGCTCTCCCGGTCCGTCTTTCACCAGGCCGGCAGCGCCGGTCATCGGCAATTCGACGGTTGCCGAGATAGCGGAATCGGCGGGCGTCTCACCAACCGTGACAGAGATGTTCGACTGCGCGGTCGTGAAGGTCAGTTCATCACTGCCGGCAAGACCCTTTATGACATAGCCATCAACGAGGAAGGTCATCCCGCCGATCTCGACCGCCGCGCCGCCTGACGTGTCGACCGCGACATCCGCGGCATCGCCCTTGAAGATCGCCGTGGCGCCGGCTGTCCAGGGGCCCAGGTTGCCGCCGTTTTCATCCGACCAGTTGGAGCCGGAATTGGCCGTCCAGTTTCCCGGCCCGCCGAAGTCGGCAGGACTCGATTGCACCGGATGCCAATAGGCGGTTACGCCTTCCTCGGCCGTCAGATAGACACCGTGGTTGACGTCGACGATCTTGAAGTTCCCGGACGAGGGAACGAGCTTTGTCGGATCGCTGCCATTGGGCTTTGACGTATAGGAAATCAGGAAGTACTCGCCCTTCTGAATGTCCTGGGCAACCCCGGTGGTGGAATGAACGTCGACGATGCCGCTCACCACATCCAGCGATCCGGTAATAAACAGCGGTACCGTGGTGTTGGGCGCGTTGGGGTCGAGGGTAACGTCGAGGGTCGAGCCGGCCTGAAGGACGAGACTGTCGCCGGTCGTAAGAGGCCCGGTCTGAACCGTACCTTTCAGCGTGCCGCCTTGCTGCACCGTCACAGTGCCGCCCAAAGCGCCCGTCCCGGTCAAGGTGCCGCCGTTCATGGCCGTGGTATTGCCCGAGAACCTGGTGCTGGAGCTGTTCACCTCGGCTGTGCCTGCAACGATGTTGAACGCCGCCGGCGTTGCCGAACTGCCTCCACCATCGGAAATGACGTTTGACGTCGTGAAAGTGACCGTGCCTGTGGCATTGACGGCGAGAACGGCGCCGTTCGCGATGCTGATCTGGCCGGCGACGGCAGCATTGTCGCCGAAGACAAGCGAACCCTCCTGAACCGCCGTTCCGCCGTCATAGCTGTTCCGGGCGGTGAACTTCAGTTCGCCCGGGCCTTGCTTGATCAGGCCTGATGTCCCGTGCAGCGGCACTGCGAGCGTTGCCGAACCGGCAGCCTGATCCACGTTCACGGTCACGGCAGCGCCAACAAGCATCAATGTGTCAGCCGTGTTCGCCGCGGTCAGGACATAGGGCCCGGCCTGGAAATTAAACCCGGCCACCTGGATCTGGCCATCCGTAACGCTGTCGACGGTGACATTGCCGCCCGTCCCCTTGAAAATCGCGGTTACGCCGCTGTTGTCCCAGCCGCCGAAATTCACGACGGCGGCATTGTCGGGGACATTGGTCCAGTCGGTTCCGCCGCTTGCCGTCCAGGTGCCGTCACCGCCATAGCTGGCGCCCGACCCGTTCATGGTCGGGTTCCAGTAGTCGCCAAGACTGGCCGTGCCGGAGGTCACGTGCAGATATATGCCCGGCAGACCACTGTCGTTGGCATAAGTGATGACGTAGGTCGGTTTGCTCCCCGGCGCGAGCGTCAGGATGTTTTGCGGGCCGGAATAGGGCGTGATTGGATCAATCAGGAAATAGTAGCCCTGCCCGAGCGTCTTGCCGCCGACAGTGTTCACGTCCACCTCAACCATACCGCTCGATGGCAATGAAAGAGAGGCGGAGGCAAAAAGCGGTGTGTTTGCGTTTACCGCCGCGGGGTCGAGATAGACGCGAAGTATCGAATCCGCATCCATGGCAAGAGGGCTCGCAACTCTGAGCGAGTATGGATTCTGACTACTCAGATTCTGCTCGTTTTCAAGCACGCCTTGGCCCATGACGGTCACCTGACCGACAATGTTCCCTGCACCGGCGAGCGTGCCGCCGGATTGCACCGTGACAGGGCCGCCCAAAATCGTCGGCTCACCAAAGACGCCGCCCCCATACTCAAGGACAAGCACGCCGCCCGAAATCGTAACGGTCTCGGTAAACTGTGACGCGGTGACATCCTGGAACACCGTTGTGCCCGAGATGTGATTGATGGCGCCCTGGGTGCCAATCAGTCTGAAGTTGTCCAATATGAGTGGCGTAACCCGCTCGGATACATGGTTGAAGACCATGGCCGACTGGGTGGAATTGAAGGAAACGCTGCCTTGTCCGGTGCCAACGAGGATCTCGCCCGTCATAGCGGCGACATCCGTTGCGGCTGCGCCGAAATTGAGGACCGCGACTTCGCTGGGGCTGAGGGGCTGGAGCGCGGCGAGCGATATGCTCTCATCTATCTTCAACCGGCCGCCCATCGTCAGCGTGACCGAGCCGTCAGGCTGGCCGCTGCCGCCCTTGCCCTCGCCGATCAAAAGCGTCTCGCCGGCAAGTTCGCCGGTAACGACAAGCGTGCCGCCGCCAAAGACGTAGAGGTCGCCGCCGAACGCGCCGCCTTCACCGGAGAAGGTGAGACTGCCGGGACCGGAGATATTGAAATCGCCCAGGCCGACAAGCCCGTTGTTCATCTCCGGCGTTCCCGTGGCCTGGACGGCAAGGGTCGTGGAATTGGCCGTCTTCACGTTGATCAGGCCCTGAACCGAGCCGTCCAGCCCCTTGGAACTGTCACCGAGCTGGAGTGTGCCCGCGCTGATGGTCGTATCGCCGGAATAGGTATTGTCGGCCGTCAGGATCAGCGTCCCCTCGCCGTCCTTCTCCATGCCGTCCGTGCCCTTCAGAACGACGCCGATCGAGGCCCATCCCCCATTCGTTGCGAGGCTGTCGTCGACCGCGATGACCGGGACCTCCGGGACGCCCGGGTTTAGGGGGGGATTCTGGTTGGGCGTGAGCAGCGTCAACGCGTCGGTCGTGGCCGAGGTCGTGTAGGTCAACTCATAGCCCGATTTGTTGAACTGCATACCGGTTACGACAATCGGCTCGGACTGGCCGTTCGGGACCGTGTTGATTTTGACCTTGCCGCTCGCGCCGTCGAAGATCGCCCTGTTGGGCGATTTCCAGTCGAAGGATTTCTTAAACGTCGGATTCAGCCAATTGGTGTGGGCATAGCTGACAAACCAGTCTCCGTCGCCGCCCACAACCTGTGGCGGCACTGATGGCTGGAGTGTAATTCCGTTCCAGTAAAGGTCCGAATAGGTCGGCACGTCATAGACTTCGAGCACAACATTCTTTTTGCCCGGATAGGTGATCTGGAACCTGCCGGTTGGCGTGTTGTTGAGCAGAACGGTGATATTCTGCGGATCGAACTCGCTGTTGTTGAGATTGTCAGCGGTGAAGAGGGTGTAATAGCCGTAGCCGCCGGTGACGGTGATATCCAGCGCGCCGCCGGCTGTCAGCCCCCTGTCCACGGTGACAAGGTCGTTCTCGGGACCGCCAAGGGCCGGATTGTTTGAACTGCCTGCCTTGCCGAGATCGAAAAGGCTGACCGCCGTGGTGTCCAGATAAAGATCGCCGACAATGTTCAGCGTACCGTAATTTGCTGCGGGAGGGGCGTTGACCGAAAGGTCTCCCGGCGAGAGCGTGGCGGATTTCGGCGTGCCGGACGGCTCGCCGATCGTGACCATGTTGTTCAGGCTGCCCAGATGACCGATCCCTGACAGAACGCCACCGGTGACATTGAAATTGCCGGCAAGCGTGCTCTTGACATTGAAGGTGCCGCCGCTGATGTCGACGTCGCCCGTATAGGCCGAGCCATCGCCCGAAAACGAGGTGAAGCCATCAAGCACGCTGATCGTCTGTCCGTCACCGCTTGAATCGACAGCCAGTTTCACATCGAAATCATAGTCGTCTGCCTGTGCGCCGGAGTGGTTGAACACGAGAGTGGCGGTGCCGCCGCCGAAGACGAGCTGCTGGGCGGACAGATTGCCGGGGGCCGCCAGCGGCGCCGGCGTTCCGGCCGGGCTGCCAATGTTCAGCGTACCCATGCCCGGCTGGCCCGAGGAGAGCCCGCCAATGCGGATGTCTTCCGCCGCGCTCAACGTCGCGCCGCCCTGCACGGAAACGCTGACAGAGGTGGCCATGGAATTCTTGCCATTGCCGATCACGATCGATCCGCCCTTGGCTTCCACGAGGCCCGACTGTCCGCTTGCGGTCATTGTCACATTCGTGTTGTCGGCATAGCCGACCCGGATATCGCCACCCGCGGCGCTCAGGGTACCCCTGATATCGGCATCAACGATCGAGCCTTCGACGTTGCCGATATCGACATCGTCATCGCCTGACGCCGTCAAGAGAGCTATACCGGAGATCGACAAAGAGGAGCCCTGTGAACCGAGCAGCGTGTCATTACGGTCGCCGATATCGATCTCTCCGGAGATCGTCATGGACGAATACACATTGAGTCCCGCAGGAGACGGGTCGCCCGGCGCCAGCGGGTCGGTTCCTCCGACGACAAGGCTTGCACCGTTCAGCGCTGGGCCTGGGGCATTTTGCACCTGCAGAGTTCCCCTGAGCACCTGGATCTCGCCCGCGAAAGCACTGCCGTCGCCGTTAAATGTGAAGGGGCTAGTGACTAAGTTTGACAGACTGAACTGGAGTATGCCCAAACCGGTGACGGTTTTGTTGTAGCCACTTGAACGATAAAACCGGATCGTTCCTTCATCGAGGATATCCGCATCCTGTTGCAGAGAGCCGGGAAACTTGTCGTCGCCGATTTGCAGGGTTCCCTTTTCAATCACCCAGTTCCCGGCGAATTTGTAGGGAGCGACCGCAAGCAGGCCTGGGCCGTCCTTGTGGATCTGGCCCGTGCCCTGGTAGGCGACGTTGTTGGTGACCGTCACGCCGTCTTCCACATACATGATGATCTCGCTGTCGATGGCAAACACATCGTCCGGGCCGCCGACAATATCATAATTCACCGTGTTGAACTGCATGCCGCCAAGCTTGATCGGCTCGTACTGTCCGGGACTGGTCTCGGTATTGACCGTCACCGTGCCCGGGAGCGTCCCCTCGAAAATCGCCGTATAGTCGTCAGTCCACGGGTGTCTTTTGATGCCGTCCTGGCCGGTCCAGCTCTGGTCATTCGGGAAAGCCTCCGGCAGCCAGGTGCCCGAACCGCCGACAATCGTGCCGTCGCCGGGATTGGTGTTGCCGCCGTCCCAGTAGAGCCCGGGCCCGCTAGGCGCGTTCAGAATTGTCAGGAAGATCGTATCCGTCGTGGTCGTGCGGCAACTCGGGTTGATCGGGCAGATACGATACTGGCTCGGCTGCAGAACCTCGGTCGTATCGAATTTCACACTCACATTGGCGCCGAAATTCCCGGTATAGCTCTGACTGTACTGGAACAGCGTGTAGTCGCCATATTCGTCGTCGTTGATCGTGACGTCAAACCCGCTGCCGCCGAGGTTGATGGTACCGTTGACCACCACTAGGTCGTTGCTGGCGGGCGCGTTCGCCTGGCCGGCGAGGCTGAACCCGAACACGCTGGTGGCATTGGCCGCCAGCGTCAGATCGCCGTTGATCGTCAGGATACCGTAGCTGTTGCCGGAAAACGAGGCATCGCCGGGCGAAAGCCGCCCGGCCATGCTGCCGTTGCCGATTGCTACCGGACCGCCGATCGTGGCATTGTCGCCGGCAAGCGTACCACCGAAGACATTGACCGTCCCGCCGATATCCTGTCTGAGGTTGAAGGTACCGTTCGTTACGGTCGTCGTGCCGCCATAGCCGCTGTCATTGAGATCAAAGTCAACGCGGCCGGGCCCGGTAATGTTGAACGGACCGGTCAGGCTGTCGATGTTGTTGTTGAACGATACGCCCGTTCCCGACTGCGCATAGACGGCCAGCGTGCCGCCGCCGGAGATGGAACCGACCACCGTGCCATTGCCCAGAGCACCGCCAAGCTGCAACGTGCCCTGGCTGATCGTGGTGTTGCCCTGATAGGTGTTGGCTGACGAAAGGACCAGCATGCCGGAGCCGGTCTTGGTCAGGCCCGCGGGCGTGCCCTGAAGCGGCACGGCGATGGTTGCGGTTCCACCATTCACATTGATGGAAACAGGCGCGCCGCGGACGCTGGTAAGGGTGAGGGCGCCGAAGCCGTTTGAGCGCAGGACATAGCCGTCGCGCTGGAAATCCATGCCTGCGACCCTGAGATCGCCGTTGACCGTTACCGTGCCGGATTGTGACCCGGAGAAGATGGCAACGGCAGTGCTGTTGTTCACCCATGCGGTCTCCGAGGCAATGCTGCCCTGGGAATTCGCCCAGTTCCTGTTGGAGTTGTTCCAGATGCCGTTGCCGCCAACCAGGGAATTCACGGTCGTACCCGCCCCGTCCCAGTACTGGCTGATCATGCCGTTCGATCCCGGAACGATGAGCCTGACCTGATTGGACGTCAGATAGTCGATGCTGGAGCCGCTCGGCAGAGTGCTGCCGGAGGAGAACTGGCCGTTGACACCGTTGCTGTAGTTATAGAGCACATAAACGCCGGACCCGGAAAGCGCGCCGGCATTCAGGATGCTGCCGCCCAGGCTAAGGAACCCGGCGACATTCACGACCCCGCTGGTGTTCTGGAACACGTTGCGGGATCCGCCGGCGAGAGTAAGGCTTCCGCGGACATTGAACGGATTGGAGACGATGAGCGACGCGTTCGACTGCACCGAGACGAGGCTGCCGCCTTGCCCCACATTGCCGTTATTACCCACAATCAGAGTGCCGTTGACGATATTGAGGCCGCCGCCATAGGTGCTGGAGGCGGAAATCGTGAATGTGCCAGTGGAATAGAAACTGGTTGTCGTCGCCAGGTTTGCATTGGTGTTGCCGGACATCGTCACACTGCCGGTGCGGATGTTGAAGGCGCCCTGAAGCCCGGTAATGTTGTTGGTGAAATTGATTGAGGAACCGGCGTAGAGTTCAAGCGTCCCGCCGCCGGTGATCGCCCCGGCGACAGAGCCCGGCTGCGAATTGCCGGAGGTCCCGAGTTGCAGCGTGCCCTGTTCGATCGAGGTCGTGCCGGTGATCGCGGTATTGGATTTGGTCAGAACGAGCGTGCCGCCGCCCGTCTTGCGCAGGCTTGATGCATTAAGCACCAGATCGAGCGTCGCCGTCGAACCGCCGACAACGTCGATCCTCGGCACGGTCTCGCCGCGCGTGCCGTCCGGCGTGAGCTGGATCGAATTGCCCGTCAGCGTATAGCCGCCGGTATCGAAGAAGATCCCGGCCACCGAAATATTGGTGGCGGCGACAGTGACCAAGCCGCCGCGCGTTGCAAAATGCGCGGTCCTTCCATTCTCCCAGATACTGGGAGTCGTGCCTTGCTGGCTGACCCAGTTCCTGTTCGAGTTATTGATGTCCCATGTGCCATCGCCGCCGGAACCGTTGATAACGCCCGTCGGGTTCTGGTTTCCGGCCGAACCGCCGTTCCAGTAATAGTCCTGGTCATCCAGCTTTTCCTGTACGATCAGCACGCCTGTATTGGTGCCGTTATAGTGCAGGCTCCACTCGTACTGACCGTCTTCCAGGAACGCCTGCTTGTTGGTGTCGTAAACGCTGATACCGCCGGGAAAATTCTCGTTCGGGGAATAGGATTGATAGGTGATGAGCGTGTATGCGGTGCCGTCGGTACCGTTGTAATAGACCAGAAGCTTGCCGCCTGCGGTAAACAGGCCCTGAACGTTGACTGTATCATGATTGCCGACATGGACATCGAAGATCATTGTGGCATTGCCGGCAATCAACAATTCAGGGCCGAAGGTCAGACTGCCGACCCTGCCCGCCCCACTCTGATGAAGCTGCAACTGGTTATCTGACGGCGAGCCGAAGTCGCCCGGCGAAAGGGTGCCGTTCGTCTGGATCTCGACAGAGCCAAGCGTACCCGTACCTGACAGAATGGCCGAAGGATTGACCACGAGATCGCCGCCGAGCGTTCCGTTGGCCATATTCAGCACGGCCCCCTGATGCACGGCGGCCGCCCCGCTGAAATTGCTGCTTACGCCGGACAGATTGATGATGCCAGTCCCGCCGCTTGGCGCGTTGAAATCGATCTCGCCCAAAAACAGATTGACCGGATTGCTGAAATCCACTTCGGACGCGGTGAAGACATTGAGTTTCGCCGACTGCACGCCGCCGATCGTGCCCGCTATTTTGCCATTGCCCCAGGTCTGGTCGCCAAGCGTCAGCGTGCTGTTCGCCTGAACCTGCGTGCCGCCGGTATAGCCATTGCTTTCATTGGTCAAAACCAGTTCGCCGCCGCCGTCGACGACCAGCCGCGTGTTGCCGGGATTGCCCAGAAGCGGGACATCGATCACATTCCTGCCGCTCACATCAATCACGACATCGCCCGCCCCTTGCGAGGCAAGCGTGATGGCGCTGCCGCTCGACGTCAGCACGTAATTGCCGGTTCTGAATTCGATCCCGTCGACGCTGACATTGCTGGCAACCGTCACGGTGCCGCTATTGCCGCCGAAAACCGCCGTCTCGTTCGCAGTCCAGGTTCCTGTCGAAGGGTTCGGCCCGTCATTGACCCAGTTCGTGTTCCCGGCGTTCCAGGTGCCGTTGCCGCCGGCGCCGCCGGAAACGGCCAGGTTGGAGCCGGTCCCCCCGTTCCAGAAAGTGAACGGCCCGGCCGGTGCGCCATAGACGATGATCGTCAGGTCATTGCCGTCGCCGCCATTATAGGAAATCAGATAGTCGCTGGGAGAAAGCGCCTGACCGCCCTTGGTGACGAAGTCATTTACAGTATCTGCAAACTTACCAGTAATACTTCCGCTCTGCAGTGCTATCAATGTGTATTCACGATTATATTGACCTCGGAAGTCAACAACAAGATAGTTTGGTTGTGAAGTTGTTATTTGAACTCCGTTAACCTGGAAGTTCAGCCGGTCGCTTTCCGTAACGCCAAGCTCCATTTTCAGGGTGACACCGTTAAAAACACTGCCTGAAGTAGAAGAAGAATATGTCAAGGTACCATAGTGGGGATCATCAACTCCCCCCTTGGACAGGTCACCCGGGCTCAAAGTGCCGCCATTAGTGATCCCGAAAAAACTGGTGATATGGCCTGTGCCGCCAAGTATCCCCGACGGCCCCGCTAGAGCCATACGAGAAACGCTACCGAGAAGATTAAATGTTCCGCCACGCGCAATGAATTCACCAAAGCCCGAGCCGTAGTTACCTGTATAGGTTGTGAACCCGCCACTATTATATATTGTTACGGATGCATCGTCAGATACATCAGTAGAAATTGTATAATTGTCTCGCTGTGTTCCAGTGTGATTGATATCCATACGAATGTAACTAAAACCTGCCGAGGATTTGGCCAAACGTTGGACATTGAACGCTCCTGGCGCATGCTGCGGCTGCAACAGGCTGACATCATTCCTGTCCAAATTATTCTCGTCGCCCACCACAATATAAAGCTGGTTGTTGCCGGGTGTATTTGGACTCAGCGTAGAAGCGTAGAGGCTACCGCCGTCTCTGACGACCAGCCTGCCAGTCGTTTGCATGTCAGAAGTTTGTCCGTTGATGTTGAGCCTAGCCCCTTGCTCTACGACGATCCGGCCAGGTGTCTGACTTGAATTATTGGCAAAGCCGAAATTGCTCATTGTTATTGAGGTGTTACCGCCATTAAAAACCGCAGTATTCGGTCCATAAATGGATAGATTTCCCATATTCACAGTCGCACCAGCGTCGAACCGGATATTGCCGTTTGCGTTACCTTGATTTCCGGAAGAGAGAAACACATCGTTGAAATTTGCGTGCCCGCCGCCCGTCACATGAAGATAGCCGCTTCCGCCGTTCGAAGACCCGAATCCCACATAGGTCGGGGCACCATTGCCAACGGTGAACTGCGCCGGTCCTTGGATGGTCAGTGTCATGTCCCCGCCGCCGGACGAACCCGGGGAACCGATATTGAGGTTGCCATTGGTCGTCGTGATCTGTGAATTGCCGCTGACGGTAACCGTGTAGCTCTGGCCGCCATAGGTAAACGTGCTGTCCAGGTTCAGCGTGCAATTGCCGACATTGTTATATGTCAGGCTGCCGCCGCTGCCGGAGGATGCGCAATCCGCGGCCCAGACCTGGCTTGCATCGGAGAGGTAGACGCCCGATGCCGCGAAGATCACCGCGCCCGAGAAGGCCGTGCCGGCCAGATAGCGCCGGAGGCGACGCCGCGCCGAGCCGCTCTTTGCGGCGGCAATGTCCTGCTGCGAAACACTGTGATTGATGCGGTGTGTACCAAACATGTTATCCCCCTGGGCAGCTCCGGCAGACATGACTGCCGCAGAGCAAAATCACGAATCCGACCAACACAGTCGATCCCCGCCCTTGAGAATAAAACCTGTTTTTTCTGCAATCAATCCAAATGTAAATAAAATATTAACATTATTTAACTCGATTTATTACATGTTAATTTCCACTAAATGCCCATTTTATACATGTATAATAAATCATCATTATGTTCAAAGGAAAATCATTCTCAAATAAACCAGTAGATCGTCGGCAGAACCCTTGCCGGAGACAACTCCACAAATACGTAAGCGTATACTTTTATTAGAGCCGGGTCACACTTATAGACGAGCCGGAATTGTCGCGCGCGCTATCCGCGTCGTCGCTTTCGGGGCAGCACCGAAGACCGGGGACGCAGCCGCAATTGCGATGCGTCCCCGGTCATCTTACGCCAAAGAATGAAGCCGCGTTGCCGGGAGCGAGACGGCCGCGCCGCGCGCCGGTCATCTTGCCGCGAAGCCCCTGCCGAAAGGTCTTCCGCCGTCAGTTGACGGGGGGAGCGGCCGAAACGGCTGCGGAGAACCCCTTCATCGAAAGCGGCAGCGCGACCTCCTGGCCGTTCATGATCTTGAAGGAGACCGATGCGGCCTTGGCTACCTTCAGCTCCTTCATCTGGTCGGCCGTAAGCTCCATGTCGGCGGCGCAGACCTGTCCGCAGGTCACATAGGTCATCATCATGTCCTTGCCTGCCGCGGCCGAGCCAACCGCGCCGCCCTTGACCGGCTGTCCGGCCGGCTCGCCGCCGACGGTAAAGGTCACGCCGGCGCGCAGATCGACATTGGCGGGCGTCTGCACCACGAGACGCGGCGCATCCATGCCCGGCAACGAACCGACGGCCACCGTCAGGATGCGCTGAACCTGGCCGCCCTCCTGCTGCTGCACATTGAGCGTCTGGGTTGCCTCGCAAACGCGCTGCGGCGGCCCGGGCTCCTTCTCGTCGGCCTTCTGGATCTGCACGAGCATGCAGTGCTGCGACCAGTCGCCGTAGGAAACGGTCGTGTCGGAGGCCGCAACCGGCTCCGGCTGCTGGGCGCCGGCCGCGGTGGCTAAGAACATGGCGCCCGCGAAGGCGGCGCCGAAAGCTTTCCTGTTGATGATAGTCATGTCTTTCCCCTTGATGTCCCGGTTCATTCGAATGGTCCGGCTGGATGACCCAGCCGCTCAGGCCGCCTTGGCGGGCGAGGCCTTTTCATTGAGATCGAGCAGTACCTGCCAGTTCTGGGTCGAGGCCAGATGCAGCACGACCGCATCGTTGAAGCCGTTCTTGTGCCAGTCGATCAGCACATCCTGCGGCAGGTTGCGGAACCGCTCCTCATCGACGACAAGAAGACCGTCGAGCCGGTAGTGGCTCTTGTTGGCGAACGACATGTTGACCTGCTTGTCGACCAGAAGGTCCTGCTCCTTGAGGGCTTTGGCGAAGTCATTGCCGCGCAGGCTGGCCTGATGAAAACTGTTGCAGAATTCCATCATCGGCGCCGTCGCCTCGCCGGCCTTGCCGTCCTCGGCAAAAAGCGCCGTTCCGTTTTCCGCCTCATCGGCGGGCTTGATGCGGTCACAGCCCTCGTCAAAGCCAAGCACGGTCTGGCTCTTGTCCTCCGACTGGATCAGGATAAAGGGGTACCGGCGGACATAGGCGGGGATATAGGCCCCCTCCTTCCACTTGCCGTCCGCGCTGACGAAGAGGTTCTGTCCCCCCTTGAGGCCGGTCACCGCGACTGCGGCGGGCAGAGGGTCGCCCTTGACGAAAACGATCGGGTAATGGCGCGACGCCGGGACGAATTCAGCGGGCGACAGCGGCACCGCATTGGCCTTGGCGGCAAAGGAAAAGTCCTGCTTGCGTTCGAGCACGAGATCCTTGTGGTCCTCGAAACGCAGGACTTGCGGCGCACTGTAAAAGAGCGGGAGTCCGTTATTCTTCATTGTCACCCTTCCTCCTGGGCTGAGCTTTCTGTTCATGCGGCTGCAGGATGCAACCTATACGATATTATATTCAACTTACACGCAATACAATCCTACATGTAGGAAAGTTTTGCGCGCAGAACCCCGCCGGCTGCAGGACAGCCCTGTGAAGGCACATGGCCGGATTCTTGATCATGAATGCCCTTTCCGGCGGAATACCGGCCGGCAGGAAGGATAGCTTTTCGCTTAACGGCGCCGGGCTCTCCGCCCGGCGCCGCTCCGCGTCACGCTTGAGCCGCTAGAACCTGATATTGAGCTTTGCGGTGACGTTCTGGCTTCGGTTGCCGCCTGCGAACTGGCCGGTATAGTTGACGCCCACGCTCACCGTATCGGAGAACTGCGTGTCCCAGCCGATGCTCAGAACCGCCTGGTCCTCGGCAAGCGGCGTGCCCGTCACGCCGAAGGGATCAGATCCCGCGAAGGTGAAGGCCGCCTGCGGATCGAGATCGCCGAAGCCGTGGCGCCAGCCGGCAGATGCCGACAGCCGGTTCTGGTAACCGCCGATGTCAAATTCCCACGCGCCCCGCAGGCCCACCGTCGTAAACCCGGTGTTCATCGTCTGGCTCTGGTAGGACAGCGCGGCAATCCCGCCCGTTTCCGTAAACGCGTCCGAATGCTGGTTGATATAGGCCGCATCCGCATAGGGCTCCAGCGTGAAGCTGTCGGTCACGTCGAAGCCGTAGCCGAGCCCGCCATAGACCTGGAACGTGCCCGCGTCATAGCTGCCCGACAGATGGTCGGTGAAGGTCGAGGCATAGACGCTGCGGTTGGTCGAGACGCTGTGCCAGGTATAGGCCGTGCCGAAATCGACGCCGAAGCCGCCCCATTCGCCGCCGCCGTAAAGGCCGAACGTATAGTCGTCGCTCGTGCCCTTGGCATTGTGCGCATCGACCTTGTAGGTCGACTGGCCGAAGCCGGCGACCGCGCCGAAGCGCATCGAACCGAAGGCTGCCGCATCCGCGCCGAGGAAGAAGCCCCCGACCGAATCCGTCATCTTCGCGGCAACGCCGCTGCCGTCCATGCTCGACCACGCGCCGTAGCCCGCGGCCCAGACCCCGATGCCGCCATTGTCCTCCTCGAAGGCGCCGAAGGGCGTGGCGACCGGGCTCGGTTCGGCCGCGTAATTGCTCACCGCCGAAATCCCCGCTCCCGTCGAAACCCCGCCGAGCGACCCGCGCACCTGCTCGCCGGTCGCATTGCGAAGATACCGGCTGCCCGCAACCATCGCCGCATCGCTCGACGCATAGACATCACCCGAAAGCTGCGGCAGAACCTCCTCCGCCTCGTCAATACGGATATTCCTCAACGCCCAGAACTTCTCCTGCCCGGCAAGCGACCGGATCGAAGAAACAACCCCGCATGCCTCGCTAGGAAGCGCGGCGCACAATTCCATCACACCGGCAGGTCCGACTTCCAGATAGAGAATGCCGGGATTGCCTGCGCGTTCCACGAGTTTGAGCGAATACTCAAACGTAGATCCGTTCGCCTGAAATGCCGCATTGTAGGTCGAGCCTTGCGGGGCCTGGATAACCGGATAGTAGATGGGAAGGGCGCTGAGATCAGGGTCCGCTTTCGTGTGGCTGATCTGGCCGTAGATCGTGCCGGTATCGAGGTGGACCTCGTTCGCTACCGTCAGCATGCCGACAGAGTTGGTTGAGAAATCGGCCCCCACGACAAATGTGCTCCCGTCGTCCATCGCCAGGCTCTGCGCCGTCAAGGTTGTTGCAGGCGGCAGATTGTTCCCCACGGGAACACCGAAAACATACTTGCCACCTGTATGGATATGGACGTCGCCGAGGGCACCATACCCCTGCAGAGTGCCGCCACGCATCACATTGATCGTGCCAAGGAGAGCAGCAGTTCCAGGCGATCCGGCCGGTCCGGTCACGTTCAACGTCACATTCTGCGGCACATTGGTAACCCCGGTGAAGGTGTTCGCGGCCGTCAGCTGCAGGCTGCCATTTATTCCTGCATTGACGTTGAACGTCCCGCCGCCGCCGGCGCCGATCGAAGAGATGACGCCGTCAAAGCTCTGGTTACCGGTGACAGCCCAGTTCCAGGTCGCCGTCTGGCTGATGGAGATGTCGCCCGGCACGGCGCCTGCATCGGTCACCTCGAGCGTGCCTTCATTGACCAGCGTATCTCCCTGATAGCTGTTGGCCGTGGTCAGCCCGAGAGTGCCGGGCCCGTTCTTGGTCAACCCGACCGTACCCTGAAGCGCAACCCCGATCGTCGCGGTATAGGGGTTGTTCATGGCATCCTGACCGACGGTGATGGACGCAGCGTTGGTTCCCGGAAACGCCATCAGGACGAGGCTGTCGGTGCCGGCCTGCGGGCGAAGCGAATAGCCGTCGGCATTGAACTCCATGCCCGCGACCTTGATGAACTCGGTCACTGCCGCGCGACTGTCGACGTCGACGGCCCCTCCCGTGGTTGCGAAAATGGCATAGCCACCCTGCGCCCAAGGGCCCGTGGCGTCGCCCCGCGGGTTCGTCCAGTTGGTCATGTCTGCATTCCAGGTCCCGGGGCCGCCGGCGCCGTTGGGCGTGGGCGGCATCGTCGGCTGCTGATGGACACCGTTCCAGTAGGAATAGGCATCCGGACCGACAGCCAGAACCAGGGTTCCGGAGCCGCCGGCAGTCGACGCGGCAATTGCCCGATGGTATGTATTGTTGTTTACAGGCACGCTCGAAACATCGATCATACTTGGGTCGCCGTTATAGGTGGTAGCATAGTCGATCAGCGGATAGGTGCCATCCGCCAGGTTGCCTCCGCCCTGGACGGTCACCATCAGCCTGTTGGTCCCGGTACTCAAGATCCCCGTCGCGATCGGCGCCGCTGTTCCGGGGGCAGGCGGCGTGGCATTGAGGGTTACCGCCAGGTTCGCACCAGGCTGAAGGAAGAGCGAAGTCGTTCCCGCAGTCAGCGTCGGCTGGGTGGGCAGCGGCGCCTCAAGCGTGGCGTTCTGCTGCACGAGAACGGTACCGCCCAGTTCACCGGTCCCGGTCAGCGTGGCCCCGTTGGAAACGGTGGTAATGCCGGAGAAGCCCGGGCTCTGGCTGTTGAATGCGACGGTGCCGGCCTGAATGTTAAACCGGGCGCGGCTTCCGCCCGAGGTCAGCACGTTGCTGGTGCCAAACGTCATTGTCTGGGTCGCATTGACGGCGAGCGCGGCGCCCGCCACGTTGGCCACATCAATCGCACCCTGGAGCGGCATGGTTGCGCCGCTCAAGATCAGCGTTCCGGCCGAAATTGACGTCTGGCCCGTATAGGAACTGACCGCTGTCAACTCCAGCGTCCCGGGCCCGTCCTTTTCCACCTGCGTGCCGGCGGCAAGCTCCGCGAGTTCCACGCCCATCGTGACCGTTGCGCTTGCATCGGTCACATCAATCTTGACCGGACCGCCGGCGGCGCTGGTCAGCGTCAGAGCGCCCCCGGTGAAGCTGTATGGGCCGATATCGAACTCCATACCGCTCACGAGGATCGGAGTTCCTGTCCCGACCGCGACCGTTCCAGGCCGCTCGATGAAATGCGCAACCCCGCCGGAAACCCAGGCATGGTGGTTCGTGCCGTTCGCGTCATCGGACCAGGCAAGGCCGCCCGTCGCGGTCCAGCTGCCGTCGCCGCCGAGCAAATTCGGAGCCTCGTTCTGGTCGGGGTTCCAGAATTCGTCCGGTGGGTTGCCGACCACCAGCCAAATTGTGTTGTTGTTCGGGTCGGCAAGGGAATAGGTCGCGTTCGGCGTCGCGAAGGTCAAGAGATCGAGCGCTGGCCGATTGCCGACATAAGAAAGCAGGGCGTATTGCGTGCCGATCGGCAAGGCCGTGCCGCCCACCGTATTGACCGTGATGACGCCGCCGAGCGTGGCCACAAAGTCGCCGGTCGTGCTGAACAGAGGCATCGACCGGTACCGCATTTCCCCCATCACCGAGGATAACGCCGATCTTCGCGTTATCCTGGGCTGTTCCACTGACCGAGATCGAAACAGCGCCGGGCGTAGCGTCGAGCGTTAGCGCGGAGGTGGCATTCGCACCAACAAGTTCGTATCCGCTTACTGTGAACTGCATGCCGTTGACGTTAATCGGCGCAGTGCTGTCGACCGTGACCGTACCGGCATTTCCAGTGAACATCGCCACATCGGATTGAACCCAGACGGTATGAGGCGGTTGACCGGTGGAATCCGTCCAGTTCGTGCTCGTGGCCGCATCCCAGGTGCCATCGTGGCCGAAATCGGCGGGGGTCGCCCGTGGATGCCAGAAGATCTGCTGACCGCCGGCCGACTGGGCCAGAATGTAAAGGAAGCCGGGCCCTGCCACCGGATCGCTGAGCAACTGGTAATTGTTCGGGTTGTTCATGAGGGTAAGCTGGCTTGCGGCACCGGTCGCGGAGGAGGTAAAGTGGATCAGATTGTAGCGATGCCCGGCAACGAGATTGGCCGGCATGAAAACCACATTGCCGGCGGTCATGTTCAGCGTGGTCACTGTAATCAGCGCTGGCGACGGGTTCGCGCCTGGATTCGGATCAAGCGTCACGTTCAGCGTCGACCCGTTGCCGAGCGTCAAGGCGCCGACGATCATCAGGGCCGGGGTCGTCGAATAATCGCCCGCGATCGTCCCGGTCTGACTGACCGTCACGTCACCGTTGATCGTGCCGGTACCTTTCAACGTACCGCCGGTCACCGCCACGTTGCCGTTGATCGTGCCGCCGCCGTTCAGCGTGCCGCCGGTCAGCGCCACCGTTCCTCCGAGCACGCTGTTGGCGAGCATATTGAAAGTGCCCGCCGTAACATTCGTCTGCCCTAGAAATGTGTTGCTGTCGCTGGAAAAGTCGAGCTGTCCGGCTCCCATCACATGGAAAATGGGAGGGTTCGTATTATCGGCGGCGGCTGTCAGAACATTGGTAAAGGACAGAGTAGGCTGGCTTGCCGACTGATTGACGGCAAGGGTAGCACCGGCAGCAATCGTGATGCCGGCCAGAATCGTGCTGTTCGTCGTTCCGTCGCCGAGCTGCAGCGTACCGGCGCTGATCGTGGTGCCGCCCGAATAGGTCTTGTTGCCGGTAAAGACGAGCGTGCCGGTGCCGCCCTTCGTCAGGCTGTTCACCGCCGCCGGCACTGGCGCCCTGTTCATGCCGTCGGTGATGTCCACGGCAATCGTCGCCGTCACCGTGTCCACATCGATTTCGCCGACTGTGTGGAGGCGCGGCGACATTTGTAGTGCGCCCCCCGTTCCCGCGATCAGGTGATACTCCTGGGCCGAGAACACGAGCCTGTCGAAACCCAGCGAGCCGATAACGGTTACCGTTCCGCCCGTGTTGCCCTGGAAATAGCCGACCGACCCTGCCCAGGCGGTTGAATTCGAGCCATCCATTTGGGCCCAGTTTCCAAGTCCCGCGATCCATGTACCGGACCCGCCGGTGAGCGGATTGCTGGTATAGCCGGGTGCGGGTGCGCCGCCGTTCCAGTATTGCGCGGTCTCGCCGGTCTGGCTGTCATAGGTGATGAGCCGGATCATGCCCGGCGAATTCACAACAGCGTTGGGATCAACCGCATTGAGCTCATACATTTTGCCCTGAGGCAGGCCTGTAACCGTTGCACTTGCGAAGATGGTTCCGGGCGCCGGGGTGAGCGTGCCGCCATACTGGAAGATATTGTAGACGGGCGCATTGCCCTGGACGGTGGCTGTGAGCGACGCCAGGGAAACATCGAGCGCGCCGCTGGTGACGAACAGGGGCTGGCCGGCGGTGGCCTCTTCCAGATCGGCCGTTATCCCCGTCGTATCTCTCGTGAACGTAACCGATGTGCCGAGCGTGAGCGTGCTGCCCTGCCGGTTGTAGAGTGAGCCGCTGTAGATGAGATCCACCGCACCGCCGAACCCGCCCGTGCCGGAGAGAATGCCGGAAATATTCACCTTACCGACATAGTCGGGATTGCTGCTGGTCAGGATCAGCTTGTGGGTGGAGCCGCCGTTGCGGATATCAATCCGCGCGTTGGTATCGCTGGCGGTTTCGGTGTAAATGCGATTGCTGACGGTCTGGTCCTTTGTCGCCGAATAAAGGGCAAGGCCGGCATTGTTCGACATGATGATGTCGCCATTGACCGAGGCGTCGTAATAGGGTCCCGGGAGACCAGAGGCATCCAAGCCGCCGATCGAGAGGGCGCCGCTCTTGATGTGGGTGGCGCCGGTATATTGCATGTCCGTGACGAAGGTGATCAGGCCGCCGCCCAGCGTGCCGTCCGAGCTTTCGATGTAGAGATCGGTCACACTGCCGTCCTGACTGTTGTGGATCGGCACGGCAAAGCTCTGAGTGTTCGGGACCATGCCGACGAGGGTTGAGTGGTTGCTGCCTGCGGCCGGGGCCATGTAGAAGGCGCCGGTGCCCCGGATGAGGTAATAATTCGTATGGCCGCCGGCGCCGTTCGGCGCGCCGAGATAGATCGTGTCGAAATTGATGTTGCCGACGATATCGATCACGGGGTGCGCCCCGGCCGGGCCGATGAAATGGGCATTGGTGCCCGGGGCGTTGGACCATGTCACGCCTGGCTGGGTGTTGCCGGCGTTCGTCCAGTTCAGGTTTCCGCCGACCGACCATGTGCCGTCGAGGGCGACGATGGGCGAGCCGTCGCCAATCACTGCCCCCGAGTCCCCGGGCGCATTCCAGTAGAGATCCAGGGCAGAGGCCTGCTGGGGCATGCCGCAGTAAAGCGCCGCCCCGCTCGCCAGAAGCAGCGTCGTGAATGCCGTGCCCGACAGGAAACGGGAAAGCGGGCGAGGCTTGTGCCCGCCATCTTTTGTCGCGCCAGGCGCAACATGACCGTTGCTGAAAGGACCCTCAGTCGAACTGCGAAAATTAGCAGACATTTCATTCCCCCGCCTTGATCGCCGGAACAGCCGCGCTGTGGCCGTCACGAATTGATAAAGATTGCGAACTATATACATTTATACTAATATATATATGTATATTGTTCTATGTAATCAGTATACATTCTCATAATTCAATATTGCAAACTTATTTTTCTGAATTATTACTAGTCATAATTTGAAGAATGAAACATGGTCCGAAAGCCGGCAGAGAGCCCGCGAGGAAAGTCTCCATCTTGCTGAAGCCTGCGCGCAGTAAAGCAGGGGCGAAGGCCGCGTGGCAGGCTACTCGTCTTCCTTGCCAATCGCGGCCTGCTGGTGCGGCGTCATTCGTATGGAGATGCTGAACGTGGGCCGTACCCACGAAATGCTAGAAGACCTTGCCGCCCGCTTCACCGCCGAGCAGGCGCTCTCAGGCAAGGAGCGCAAGGCCCGCGCCATACTCCGGTACGAGATGGGATCGATGCTAGGCGGCCGTTCGCCTGACGCACGCATTCGATCATCAGACGAACAAAATTCAGGATGTGAACTTTTGGGCTGACTTTCGTCGTCCTGCTCCCTAAAATCCTGAAGGTCGATAGGAGGTCGACATTATGGACAAGACGCTTTCAACGATTGAGGCCGCCGTCCGCCCGATTTTCGACGGCGCCACCGTCATGATCGGCGGCTTCGGCGGATCGGGCGCGCCGATCGAGCTCATTCACGCGCTGATCGACCAGGGCGCGAAGGACCTCACGGTCATCAACAACAATGCCGGCAACGGCCATGTCGGGCTTGCGGCCCTGATCGAGCAGAACCGCGTGCGCCGGATGATCTGCTCGTTTCCGCGCTCCTCAAACGCCACCGTGTTCAACGAGCGCTATCTTGCCGGAAGGATCGAGCTGGAACTGGTGCCGCAGGGCACGCTCGCCGAACGCATCCGCGCCGGCGGCGCCGGCATACCGGCCTTCTATACGCCGACCGCGTGCGGCACCGCACTCGCGGACGGCAAACCGGTAGAGGAATTCGACGGACGGCCCTACGTGCAGGAGCGCTGGCTGAAGGCCGATTTCGCCCTGATCAAGGCGGAGACCGCCGATACCCACGGCAACCTCACCTATCGCATGGCCGCGCGCAACTTCAATCCGCTGATGGCGATGGCCGCGACAACCACCATCGTCCAGGCGAGCCGCATCGTCGCGCCCGGCGGCATTGACCCCGAACAGGTGATCACGCCGGGCATCTTCGTCTCCTCGGTCGTCGAGGTCGCCGCGCCTGCGCAGGAGGAACTCCTCACCCGGCAGGAGGCCGTCTACCCATGATTTCCGTCGACGATATCAAGCTTTCCAATGCCCAGATCGCCTGGCGCGCCGCCCAGGACATCAAGGACGGCGCCTATGTCAATCTCGGCATCGGCTTTCCCGAAATGGTGGCGAAATTCCAGCCGGAGGGCCGGCAGGCAATCTTCCACACCGAAAACGGCGTGCTCGATTTCGGGCCCGCGCCGGAACCAGGCGAGGAGGACTGGGACCTCATCAATGCCGGCAAGAAGGCGATCACGCTGCGTCCGGGCACGGCCTTCTTCCACCACGCCGACAGTTTCGCCATGGTGCGCGGCGGCCATCTGGATGTCGCCATTCTCGGCGCCTATGAAGTGGCCGAGAACGGCGATCTCGCCAACTGGTCGACCGGCAAGGGCGGCGTTCCCGCCGTCGGCGGGGCAATGGACCTCGTTCATGGCGCAAGGCGCGTCGCCGTCGTTACCGATCACGTGACCAAGAAGGGCGCGCCGAAACTGGTGAAACGCTGCTCGCTGCCACTGACGGGGATCGCCTGCGTCACGCGGGTCTACACCTCGCTTGCCGTCATCGACATCGCCGACGGCCATTTCGTTCTCCGCGAGAAACTGGCCGCCCTGTCCTTTGACGACCTGCAGGCGCTGACCGGCGGGCCGCTTCACGTAGAAGGCGATGTTGTGGACCTCAACGTACCGGAAGTGTGATCCATGAAAGACGTCTATATCTGCGACTATATCCGCACCCCGATCGGCCGTTTCGGCGGCGCGCTATCTACCGTCAGGGCCGATGATCTTGCCGCAGTACCGATCCGCGCGCTGATGGAGCGCAGCCCGAAGACCGACTGGTCGGCCGTCGACGAAGTGATCCTTGGCTGCGCCAACCAGGCAGGCGAGGACAACCGCAATGTGGCGCGCATGGCCACGCTGCTTGCCGGCCTGCCGGTGGAGGTGCCCGGTACGACCATGAACCGGCTCTGCGGTTCCGGCATGGATGCCGTCATCACCGCCACGCGCGCCATTCGCGCCGAAGAGGCGGAGCTGATCATCGCCGGCGGGGTGGAATCCATGTCCCGCGCGCCCTTCGTCATGCCGAAGGCCGCAACGGCCTTTTCCCGCAATGCGGAAATCTACGACACGACCATTGGCTGGCGCTTCGTGAACCCCGAGATGAAGGCGCGCTACGGCGTCGATTCCATGCCGGAGACCGGCGAAAACGTAGCGGAGGACTTCTCGATCAACCGAGAAGACCAGGACGCCTTTGCCTGCGCCTCGCAACAAAAGGCCGCCCGCGCGATGGACAGCGGCCGACTGGCGCAGGAGATCACGCCGGTCTCCATCCCCCAGCGCAAGGGCGAGCCGAAGATCGTCGCGCGCGACGAGCAGCCGCGCCCGGAAACGACCGTCGAGGTGCTTGCCCGCCTTCCCACGCCCTTCCGCGCCGGCGGAACGGTGACGGCCGGCAACGCCTCGGGCGTCAATGACGGAGCGGCGGGACTCATCCTTGCAAGCGAGGAAGCCGCCGTCAGGCACGGCCTCAACCCGATCGCCCGCGTCCTCGGGGGCGCGACCGCCGGCGTCGCACCGCGCATCATGGGCTTCGGTCCGGCGATTGCGGCGCGCAAACTGCTGCACCGGCTCGGGCTTCAGACCGGCGATTTTTCCGTGATCGAGCTCAACGAGGCCTTTGCATCTCAGGCGCTCGCGACTTTGCGCGACCTCGGCATTGCCGATGACGATCCGCGCGTCAATCCGAACGGCGGGGCAATCGCGCTCGGCCACCCGCTCGGCATGTCCGGCGCGCGCATCACCGGCACCGCGATGCTGGAACTGAAGCCGGGCGAGAAGGCGCTGTCCGCCATGTGCATTGGCGTCGGCCAGGGCATTGCCGTCGCCCTCGAGCGGCTTTGACGCATTGCACGTGAATATCGGCCCGGCTTCCTTGCAGAGGAACCGGGCCGACGAAGAAAAGGCGCCGGCGATAAAATCGACGCCGGCCCAAGGACGCCTCAGTAAGGCAGCCCCACATAGTTTTCGGCAAGTTCCCGTCGCGCGGTCTCCGACTGTGACAGATGCAAGAGGCTCGCCTTGCGCATCTCGGCGGCAAAACCGTCCTCGTCATCGAAGCGATGCAGCAGCATGGTCATCTGCCAGCTGAAGCGCATGGCCTTCCAGATGCGTTGCAGCGCCCGGCCGGAATAGGCGTCGATGCCCGACGAAGAGCCGGAACCGAAGCGTTCGACGAGCGCATGGAAGAGATACCAGACGTCGGAGGCGGCGAGGTTCAAACCCTTGGCGCCGGTCGGCGGCACGATATGGGCCGCATCGCCGACGAGGAAGAGATTGCCCCAGCGAAGCGGCTCCGAAACGAAAGAGCGCAGCGGCGCGATGCTCTTCTCGATCGACGGTCCTGTCACCAATCGTGCGGAGACATCGCTCGGCAGACGGCGTTTCAGTTCGTCCCAGAAGGCTGCATCCGACCAATCCTCGGCCTTGTCGGAAAGCGGCACCTGCACGTAGTAGCGGCTCAGCGCCTTGCTGCGCATGGAGGCGAGCGCGAAGCCGCGATCGGAATTGGCGTAGATCAGTTCTTCATGCACCGGCGGCGTACGCGACAGGATACCGAGCCAGCCGAAAGGATAGATACGCTCGAATTCCCGGCGCTTCTCTGCGGGAATGGTGCGGCGGGAGACGCCGTGAAATCCGTCACAACCGGCGACATAGGAACAGGCGATCGTCTTGCGTTCGCCCTCATGGATGAAGCTCACGGTCGATTGCGCCTGATCGAGGTCATCGATCACCACATCTTCCACGCCATGGAAAACCGGGGTCCCCATAGCGTCCTGCGCAGCGTAGAGATCGGCGGTCACCTCGGTCTGGCCGTAGACCATGACCTTGTGACCGGTGAGCCCGGCAAAATCGATGCGCACTTGAAGATCATTGTCTGAGAGCACACAGCCGTCATGGTCGATACCCTCGACGTCCATGCGCTGGCCGACGCCGGCCTCGCGCAAGAGTTCGACCGCGCCCCGTTCGAGAATGCCGGCGCGGATGCGCGAGAGAACGTGATCGCGGCCGGCGCGCTCCAGAACGACTGTTTCTATGCCCTGGCGGTTCAGAAGCTGGGACAGAAGCAGACCGGACGGCCCGCCTCCGATGATGGCGACTTGCGTTTTCATGAAAGACCTCCTCCGTCCTCGCTGCCTCGACGTTAGCGGGACGACGAGAGACAGGAAATGCACGAAAGCGGCATTGAATGGCACTAATCGTGCATTTATGCGGATCATCAAAAAATATGATATTTTCGAAACTGTTCATTGACAAAACAATTTAAAGCTGGCTCTACTTGCGATCGGGAGTTGAGGAGAATGTATGAAGATCGAAGGTGAAGTGGCGCTGGTCACGGGGGCTGCGAGCGGCCTGGGCGAGGCAACGGCAAAAAGGCTTGCCGCACGCGGCGCGAAGGTCGTCGTTCTCGACCTGTCAGCGGAGGCAGCCGAAAAAACGGCAGCGGAAATCGGCGGCGTCGGTTATGGCGCAGACGTCTCCGACGCGACGGCTGTCGAGGCGATTTTCGCGGACGTGACCCGTGAACACGGCGCGCCGCGGATCGTGGTGTCCTGCGCCGGGATCGGCACGGCAACGCGTATCCTGCCGCGCGACGGATCGCTGACGATCGACCTGTTCGAGCGCACGCTCCGGGTCAATCTTGTGGGCACCTACACCGTGATGAATATTGCCGCCCGTGCCATGGCCGATGCCGACCCGATCGACGAAGACGGCGCGCGCGGCGTGATCGTCAACACCGCCTCGGTTGCCCATGAGGACGGGCAGATCGGCCAGGCGGCCTATTCCGCCTCGAAGGGCGGGGTCGCCTCGATGACGCTGCCGGCCGCCCGCGAGCTTGCCCGCTTCGGCATCCGCGTCATGACCATCGCGCCCGGCCTCTTCGAGACGGGCATGAGCGCCGGCCTGCCGGATGATATTCGCGCCGAAATCCTCGCCAACGTGCCCTTTCCGAGCCGCATGGGCCTGCCGGATGAATATGCGCGGCTGGTAGAGCAGATCGTCGAAAACCCGATGCTGAACGGTTCGGTGATCAGGCTCGATGCCGCGGCCCGCATGCCGCCGAAATAGAGACGAACAAGAGCAGGACGCATGATGAACACCCATTCCGCGAGCACGGATATCCTGACGGTCGAGATCGACGGCCCGGTCGCGACCCTGACCATGAACCGGCCCGAAAAGCGCAATGCCATGTGCGATGCGCTGCTGGACGCGCTGGACGCGTTTTTCAGCAAGCCGCCGGAGGATATCCGCGTCGTCATCCTCACCGGTGCGGGCGGTCACTACTGCTCCGGGCTTGATCTTGCCGAACACGTCGCCCGCGACGCCGAAGGCACGATGTATCATTCGCGCAACTGGCACCGGGTGATGGAGCGCATCCAGTTTTCCGGCCTGCCGGTCGTTTCCGCCATGTTCGGCGCGGTGATCGGCGGCGGGCTGGAGCTTGCATCCGCCACCCATGTGCGCATCGCCGAACCCTCGACGATCTTCCAGCTGCCGGAAGGCATGCGCGGCATATTCGTCGGCGGCGGCGCGACAGTCGGCGTCGGTCGCATTCTCGGCCCTGACCGGATGCGCGAGATGATGCTGACGGGACGCGCCTACAATGCCGAGGAAGGAATGATGCTGGGACTCACCCATTACAGCGTCGGCGAGGGCGAGGCATTGCCCCTGGCCCGCCGGCTAGGGGCCAAGATCGCGAAGAACGCCCAGCTTTCGAATTACATGATGATCCAGGCGATCAGCCGGATCGCAGACATGCCGCGCGCGGACGGGCTCTTTGCCGAAAGCCTGTGCGCGGCCGTATCGCAGACGAGCGCGGATGCCGAGGAAGGCCTCAACGCTTTTCTGCAGAAGCGCGCGCCTGTCTTTCGCTAGACCGGCTTTTCGCCGGCAGGGAGAGAGGCGGGCGGAAATGCACGCGCATATCGTCCAGTCAGTCTTTAGGGAGGAGAACCGTCATGACTGATCGTTTGAAAATGACCCGCCGCACGGCGCTTGCCGCATTGGGGACGGCGCTGGCCGCCCCCGTATTCCTGCGCCAGGCGCATGCGGCGGAAGTGACGCTGAAGCTGCACCACTTCCTGCCGGCCATGGCGCCGGTGCAGAAAAACGTGTTCGAGCCCTGGGCCAAGGAACTCGCCGAGGCGTCCAACGGGGCGATCGAGGTACAGATCTACCCGGCCATGCAGCTCGGCGGCAAGGCGCCGCAGCTTGCCGACCAGGCCCGTCAGGGTATCGTCGACATCGCCTGGACGCTGCCGGTCTATACGCCGGACCGTTTCCCGGTGGCCGAAACCATGGCACTGCCCTTCATGGTGACGGACGCGGAGAAGACTTCCGTTGCCATGGACACGCTGATGCGCGAATTCGGTCAGGACGAATACAAGGGCATGAAACCGCTCGCCTTTCACACGCATGCCGGCGGCAAGCTGCACACCCGCGACAAGGGTATCACCTCGACCGCCGACATGGCCGGCATGCGGCTCCGCGCGCCCAACCAGTCGACAGGCGAAATGCTGACGGAGCTCGGCGCGGAGGTGGTGTTCTTCCCCGTCACGGAAATGGTGGTCGGCCTTTCCAACGGCGTCATCGACGGCTGCTGCCTGCCCTTCGAGGTGGTTCCGGCCTACAAGCTGCAGGAACTGACCAGCTATTCCGCCATGCCCGCCCCCGGCGCGCGCGGCATCTACACCAACACCTTCTCGCTGGTGATGAACGAGCGCGCCTATGAGGCCATGCCCGAGGATGCCCGCAAGGTGCTTGACGACCATTCCGGACCCGCGCTCTCGAAACGTCTGGGCGCCTCCTTCGACCAGGCGGAGGCCGGCGGCGAAAAGGTTGTCCGGGAGCATGGCAACGAGATCGTCGAGATCCCGGCCGATGTGATCGCCGAATGGCGCAAGGTCTCCGAGCCAATCGTCGCCAACTGGCAGAAGAAGCTCGACGACAAGGGCTATGACGGCGCGGCTATCATTAAGCGCGCAAACGCACTGCTGGACCAGGGCTGATTGATGGCGGAGAAAACCCCATCCGGCCTCACGAAGCGGGGGGCATCGCGCCCCCGCTTCGCCTGGCTCTACCGGCTTTGCCTTGTCGCGGCCGGCGCGGGCGGGCTCGCAGCCTTCGCTGCAGCGCTGATGGTCACGCTTTCCGTGCTGATGCGCATTTTCGGCTTCGGCGGCATCCGCGGCGATTTCGAGGCGGTCGAGCTCGTCTGCGCGGCCTGCGCCTCGCTGTTCCTACCCTACTGCCAGTTCACGAAGGGCCATGTGATGGTCGATCTGTTCACCAACTGGCTTCCCGCCGCCGGCCAGCGTCGTCTCGACGGTTTCTGGACCGTTCTGTTCGGGCTCGGCTGGTCGGTCATCTGCTGGCGGCTGACCCACGGTCTGGAGACAATCCACGGCTATGGCGACCGCACCATGCTGCTCGGCTTTCCCCTGTGGCTGATCTATCTGCCCGCCGTCGCCGGAACAGGGCTTTCGGCGCTCGTCGCCTTCATCATTGGCATTGACGATCTGGTCAACGGCCGCGCAACCGATCCCATGACGGAGGGCGCGTGATGGAACCGATGACCATCGCGCTCGGCATGATCGTCATCCTGCTGGCGCTGATCTTCCTCAGAATGCCGATCGCGCTTGCCATGGGCGGCGTCGGCGCGGCGGGCTACATCCTGCTCGGCGGCGCCTCGAGCCTCATCTTCTATCTCGACACCGCCTGGGTCGACAAGTTCATGTCCTATGAGCTGGCGATCGTACCGCTCTTCATCCTGATGGGTCACATCGCCACCCGCAGCGGCATTTCCGCGAAACTCTTCGGCGCTTCGAATGCCTGGATCGGGCATTTTCGCGGCGGGCTTGCCATGGCGGCGGTCGCTGGCTGCGCCATGTTCGGCTCGATCTCGGGCTCCTCGCTCGCCACCGCCTCGACCATGGCCCGCGTGGCGCTCCCGGAAATGCGCAAGCACGGCTATTCCGGCGCGTTGTCCGCCGGCTCGCTGGCCGCCGGCGGCACGCTCGGCATCCTCATTCCGCCCTCGGTAGTGCTGATCATCTATGCGCTTCTGACCGAGCAGAACATCGTCAAGCTGTTCCTGGCGGCAACCATTCCGGCGACGCTCGCCGTCATCGGCTTCTTCATCGCGATTGCGGTGTTCGTCCGGCTCTTCCCCGAACAGGGGCCGAACCATGACCCTGTGCCCTATCGCGAGCGTCTCCGCGCCGTGCTCGGCATCTGGCACATCGTCGGCATCTTCGTCGTCGTGCTCGGCGGCATCTATGGCGGCTTCTTCACGCCTGCCGAGGGCGCATCGGTGGGCGTGGTGCTGACATTGCTGGTCGGCGTCCTGACGGGAGGTCTCACAGTCCGCGACCTGATCGGCTCGCTGATCGACACCGCCGCAGCCTCGGCAATGATCTTCGCCATCGTCTTCGGCGCGGATATCTTCAACGTGGCACTGGCGCTGAGCCGCATGCCGACCGACATCGCCGCATGGTTCGCGCAGTCGGGCCTGCCGCCGATGACGGTGATGCTGGCGATCGTGCTCTTCTACCTCGTCATGGGCTGCGTGATGGACAGCCTGTCAATGATCCTGCTTACCGTGCCGGTCTTCTTTCCGACGGTCATGGCGCTTGACTTCGGCCTGACCCCCGAGCACACGGCGTTGTGGTTCGGCATCATCACGCTTGTGGTGGTCGAGGTGGGGATGATCACGCCGCCGGTCGGCATGAATCTCTTCGTCATCTCGTCCATGGCGAAACACATACCGCTGAAGACCATCTTCGGCGGCACCATACCCTTCATCCTGTCGGAGTTGTTGCGGATCATCCTGCTGATCGCATTTCCGGCGCTCAGCTTCTGGCTCGTGGACATCGTCGCGGGCTGAGAGAGAGGACAGACATGGCAAGACCAGAGAAAAACGACCCGGCAGAGGGCGACCGCAACGCGCCGGCCGCGACCGACGACATGCTGCGCGCGTTCATAGGCTACAACATGAAGCGGAGCTTCATCGTTGTCCGCGAGGACCTGCATCGCGTGCTGGAGCCGCTCGGCCTCAAGGTCGCGACCTTTTCGGCGCTCTCGGTCGTCGTCGAAAACCCGGATATCTCACAGTCTCAACTTGCCCAGGTCCTGAAGCTGGAACGCTCGGGCATGGTGGTGCTGGTCGATTCACTGGAAGGCGACGACCTGATTTCGCGCAACCGCGTGCCCGGTGACAGGCGCACCTATGCGCTGCGCGCCACGCCGAAGGGTCGTCGATTATGGGAGAAGGCCCGCGCCGTGGCGACCGCGCATGAGGCCGCGCTGTTCGGCCCCGTCCTGGATGAGAAAGAGCGCGCGCTCCTCCTGAGCCTGCTCCAGCGGGTGAGCCGCGCGCTTTGAAGAAGCGCGAAGGGTCGGAGGAGGCCTTTCGCCGTCAGCGAACATATCGAGAGGAGAGGAGGTCCGCGGCTTTGTCTGCCGGAAACCCTCGGGAGGATGAGACATGGAAGCTCGCGCAAAGGACCTGACGCTGGTCGCGCATTCGGTGCACATCGAAACACGCAGCGACGGCACGCTTTTGGCCACATCCAACGTGCCGCTTGACCCGGTTGTCCGCCATACCGGCGAATGGCTGGAGACATGGGCGCGGGACGCGCCGGACCGCACCTTCCTCGCCGAAAGGTCGGGCGACGGCTGGCGCGAGCATGGCTACCAGGACGTGCTGGAGATGGTGCGCGCGCTTGCCGCGGGCCTTATTGCGCGCGGCTTCGGGTCGGAACGGCCGATCCTGATCATGTCCGGCAACGGCGTCGATCACGCGCTCCTGTCGTTTGCCGCTCAATATGCCGGCATTCCGACGGCCCCGCTTGCCGAACAATATTCTCTGATCGAGGAAGCCCACGGCCGGCTCGCCTATGCGATCGCCAAGATCAACCCGGCGCTCGCCTTCGTCGATGACGCCGGCAAGTTCGCTGCCGCCCTTTCGCGGCCGGAGTTCGATCATATTCCCGTGGTCGCGGTAAGGACCGAAGGCGCGCCGCGCGCCGTGATTGCCTTTTCCGACCTGATGCGGGGCGATCCGGCGGTCGATCTGGAAGCCGCCCATGCCAGGGTCGGGCCCGACACGCTGGCGAAACTGCTTTTCACCTCCGGATCGACCTCCAACCCCAAGGCGGTGATGACGACCCAGCGGATGATGTGCGCCAATCAGAGCCAGATGGCCTCGGTCCTGCCTTTCCTGAAGGAGCGTCCGCCGGTCATTTGCGACTGGTTGCCGTGGAACCACGTTTTCGGCGGCTCGCACAATGTCAACATGATGCTCGCCCATGGCGGCAGCCTCTATATCGACCACGGCAAACCGACAGCGCGCGACATTGGCACGAGCATCGAGAACATCAAGATGCATCCGGGTAATCTCGCCTTCAATGTGCCGGTTGGCTTTTCCATGCTGGTCCACGCCATGGAGAAGGACCTTCACCTGCGCGAAGCCTTCTTCAGCGACCTCGACATGCTGTTTTACGCCGGCGCCTCGCTGCCGCAGGACATCTGGACGCGGCTTGAAGACATGGCGATGGAGGTGCAGGGTCGCCTGCCGCTGATGATCGCTTCCTGGGGCATGACGGAGACTGCGCCTGCAACCATCATGCTGCACGAGCAGATCGGCCGTTCCGGGGTGGTCGGCGTGCCGCTTCCCGGAACCGAAGTCAAACTGATACCCGACGCGGAAATGCGCTGCGAACTGAGGGTCAAGGGCATCAACGTCATGCCCGGCTATTTCGGCGACCCTGAGAAGACAGCCGAAAGCTTCGATGAGGAAGGCTTCCTCATCACCGGCGACGCGCTGCGCTTCGTCGACCCCGACGATTACGACCGGGGCCTTTATTTCGATGGCCGCGTCTCCGAGGATTTCAAGCTGATGACGGGCACCTGGGTGCAGGCCGGAAAGCTTCGCCTGGAAGCGCTGGAGGCGCTGAAGGGCCAGGTGCGCGACGTCGTCGTCTGCGGCCACGACCGCGGCGAGATCGGTCTTTTCATCTTTCCCAATCCCGATGCCGTGCATGACGGCAACACGTCGGAGGGCGCGGTCATCGACGCGCATCTGCAGGCCGCAATCCACTGGGAGCTTCGGCTTCTGGCGCGCAAGGCCACGGGTTCGGCCCGGCGCATCGCCCGCGCCATCATTCTCGCCGAACCGCCGAGCCTGAAGGATGGCGAAGTCACCGACAAGGGATCGCTCAACACGCGCAAGATCATCACCCGCCGTGCGGAACTTCTCGAACGGCTCTATGATAACCAGGACCCGGCCCTCATCCGGGTCTGAAGGACAAAGACATGGTTGATTTCTCCAAGGTTCGCGCCATCGATTTCCATACCCACGCCGAAGAAAGCTGCGGCTGCCACGCCGATGACGGCTATGACGATCTGCAGTCGGCGATGGCGAAATATTTCAACGCGCCCTGGTCGCATCCGCCGACCATTCCGGAAACGGCCGCGCACTACCGCAAGATGAACATCGCCGCGGTAATCTTCCCCGTCGATGCCGAACGCGAGACCGGCTACCGCCGCTACAACAATTACGAGGTCGCCGAGGCCTGCGCCAAGGAAAGCGATATCCTCATTCCCTTCGCCTCCATCGACCCGGCCAAGGGCAAGCTCGGCGCGCGGGAGGCCCGCGATCTGGTCGAGAACCACGGCGTCCAGGGCTTCAAGTTCCACCCAACCATGCAGGGCTTCTACCCCAATGACCGGATGGCCTATCCGCTTTATGAAGCGATTGCAGAGACCGGCAAGCCCGCGCTGTTTCACACCGGCCAGACCGGCGTCGGTTCCGGCATGAAAGGCGGCAACGGCATGCGGCTGAAATACTCCGATCCGATGTATATCGACGATGTCGCGGTCGATTTTCCCGACATGCCGATCATTCTCGCTCATCCCTCCTTCCCCTGGCAGGAGGAGAGCCTGTCGGTCGCCCAGCACAAGCCGAATGTCTATATTGATCTCTCCGGCTGGAGCCCGAAATATTTCCCGGAAATCCTGGTGCGCTACGCCAATACCTTGCTAAAAAAGAAGATGCTGTTCGGCTCGGACTGGCCGATGATCGCGCCGGAAAAATGGCTCGACGCCTTCGACACGGCGGCCTTTCGCGACGAGGTGCGGCCGCTGATCCTGAAGGAAAACGCCATGCGTCTTCTGGGCGTGGAGGCCTGAAATGATCCCGTTTTCTGCTTCCGTTGACGATATCCTGTTCTCGCTGCGCGATGTCGCCCGCGCCGACCGTCTCCCCGACTGGGACGAGGGGCTCGCCTCCGAGATCATCGGCCATTTTGCCGATTTTGCCGAAGGGGTGATCGCCCCGATCAACGCCGCGGGCGATGCCGAGGGCTGCCGCCTGGAAGATGGCCGGGTTAAGATGCCGGAAGGCTTCGCCGATGCCTTTCGCCAGCTGGCGGACGGCGGCTGGCAGGGGCTCACCGCGCCGGAAGATTTCGGCGGCATGGGGCTTTCGCCGGTCATCGCATCCGCCGTTTCGGAAATCTTCTCCGGCGCCAACCACGCGCTGCAAATGGTCTCGAGCCTGGTGCCGGCAGCCGTCGAGACGCTGTTGCGCTTCGGCACCGAAAAACAGCAACAGGACTGGATCCCGTCGCTGATCTCGGGAGAGACGCTGTCGACCATGTGCCTGACCGAGCCTGGCGCCGGTTCCGACCTCGGCCGCATCCGCACCACGGGCCGCAGGGACGGCGATGCCTGGCGGCTGAACGGCGAGAAGATCTTCATTTCCGGCGGCGATCAGGACCTTTCCGATAACATACTGCATCTCGTTCTCGCCCGCACGGGCGCGACCGAGGACGGGGTGAAGGGCCTCTCCCTCTTCCTGTGCGACAAGAACAGCGCCGGCGACGCGATCAAGATCACGCGAATCGAGGAGAAGCTCGGTCTCCACGCCTCGCCCACATGCCAGATGGCGTTCGACGACACGCCGGCCGAACTGATCGGCGTCGAGGGAGAAGGCCTGAAGGCGATGTTCACGGTGATGAACCATGCGCGCATCGACGTTTCACTGCAGGGCGTCGCCCATGCCGCGCGGGCCTCGGCGATTGCGACAGCCTATGCCGGCGAACGCCAGCAGGGCCGCAAACCCGATGGCAGCCCGGCCATGCTCTCGGACCATGCCGATGTGCGACGGATGCTCGACGAACAACGGGCGCTCGCCCTCGGCAGCCGCGCCATGTGCCATGTGGCGCTGGTGGAAATGGCCCTTGGCGCCCGCCCGGCGCTCGTCGATTTCCTGACCCCCGTGTGCAAGCTGTTTTCCTCCGAGGCCGGCATCCGCGCCGCCGATCTCGGCATCCAGGTGCTCGGCGGCTATGGCTATCTGACGGAGTACGGCCTGTCGCAGGTCTGGCGCGATGCCCGCATCACCGCCATCTATGAAGGCGCGAACGGCATTCACGCGCTGACAACGGCAACGCGCGGCCTGCGTTTTGCCGGCGGCGCGGGGGCCGACGCCTTTGCCGCCTTGATCTGTGAGCTCGCCGGCGACGAGACGGAGGTAATCACACTTCTGTCCGCCTGGCAGGACTGGCGCGCGCGACTTGTCGCCGCCGATGATCCGTCGCAAGAGGCCCATGATTTTGCATTGCTGACCGCCAACCTCTTCTACAGGGCCGCCTGGTGCCGCATCGCAGCCGCCGCTCCCGAAGATGCCGCCGTGTCCACGCTGAAACGCCACGTCCTGGCAGCGCCCCAGCCCGTCCGGCTCTAGCTTTCTGACGCTTGCCGGGAACGGCTGCGCCATGCACAATGCGGCTGTTGTTCGCATTGTGCACACAGGACCGACCATGGACAGGCCGACCGATACCATTGCCTCCTTCGCCAAGGGCCTGCGCGTCATCACCTGTTTCGGCGCGGAAACGCCCCGGCTTTCCATCGCCGAGGTATCGGCTGCAACCGGACTTGACCGGGCCACTGCGCGACGCTGCCTGCTGACACTGCATGCCGAGGGCTATGCCAGCTATGACGGCAAGTATTTCGCGCTGACGCCGCAGGCCCTGAGGCTCGGCATGAGCGCGCTCAACGCGCTGCCGCTGCCGCAACTTGTCCAGCCCTGGCTCGACCAGCTGTCGGAGCGGATCGGCCAGTCCTGCTCGGTCGCGATCCTCGACGGCACCGAGATCGTCTATGTCGCGCGCGCGGCGCAGCGGCGGGTGATGTCTATCGGACTGATGCCCGGTTCCAGACTACCCGCCCACTGCACCTCCATGGGCCGCGTCCTGCTTGCGGCCCTTCCCGAGGCGGAGGCGCGGGCGCGGATCGAAAGCGCGGATCTTTCCCCGCGCACCCCGGCAAGCCTCTCCTCGCCCGACGAGATCATGGAGCGGATCGCTGCGGCGCGACGCGACGGTTTCGCCCTGATCGACCAGGAAGTGGAGACCGGCCTGCGCTCGATCGCCGTTCCCATCATCAATGGGCGCGGCCAGACGCTCGCCGCGCTAAACACCGGCATGGCGGTGACCGCCGAGCCGGCCGAGACGCTGGTCGAGACCTATCTTCCGCAGCTTTTGAAGATGCAGCAGAACCTCAGCCGCATTGTCTGACGCTCAATCCGCCGCAGTGGAAAACCGTTCGCGATAGTCGCTCGGCGTCACCCCCTTCAACACCCTGAACCGGCGCGAGAAATAGGAGGGATCGCGATAGCCGAGCCTGTAGCCGATTTCGGCCACGGGCTCGCGCGTAAAGGCGAGCAGGCGGCAGGCCTCGGCAAGGACGGCGTTTTCGATGTAATCCGTGGCGCTCTGCCCGACCGTTTCCCGACAAATGCGGCTCAGATGGCCGGTGGTGATGGACAACGCGCGGGCATAATCCTTCGGTCGCCAGCGGTCGCCAAGATGTTCGGCCATCAGCGCATCCAGGCGGCGGCGCTGGCGCTCATAGCCCGAAGCGGCCGGATCAGGCGCATCGGCCTGCCCCGCCGCGATCGCGGCAAGAAAGGCCTGGGTGAGGCCGACCAGCACCGTATTGCGATAGGGCCGGGCGGCACGGAAGCACTCGGTCAACTCGCCGAGAATGCCAAGCGTTGCCGGATCGGCCGCACCGCAAAAGGGACGGGCGAGACGCTCGCCGAGCTCGGCGGAGGATGAGGCGATGCCTGAAAGCACGAAGGCCGGGATGGAGATCACATGGCCGTCGGAGCCGCCGGCAATGGTGAGCGCGTGCACCACCTGCGGCGCGACATAGTGAAACCGCCCGTCGCCCAGAAGGCTCGTCTCTTCGTCGATCCGGATCATCGCCTCGCCGCGATGCATGATGAAGACCTGCGCCATCTGCCCGTGACGATGGGCGCCGATATGCCAGTCATGCAGCGGCGCGCGATCGCGAAAGCGCTCGCAATGAACGACATCCGGAAACGGCGTCGTCTCTCCGAACAGGCTGAAAACCGGTATGTCGCGCGTCTTCTCCATGCACGCTTTCTACCAGTTCGCAACGCTCCTGTCGCCTCTGTCAGAGCGCCGCATGGGCGAAGAGCAGCCGGGCGAAACCGCCCGGCTCTGCTTTAGGCCGGTGCTAAAGCGCCTCCGCCTTGACCAGCGAGTGGACATCCTCGACGCGGGCCGAATCCAGATCGCTTTCGTCGATGCCGAAGCTTTCGCCCACAAGATCCTCGACGCCGCGCACCAGCGCCAGCGCATCGAGGCCATAGTAGCGCATCAGATAGGCGCGCGAGCCGCCATGGGCATAAGTGTCCTTGAGCCCCAACCGGATCAGCCGCTTGCCGACGCCGGCGTCAGCCATGGTCTCGGCGACAAGCGAACCGATGCCGCCTTCTGTCACATGGTTTTCCAGCGTGATCACGCCGTGGCGCACCGAGCCGACATGATCGAGCAATGCCTTCGCGTCAAACGGCTTGATCGTGTGGAGATGAAGATGGCGGATCGAAAGACCGGCATTCTTCAGCGCCGAACGCGCGCGCATCGCCTCTTCCGTGGTGATGCCTGCGGTAACCACCAGAACATCGTCGCCGGCGCTCAGTTCGCGCATCTCGCCGACCTTGATGGGCGTGTCGAACAGGCGCGGCACGGAACCGCGCAGCACCCGGCACCAGACCGGCCCGTCAATGCTGTCGGCGGCCTCGCAGATGCTTTCCACCTCGGTCGCATCGCCGGTTTCCAGGATGGTCATGTTCGGGATCGACCGCATCACCGCAATGTCCTCGATCGACTGGTGGGTCATGCCGCCGGGCGTGGTGACGCCGGGAAGGAAGCCCATCAGCCGCACCTTGCGGCGGGGATAGGCGACCGAGGCCATCAACTGATCATAGGGCCGGCGATACATGAAGACGCCGAATGTGTGGATGAACGGCCTGAAGCCGGCAAGCCCCAGCCCGCCCGCAAAGCTCATCATGTTCTGTTCAGCCATGCCGAGCGAAAGGAACTGATCGGGATGCCGGTCGCGAAACCCGTCCACTTCGCATGACGAGGTCAGATCCGCCGAAAGGCACAGAATATCGGGATTGCCTGCGGCAAATTTTTCAAATGCCGCCGCATAGGGGCGCGATACCATTTCTACCATTTTCCCGTCTCCTCAGTGTGCGTAGTCGATCGGTTCGATGCCAAGGTCTTTGGCAATCGACACATTCATGCGCTGGCGCTCGTCTTCGGATTTGAACCGCACGTAATGCAGCCGCGGAAAACGCTCCTCCAGGATCGGCATGGCGTTGAACGGGTTTGTCCGCGCCAGGATGATCAGCGGCTTGCCCGCATGCGGCTCCTTTACCGCCTCGCGCATCGCATCGACATCATGCCCGTCGATCTCCACGCAGACGGCGCCGAAATCGTTGAATTTGGTGCGGATATCGCCGACATCCATGACCGAGCTCATCGCCCCGTCGCATTGCTGGTCGTTGACGTCCATGATCGCATAAAGATTGTCGATGCCGTGATAGGCCGCTGCCTGAACAGCCTCCCAGGTCTGCCCCTCCTGCACTTCGCCGTCGGACATGAACACCCACGTGCGCCCGCTATCGCCGCGCCGGCGTCGGCCATAGGCGAGCCCCGCCGCCGTTGAAAGCCCTATGCCGAGCGTGCCGTTATGCACCTCCATGCCCGGCGAATGCTCCGCGCCGATCATCTCGACGGAGGACCCATCCTTGTTGAACATGGCAAGCCCTTCGGGCGCCATGCGGCCGACCTCGATCAGCGTCGCGTAGGCGACAAGCGCGTAATGGGCGGGCGCGATGAACAGCCGGTCGAACTCCGGCGTTGCCGGGCCGTTATAGCCGGCACCCGTATGATAGTCGGGATTTTGCGGCGAAGGCACGCCTTCGAAGGGCTTCGGCACCATCGGCAGCGTCGGCGCGCCTAGATTGAGTTCCTCATTGTAAAGCCAGGCAAGCTGCTCGCCGGCCGAACAGGCCTGGCTGAGATAGCCGCCATTATTGCGGATCGAATGCTCGAAAACGCGGCGGCGAATGCCGAGAGCGACCTCTTCGGTGGACTTGGAATTTCTCACTGAGCTCCTCCTTCAAACTTTACAAAAGTCATTAATTCAGTCAAATGTAAAAATCAAGCGGTTTATGTCGGCGGGCTTTGCCACTACATTCGCCGCCGCGCGGCTTGGGAGAAGCCGCAAGAAAAAGGGAGGATGGAATGACGACAATGAAGGCCGTGCGGTGCCTCGGCTTTGGCCATCAGCATTGTTTGGAGACGGGAATTGCAGTGCCGAAGCCCAAGCCGGGAGAGGTTCTGGTCAGGGTCGATGCAAGCGGCATCTGCGCGGCAGACCGGGCGATGTGGGACGGTTCCGGTCCCTGGTCGCTGCCCTTCCCCTTCACGCCCGGCCATGAGTTTACGGGTACGGTGGTTGAGCTTGGCGAAGGCGCGGACGAGCGGCATGGCGTTAAGGTCGGCGACCGGGCCGTGGCCGAACTCAACATCACCTATGGCAATGATTTCTTCCGCCAGCGCGGCCTCTACCACCTCGCCGACTCGATGGATGTGATCGGCGCGACGCTTGACGGCGGCTGGGCGGAATACATGATCTATCCGGCCGACGCCATGATCCACAAGGTGCCGGAAAACCTCTCCAACGCGGCCGCCTGCTTTACCGAGCCGCTGGCAAACGCCATTCACGGCGTCGAGCGCGCCGATATCGGCTTTGAGGACGTGGTCGTCGTCTCGGGCGCCGGCCCGATCGGCATGGGCATGCTGCAGGCGGCCCGGCTGAAGACACCGCGCAAGCTCATTCTCGTCAATCCGGGCGCCGCCAAACGCAGGCTTGCCCTGACGCTTGGCGCCGACATGGCTTTCCACCCGGATGACCCCGAGTTGAAGACGGCATTGGCGGATTTGACGGATGGACGGGGAGCCGATGTCTTTCTCGAAGCCTCCGGCCAGACTCAGGCCTTCACGCTGGGCCTGGAACTCCTGCGCAAGGCCGGCCGGCTTGTCGTCTTCGGCGTCTACAA
This sequence comes from Martelella lutilitoris, assembly GCF_016598595.1. Lineage (NCBI taxonomy): Bacteria > Pseudomonadati > Pseudomonadota > Alphaproteobacteria > Hyphomicrobiales > Aurantimonadaceae > Martelella > Martelella lutilitoris. Next base: position 3,703,947 of record NZ_CP066786.1, read on the forward strand.
GAAACCGGTCGCCGTCGACCTCAATATTTTCGGGGAGTTCAAGGAGCTCGACATAAGAGGCGGGCATCTGGCCCCTTTCACCTATCGCACGGCGCTGGACTTGATGAGCCGGGGTCTTGTAGATGGAGACGCCTGCGTGACGCACCGCTATCCGCTGGACCGTTTCGAGGAAGCGCTTGAGCGACGACCGGAACCCGACGAGGTGCAGATCAAGATCATTCTCGACCCGCAAATGTGAGGTTCACATGCCCTATACGGCCGCCCATTGGGGAAGCTACCGCATCGACCGCGAAACCGGCACGCTTTTGCCTGTCGAGGGCGATCCTCAGCCCTCGCGGATCGGCAAGGGCTGGGCCAGCGCCTCACGCGACCGCGACAGCCGGGTCATGAAACCCGCCATCCGCAAGGGCTGGCTTGAAGGGGATGGCGGAGCGGGGCGCTCGGGCGACCGCTATGTCGAAGTCAGCTGGGACGAGGCGCTCCGTCATTGCGCGGGCGAGCTGACACGGGTGCGCGAAACGTATGGCAATGGCGCGATTTTCGGCGGCTCCTATGGCTGGTCGAGCGCCGGACGCTTTCACCATGCCCAAAGCCAGATGCGTCGTTTTCTCAATCTTGCCGGCGGCTTTGTCGGCGCGCGCGAAACCTATTCGCACGCGGCTGCCGAAGTGCTTTTTCCGCACATTATGGGGCTCTCCAACCGGGCCTTTCAGGATGAGGTGACGGCCATGCCTTCCGTCAGCGGGGCCTGCGAGATCATGCTCGCCTTTGGCGGCATTTCGCCCAGAACCGCGCAGGTCGCCTCCTCCGGCACGTCCCGCCACGAGGTTGCGCCCTGGCTTAAAAACCTTGCCAACGGAAAGACGCGGCTGATCTCGGTCTCGCCGCGGCGCGGCGACCTTGAAAAGGCCGAATGGTGGGCAATCCGCCCGGGTACCGATACTGCGCTCATTCTGGCGCTCTGCCAGGAGATCATCGCCACCGGACGGGCGAATGAGGATTTTCTCAAGCGCTGCACCAGCGGCTATGACACATTCCGCGACTATCTCGCCGGCAAGACGGACGGTACGGCGAAGTCGGCCGAATGGGCTGCGGATATCTGCGATATTCCGGCCGATACGATCCGCGAGACCGCGCTGGAGCTCACCGAAAAACGCAGCCTGATCTCGATGACATGGTCGATGCAGCGCGGCGACCACGGTGAACAGCCGATCTGGGCCGGGCTGGCGCTTGCCGCGATCATCGGCCAGATCGGCCTGCCGGGCGGGGGCTATGCCTTTGGTTATGGCTGCACCACGCCGGTCGGCCGCCCGACGCGGCTGATCCCCTGGCCGTCCCTGCCGCAGGGCATCAATCCGGTCAGCGACTTTATCCCCGTCGCCCGCATTGCCGACATGCTGCTCAATCCGGGATCGGAGTATCCCTATAATGGCGGGACACGGAGCTATCCGGATATCCGCCTCGTCTGGTGGACCGGCGGCAATCCGTTTCACCATCACCAGGACCTTTACCGGCTGGAAAAAGCCTGGCAGCGCCCCGAAACCGTGATCGTCAACGAGCACAGCTGGACGGCAACCGCGCGCCGCGCCGATATCGTGCTGCCGGCCACGACGCCGCTGGAGCGCGACGACATCATGATGAACCGGCGCGATCCCGCGCTTATTTACATGTCAGCGCTCGATGAACCGATGGGCGAGGCACTGGACGACCACGACATCTTCGCCCGCCTTGCCGAACGGATGGGTTTTGGCGAGGCCTTCACCAAGGGAAAGAGCTCTGCCGAATGGCTGGAGCACCTCTGGGAGCGTGCCGGGAAGGTGGCCGAGGCCCATGGCTTTGCGTTGCCGGATTTCGAGACGTTCAAGGCGGAAGGCCGGTTTGATATTCCGGACGAGGAAGAGGTGCGGATCGCCCTGTCCGCCTTTGCCGCCGATCCGGAAGGTTCTCCGCTTGCCACCGAAAGCGGCCGGATCACGCTTTTCAACGAGAAGATTGCCGCCATGGGGCTTGCCGACTGCCCCGGCCACCCGACATGGATGCCGCCGGTCGAATGGCTCGGCGCGGCGGAAGACGGCATGCTGCAGTTGATCTCCGGCCAGCCGGACACGCGGCTGCACTCGCAGAATGATCGCGGCTCGGAAAGCCTTTCCGACAAGGTGCACGGCCGCGAGGCCGCCTATCTGCATCCCGAAACGGCGCGCGCCAACGGACTGGCCGAAGGCGATATCATCTGCCTCTCCAACCAACGCGGCGCCTGCCTTGCAGGGCTTCGCTTCGATGACGGGCTGAGGCCCGACTGCGTCTTTCTGCCGACAGGGGCCTGGTACGATCCGCAGATCGTCGACGGCGTTCTGCTCGAGGTCCATGGCAACCCCAATGCGCTCACCATCGACAAGGGTTGCTCGGGCCTGTCGCAGGGCAATATCGCCCATACCTGCCTTGTGCGGGTGGAAAAATGGGACCGCCCCCTGCCCGCGCTTTCCATCGACCGTCCGCCGATCGCTTGAGGCTAAGCCCCGCCTGAGCGGGGCCGCCGCGGCCTCAGCTCTTGCGCATGTTGCGCTGGGCGACGGCAAGCGCGAGCGCTGCAACGAGAATGATGCCGGACAGCGCGTCCTTGGTGTTGAAGTTCAGCCCCATCAGGTTCAACCCGTTGGTGACCACGCCGAGGAACAGCACGCCCGCCACCGTGCCCGGAATATTGGGCCGACCGCGCGGGTGAAGCGCCGCGCCGATGAAGACGGCGGCAATGGCATCGAGCAGATAGGCAAAGCCCGACAGCGGCGTGAACATGCGGATATTGGCCGCCGCAATCAGCCCGCCGAACGCGCAGGTGGCCGATGCCATGACAAAGCATAGGAACAGGATCCGGTTGACCTTGATGCCGGCAACGACGGCCGCCGAACGCTGCATGCCCATGGCATGAATGCGCCGGCCCCAGACGGAGCGCTCCAGCACGAAGAAATAGATTGCCGCGAGCACGAGCGCGATGATCACCTCGGAAGGGACGCCGAAGACATCGCCGAGCGCGAGGCTTCGGAACTCATCCGGCATCTGACGATAGGAGATCGGCCCGCCGCCATTGGTGAAGATGCGTTGCACGGAAGAGCCGATGAAGAAGGTGCCGAGCGTCGCCAGAAACGGAGAGATGCGCAGACCGACCACCAGCGCCGCGTTCAACAGCCCGACCAGCGCGCCGCCGGCAATGCCGATACAGGCCGCGCCGAACCAGTGAATGCCGAAGCTCTTCATGGCCACAATCGCGAAGGCGGCGCCGAAATCGAGCGCGATGCCCACGGACAGATCGATGCCGCCGGTCGCCACGATCAGCGTCATGCCGAGCGCGATGATCATCAAGATCGCCGAGCCCTCGATGATGTTCATCAGGTTCTGGCCCTGGACGAAAACCGGGTTCCAGGCGGCGAAGAACACGACGAAAAGCGCAAAGACGATGAGGAACCCGAACCGGACGACAATATCGCGCCAGAGCGGCGTGCCTGCGGTTTCACTTGCCATTACTGCACCCTTTGCGAAATTGCCGACAGCGCCACGACCACAAGGATCAGCGCGCCCTTGACGAGGTCGGTCCAGAAGACGTTGACGCCGATGGTCTTCAGCCCGATCGAAATGGCTGCGACCAGAACGGCGCCGAGCACCGCGCCCCACATGGTCACCACCCGGCGGGGCGAAAAGGCAGCCCCCAGGAAGTTGGCCAGTACCATTTCCAGCATGAGATTGTTTTCCACGCCCGGCGAATAGCCATTGCCGCGCGCCAGCACGAAGAAGCCCGTCAGGAAGCCCATGAAGGCCGCGAGCAGATAGGACTGGGCAACCAGCCGGTCGACCTTGAGCCCTGAAATCTCCGCCGCGTCGCGGCTGCCGCCGGCGGCCTGAAGGTTGAGCCCCCAGCGGGTGCGGTGCAGGAGATGGTAGGCGACGAGAACGACGAGTGCGACGATCACGATGCCGAGCGGAATGCCGAAGACAAAGTCCTCGCGCAAGAGGCCGATATGACCGTCGGTCAGGTTGATGCGTCGCCGCGACGTCACCATGTTGTTGATGCCGACCAGCGCCACGAACATGGCAAGCGTGGTCAGGAGCGGCGTCATCCTGAGACGCGTGATCAAGACGGCGTTGACCGCGCCGGCGGCAAGCGCTGCGGCAAGGGCGGCAAGCGATGCAACGAAAAGCGACAGGCCCGAAGCCAGCAGGACTGCCGTGATGCCGGCGCAAAGCACGGCAGTCGCCGGGATCGAAAGATCGATGCCGCCGGAAACCACGTCATCGCCGCCGGCCATGACCACCGCCGAAAGGCCGGTCACCAACAGGACGACCGGCAGGCTCTGCATCAACACCAGCTTCAGATTGAACAGCGTCATGAAATTGGGCGCATTGAGCCCGACATAGGTCAGAAGCGCCAGAAAGATGATCAGCGGCAGAAAGCCGACAAGCTCCGCCATCAGCCGGTGGCGGGCGATGGACCTGCTAAGCATGGGCAGCCTCCCGTTTTTCGTCCGCGCCCGTGGTTGCGGCAACAAGGCGGTCGACCTGCAGCGCCTCGCGATCGATCGTGCGGCTGACCGCGCCGCGCATCATCACCGCAACGCGGTCGCAGACGCCGACCAGTTCCACCGGATCGGACGAGGAAATGAGAACCACCGCGCCGGCCTCGGCGAGCCGTTCGATCAACTGGTAGATTTCCGCCTTCGCGCCGACATCGACGCCGACAGTCGGCTCGTCGAAGATGAAGACCCGCGCATCCTTGGCGAGCCAGCGGGCGAGAACCACCTTCTGCTGGTTGCCGCCGCTCAAGAAACGGGTGACGGCGGCGGGATTGGCCGGGCGGATATCGAGTTCGCCGATCAGTTCCTCGGTCTTCGCCCGCGCCTTCTTCCTGTCGACAAGACCGAAGGCGGCATTTTCGTCGAGCGTCGACAGTGTCGCGTTTTCCTCAACCGTCATCGACAGCACCAGCCCGTCATGGCGACGGTCGCGCGGCACCAGCACGAAGCCCTGCTCGACCGCCCGCGCCGCCGTTTTCAACTGTATCGGCTTGCCGTCAAGCGAGACTGTGCCGGCCTCCGCGCGGCGAAGCCCGTAAAGCGTGTCGACCAGTTCCTCGCGGCCCGAGCCGATCAGACCGGCTATGCCGAAGATCTCGCCGCGACGGACGGAAAGGTCGATGCCCTCGAAGGCGTGGCCGTCGCCGAGACCTTCGATACGAAGCGCGATTTCGCCAGGGGTGCGGCGATTGGCCGGGAAGAAGGCGGAGAGCTCCCGCCCGATCATGGCGGAGACCAACTCCGGCGCGATATCGTCCGTCACCGTCTCGAACAGGCCGACATCGCGCCCCTGTCGGAAGACCGTCACCCGGTCGCAGATTTCGGTGATCTCGTTCAGATAGTGCGAAACGTAAAGGATAGCGATTCCCCGGCTCTTCAGCCTGGCAATTGCATGCATCACCTTCAGCACCTCCTCGCTCGCAAGAGGAGCGGTCGGCTCGTCAAACACCACGACTTTCGCATGACCGTCGATCAGCGCGCGGGCGACCTGCACGAGCTTGCGCTCTGCCGGGCCGATATCGCGGATCAACCGGTTTCCGGGCAGTTCGATGCCCAGCGTATCGCGCAGGAAGGTTTCGGCCTTGCGCCGCATGGCGCCCCGTGCGAGGCCGAACGGACCGGCAATCTCCTGCCCCATGAACACGGATTCCGTCACCGTGAAATGGGGAACCAGATGCAGTTCCTGATGGATGAAGCGGACGCCGGCGACATGCACATTGTCCGGGGTCGCCGGATCGAGCACGTTTCCGCCGATCTCGATTGTGCCGCCCTCGGGCTGGTAGATGCCCGCCAGGACCTTGATGATCGTCGATTTTCCCGCGCCGTTCTCGCCGACAAGGCCGTGAACCTCACCGGGCCGGACTTCAAGACTGGCGCCGTCGAGCGCCTTGACGCCGGGAAAAACCTTGACGATGTCCTTCAGCCGAAACGCAGTAACGGACATTTCGCCTCGCATATGATTGTTCTTTGCGCTGCCTTTTCAGGGGGCGACCGCCACGCCTTTGCGGGCGGCCGCGCTGATCAGGAAAGCAGTCTAGTTCAGGCTGCCGTAACCCAGGTCCTCATAGGCCTGGCGGGCCTCTTCCGGACCGTTTACCGGCATGACATCCACATAGGTCTGCGGCAGAAGTTCCTCGCCGGCGAAGTAGCGCGCGACGTTTTCAGCCGAGGTCGCCCCGATCAGATAGGGCTGCTGGGCCACATTGGCGACGAAGGGGCTGCCCTCTTCCGCCATGATTTCCAGCGTCTCCGGACCGCCGTCCAGTGCCGTGACCTTGATCTCGGTGCGGCCGGTTTCCTCCAGCGCCTGTACGATGCCGATCGCGGGCTGGTCCCAGCAGCCGACATGGATCGCGTCGATCGTGCCTTCCGGATACTGGCTCAGGAGATCGAGCGTCTGGCGGCGGGCATCCTCCGGCGCATTGGCGAATTCCTCGGCCAGTTCCGGCTGGATGATCTCGATTTCCGGATAGTCCTGCAGCACATATTTCCAAAGCCCCGTGCGAATGCCGCAGATGCGCAGCGATTCCTCGAAGGCGTTGAAGACGGCGACCTTGCCCTTGCCGCCGATCGCATCCGCCATGTAGCGGCCGATGGTCGTGCCCATCGTGTAATTGTCGGACGTCGTGTTATTGGTCGAATAGGGCGAGGGATGATCGACGGTGAAGACGGGAATGCCGGCACTCTTCAGCGCCTCGAACTTCGGCTCGACGGCACCGTCGCCGAGGATCGAGATCACGGCATCGACGCCGCGGTTCAAGAGCACATCATGGTTGTCGGCGTGGACCTGGTTGTCGCGGCCGCCGTCGACGGGAACGACCGTGCCGCCAAGTTCCTCGACCGTGGTGGTGGCGCCGTTGAAGGCTTCGCGGTCCCAGAAGTGCTGGGTGCCGACGACGGCGACGCCGATGGTCTTGCCTTCAAGCGACAGACCGTCTTCCTGGGCCGTAGCCGGAATGGCGTACAGTCCTGCAGCAGCGGCCATAAGAGCCGCAGCGACGATTTTCTTCATGTTCTCCTCCCTTGGAACTCCGTGACACCGCAGTGTCCATGGAACAAAAACAATTGGCTTTACAAAAGTCAAGAAATATTTCAATTGTAGAAATCTATGGAGGAGCATGCGTGACTGAACTGAGAATAGGACTGGATGTCGGCACGACCGCAATCAAGGCCGCCGCCTACACGCCGGAGGGCGAATGCGTGGCCGATGCTGCCCGCGTCAACAAGGTGTCGCGCCCCGCGCCGGGCCATGCCGAACAGGATATGGAAACGATCTGGACGCTGACGACGGAGTGCCTCAGCGAATTGTCGGAGAAATGCGAAGGCGCCTCCTTTGCCGCGCTCGGGGTCTGCGCCCAGGGTGACGGGCTCTGGCTGATGGACGAAGCCGGCAAGCCGTGCGGCAACGCCATGCTGTGGAACGATACCCGCGCCTCCGCCGATCTTGAGACCCTGACGCAAAGAGGCGCGGCGGGCGCCGTCGGTCTCGGCTGCCACACCGACCTGTGGCCCGGCACCTCGGCCATGCTGTGGCGCTGGCTGCGCCGAAACCGTCCGGAAGCTGCCGCGTGCGCCCGGGCAGCCTTCACTTGCGCCGACTGGATCGGCTACCGGCTCACCGGTGAAATCGCGACCGACTTCTCCAATGCCTCCATCCCCCTTATCGATTTCGAGACCCGCAGCTACGGCCCGCGCCAGATCGATCTGCTTGAATGCAATGATCTCGGCAGCATTCTTGCGCGCCCCAGGCACGCTTCGGAGCAACTCGGCAGACTGTCCGCCGAAGCCGGACGAAGGACCGGCCTTCCGGAAGGGCTCCCGGTTTCGGTGGGAACACTCGATCTTGCCGCGATGATTGTCGGCATGGGTCTCGACCGGCCGGGCCAGACAATGATGATCCTGGGCACGACGGCCGTCGTGAACATTCTCACCGATCACGTGACCCCGACCGAAAAGCCGGTCGGCGCATCGGCGCTGCATCCGACGAGCGAGGCGATCATCCGCATTCTCGCGCCATCAACCGGTGCAGCCGCCTTCGACTGGTTCACCGCCCTTCACCCCAAAAGCCTAGGCGGCGAATCAACTGACGAGATTGCCGGCAAGCTCAACGCCCTCGTCGAGGATGTTCCCCCCGGCGCCAATGGCGTGACCTTTCTGCCCTATCTGAACGGCGAACGCGCGCCCTTCGTCTCGCCCGACATCCGCGCCCAGTTCCACGGCCTCAAGGCCGACACGACCAAGGCCGAGATGGGCCGCGCCGTCATGGAAGGCACGGCGATGAGCCTTCGCCATTGTTTCGAGGCGGAAGACGGCCTGCCCCCGGCGCCGGTGCAGCTGACCGGCGGCGGATCGAGAAACCCGGTCTGGTGCCAGATCATCGCCGATGTGATCGGCCAGGATATCGAGGTTTCGCCGGCCTCCGACCAGGGCCTGTGGGGCGCTGCCTGCCTGGGCGCCGCAGCCGCCGGCCTCGGCGACGCGATTGCCCTTTCGAAGCGCGAGGAGACGCCCACCGTCTATCGCGCCCGGCCCAAAATCCACGAACAATATTGCGCGGTCTACCGCCGCTACGCGCTGATCTCGTCAGCCATGCGCACCCTGCAGACCGCCCTCAACAGCCTGAAGGAGGAGAACCCATGAACGCAATGATGCGAGCGGCCGTCTACCACGCCCTCGACGACATCCGGCTGGAAGACAGGCCCGTTCCCGTAATCGGCCCCGGCGAGGTTCTCCTGAAGACGCTGGCCTGCGGCCTCTGCGGCGGCGAGACCATGGCATGGTACAAGAAGGCACAGCCCAAGGTGCTCGGCCACGAGCCCGTCGGCGAAGTGGTGAAGGTCGGCGAAGGCGTCACCGACTACAAGCCCGGCGACCGTCTGTTCGTCAATCATCATGTCGGCCGGGTCAATTCCCACTGGTCGCTGCGCGGTCATTTCACCCGCGATCCGTTCTACTCCTCGATGAAGCTCGATCCGGGCGGGGTCTGCGAATATTACCGGGTCACGGCCCAGCATCTGGCCATGGACGCCCACAAGCTTCCCGACAGCATTTCCAACGAGGCGGCGACGACGATCGAGCCCTGGTCCTGCGTGCTGTCGGGCCTGAAGGTCTGCAACATCCAGCCGGGCGACACTGTGGCGGTCGTCGGGGCGGGGTTCATGGGCCAGGGCTTTGTCCACATGGCGCCGCTTTTCGGCGCGGGCAAGGTCGTCTCGCTCGATTTTTCCGAGTGGCGGCTGGAAAAGGCGCGGTTCTTCGGCGCGACCCATACGATCAACCCGAAGACGGCCGATGCGGTTGCCGAAATGCGAGCGCTCAACAATGGCCGGCTCGCCGATACCGTGATCGTCATTGCCCCCTTCCCCTCCGCCTGGGATCAGGCGATGGCGCTGGTCGAACCCGGCGGTTGCCTGCATCTCGGCGCGCCGCTGCCGCCCGGAACCGACTGGGTGCAGGACGGCCACAAGGCCTATTTCGACCAGATCACCGTCACCTCGCGCTATTCCTCAGACCACCGCGACACCTACAGCTATATCCGCCTTCTGGAGGCCGGACGGATCAGGGCGGATGACGCGATCTCGCACCGCTTCGGCATTGAAGACAGCGCCGAGGCCTTTCGCATGCTGGTAGAGGCGGAAAAATCACTGAAGATCGTCGTCTATCCCCACGGTATTCCCGGCAAGGAGGCTGCATAATGCTGGAAGAGCTCAAGCAGATCGTCTGCGAACAGAACCACGAACTGCCGGCAGCCGGCCTGGTGGTGGGCTCGGGCGGCAATGTGTCGGCGCGCGATCCGGAAACCGGGCTCGTCGTCATCAAGCCGTCGGGCGTCAAGTTCGCCAAACTGACGCCGGAGACTATGGTCGTGGTTGATCTCGACGGCAACATCGTCGACGGCGTGATGAAGCCGTCGGTCGACACCGGGGTCCACCTCTACATCTACCGTCATCGCGACGATGTGTTCGGCATCGCCCACACCCATTCGCCTTACGCAACGAGCTTCGCCGCGCGCGGCGAACGCATCCCTGCCGTGCTCACGCCGATCACCCACATGATCGGCCGGGACGTGCCCTGCTCGCGCTATGCGACGCCGGGCGAGGTTGATACCGGCCGTGCTGTGGTTGAAGCGGCGGACGGCGGCTGGGCGGCGCTCGTCAAGGCGCATGGCGTGTTCACCATGGGAACCTCTGCAAAAGAGGCCACGTCGATTGCCATGTATCTGGAGGAGGCGGCGAAAACCACGCATTTCGCCCTGCTGCGCGGAGACGTTGAAGAATTGTCTGCCGAAGAGCAGGCCCGCTGCTATAACTGGTTCCGAAAGAACTACGGGCAATCGGGAAACAAGGACGTCAGCAGCTAGCTCATGAAACACGCGCAGCGTCACACTTCGGCCGGCGGCGAAAAGGATGCGCTCCTTTCCAATGTCGCCCTTCTCTATTACGGCGAGGGCCTGACGCAGGGCGAGATCGCCCGGCGTTTCAAGATCTCGCGGGCGACCGTCGTCAACATGCTGCGCGAATGCCGCGAAAAGGGCATCGTCGAAATCCAGGTCGACGGCGCGCTCCTCGCCGCCTCGACGCTGTCGCGTGACCTCTGCGCCCGCTACGGCCTTGAGGATGTCTATGTGGCAAGCGGCGAAGCCGCGCCGTCTGCCGGCGGCAGGGCCGAGAACCTGCCTCTGGTCGCCCGCGTCGCGGCGATGGCGGTGCTCGATGTCGCAGAAGCCGGCGACAGGATCGGCGTCGCCTGGGGCGAGACGATCGCGGCGATGGCGAAGGCCATGCCGCGCGCCCCGATGAGCGATATAGAAGTGTGCCAGCTGATCGGCTCCAAGGACTCAGACCGCGTTCCGGCCTCCGAGATATGCGCCATCGAGGTTGCCAACAAGCTGGACGCAAGCTGCTTCACGCTGCATGCGCCGGGAATCGTCTCGACCATGGCGCTGGCCGAGGCCTTTCGCAGCGAACCCACGATCAGGACGCAGCTGGCACGCCTCGCCGACCTCGACCTCACGATCGCCTCTGTGGGCAATGTCGCCGACGACACGCACCTCGTCACCGCCGGCATGGCGACGCCAGCGGCGCTGCGGGCGGCGCGGAAAGCCGGCAGCGTCGGCATCTACTGCTGCCGCTACATCGACGCCAAGGGCAACGACATGCCGCTTGAGCCCCAGGACCGCATCATCGCCGCAAGCATCGACAACCTCAAAGCCGCGCGCAAGCGGCTCCTCGTCGTCTGCGGCGCGGACCGCCTGCAGGCGACCCGCGCGGCGATCGAAGGCGGCCTCGTGACCCACCTCGTCGCCGACCAGACGCTCGCAAGCGCGCTTCTTGCGATGGAGTGAAGCCGGACGCCCCTGCACGCCGACGAGAGGCGCTGGAGGCTTCGATGCCTCCTTCTCCCATCGCACTCAATCTCGAACCATCACAAATCGGATGTCGTCCTTGGTGCTGCCGTAGACGCGGTCGCGGTAGGAATCGATCGGCAGGTCGAACGAACCGATATTGGGCGTCGCGATGCCCGACAGGATGATCGTGCGGCCCTTGCGTTCCCAGCCATTGATGCGACTGACGCCGTTGATGCTGCCGAGGCCCTCGACAAGGTTGCAGGCAAATGTGCTGACGCGGCCCGTGCTGGCGGATCCATGGCGGCAGGTCATCGGGCAGCCCGCCGCTTTGCGGCGGCAGAGCGAGATGCGACCAGATGGCCTGCATGATGTCCTCTATCCCGACCGCATTGCTGCCTGCGCGATGATCGAGCCGTTTCATGCCGATAAACTGGCCGGCATGCCTTAGAAGCAGCGCGGCGTGTAGAACCTCGTCATGACGATGAAAAACCACCTCGATGCTGAAATGCCGTGTTGCGACCCTGTCTGACTCCGCAACAATCACCGTCCTCTCGGAACCGAGGGCCGCCTGAAACGCCTGATGGAGCTCGGCGAGATAGCGCCCCCGCCTCCGCACCGCCGCGCTTCAGGCCGCGGACGGGTCCGATAATCAGAAACGCGTCCGGATCCTCTGCATTCACCGACGCGTGCGGCGCAATCCAGACATAACCTTCGCCATACTGCGTTCGAATGAAGCGGGGCGTGCGCGGCGCGTCCTGAAGCTTGCGCCGGAGTTGGTTTATCAGGAAATTGACATGACGGTCGCTGATGGTCTCGCTTTGCCCGCCGAGGGCGGAGAGCAGATCATTGCGGCTGAACAGGCGCCCGCTATTGGCCGTAAAATGTTGCAACAGGGTTCTTTCCTGCCGTGTGAATGTCAGCCGCGCACCGTCCCCGTCCCGGTCAGCCGTCAGAAAATCCGCTGAAAATTCAATATCGAGATACCGCATGCGCCGACCCTATGGTCTGGCTGGCACATGGTAAAGCACGCTTCGCGCGAGGCGCCGGAACTCTTGTCGTCGGCCGTGTTTCATTCCGCTTCGCACCGCCCTGATTTTGATTTCGCGGTCTCCGGAAAAAAACCAGATTGACAAAACAGCGTAGTCGCGCTTTTCTTGTAAAGCGGTTTAGTAAATCGCTTTACAATCTTAATGAGAAGGTCTCGAAGATCTTCCGAGGGTGAACGAAATGGCAAAGGCACCGGGCCTTAAAGATGTGGCGATGGCCGCGGGCGTTTCCGTGGCGACGATTTCGCGTCTCCTGAACGGCTCGCTGGTGCTGCCGGATGAGACTCGCAGCCGCATCGAGACCGCCATCCGCGACCTTGGCTATGTGCCAAATCCCCACGCAAGGCGCTTGAGTCGCGGTCGGTCCGACATGATCGGCCTGGTCATCCCGGACATTTCCAACCCGTTCTTTGCCATGCTCGTGGCCGCGATAGAGGAAGAAGCAGACAAGCTCGGCCTCGCCGTGTCTCTCAATGCAACGCTCAACCGGCCGGGCCGCGAGATGAAATATCTCGGCCTCATCGAACACCACCATGTCGATGGGCTGATCTTCGTGACCAACCATCCGGATGACGGCGAGCTTGCTGATCTGATCAACCGCACGGGCAAGGTCGTCATCGTCGATGAGGACGTGCCGGGTGCCATCGTTCCCAAGCTATTCTGCGACAATCACCAGGGTGGCTATCTTGCGGGAAAACATTTGGCCGAATTCGGCCACAAAAAGGTCGTCTTCGTTGGCGGCCCGGAGGAGATGATCTCTACCGCTCGCCGTCATGCGGGACTGGAGCAAGGACTCCGCGAGCGTTTCGGCGAGGAGGCGGAGATCCGCCGCTATTGCGGTGAATACACGGTTGCGGCCGGTCGCCATGCGGCGCGGCGCTTTCTCGACGAGAAGCTTCCGGCCTCCGCCATCTTTGCCAGTTCCGACGAAATCGCCATCGGCATGATCGAGGTGCTTTATTCCGAGGGCGTAAGCATTCCCGACCGCGTGTCTGTCGTCGGCTTCGATGACGTTGGTCCGCTTCACCTGTTTGCACCGCCTTTGACGGCGGTGCGCCAGCCGGTGCGCGCCATTGGCGCGCGTGCGCTCTCCCTTCTTCTTCAGACCGATTGGCAGCAGTCCGAAACCCTTGAGCGGGAAGAACTGCTGCCTGTTGAAATCGTCGTGCGGAGTTCCGTCGCGCCGCCGGCGATCGAGAAAACGCGACGCACATAAACCAACCAGAGGATGAACACATGACTTCGAGAATTTCGCGGAGAACACTCCTTTCGACGGCTCTTGCCGCCGGTGTCATCGCCAGCGCGCTGTCAACTGCCGCCGAAGCAGCCGACAAGACATTTGCGCTTGTACAGATCAACCAGCAGGCCCTGTTCTTCAACGACATCAATCGCGGAGCCGAGGAAAAGGCGAAGGAACTTGGCGTCGAGCTGCAGATCTACAACGCCAACAACGACCCGGCGATGCAGAACAATGCCGTCGAAACCTATATCCAGGAAGGCGTTGACGGGCTGGCGGTCGTCGCGATCGACGTCAACGGCATCATGCCTGCCGTCGAACAGGCCGATGAGGCCGGCATTCCGGTCGTGGCCATCGACGCGATCCTTCCCGATGGGCCGCAGAAGGCCCAGATCGGCGTCGACAACGCAAAGGCCGGCGCGGACATCGGCGCCTATTTCCTCGAATACGTCCAGGCGGACATGGGCGGCAAGGCCAAGGTCGGCATCGTCGGCGCCTTGAACTCCTACATTCAGAACGTTCGTCAGGAAGGGTTCCAGGACGCAATCGATGGCGTAGACGGCATTGAAATCGTCGGCGTCGTTGATGGTCAGAACGTTCAGGATACCGCGCTGTCGGCGGCCGAGAACCTGATCACCGCCAATCCCGACCTCACCGCGATCTATGCCACCGGCGAACCCGCCCTGATGGGTGCGATTGCGGCTGTCGAAAGCCAGGGCAAACAGAACGACATCAAGATCTTCGGCTGGGACCTTACGGCACAGGCGATCAACGCCATCGATGATGGCTTCCTGGTTGCCGTTATCCAGCAGGATCCGTCGCTGATGGGTGCGGCCGCCGTGGAGGCGCTCAACGATATCGCCAACGGCGATGATGTCGAGGCTTCGATATCGGTTCCCGTCACCATCGTCGACGAAACCAATGTAGAACCTTACCGCGCTATCTTTCAATGATGTCTGATCTCCGGCACGCTGGCGCTGCAGGCGGCGGAGGGGATACCCCCCTCCGCTCGCCGGACGGCCCATCAAAAGAACCCACCATTTCCCTGCGCGGCATCACCAAGACTTTCGGCTCCCACCAGGCGCTGCGCGGGGTCGATCTCGACCTTTACCCCGGCGAATGCCTTGGCCTCGTCGGCGACAACGCCGCGGGCAAATCGACCCTCACCAAGATCATTTCGGGCACTTATATTCCGGACGGCGGCACCATCAGGGTTGCCGGTGAAACGGTTGCTCTGACCGGTCCCGCCGATGCCCGAAACCGCAACATCGAGATGGTGTTCCAGGATTTAAGCCTTTGCGACCATATCGATGTCGTCGGCAACCTGTTCCTCGGACGCGAAATCTCCAACGGGCTGTTTCTTGACCGAAAGACAATGACGGCCGAGGCGGAGCGGATGCTCGAGGCGCTGGAAATCCGAATCCCCCGCCTTTCCGCGAAGGTGGAGAAGCTCTCCGGCGGTCAACGTCAGGCGATCGCGATCGCGCGCGCGGCCTCGTTCCAGCCGAAAGTCCTGATCATGGACGAGCCGACGTCGGCGCTGGCCGTGGCCGAGGTGGAAGCCGTGCTTCACCTCATCAACCGCGTCAAGGCCAAGGGCGTCTCCGTTGTTCTGATCACCCACCGTTTGCAGGACCTCTTCCGCGTCTGCGATCGCATTGCCGTCATGTATGAAGGCACCAAGGTAGCCGAACGCATGATCGGCGACACAAGCCTTGAAGACCTCGTCCAACTCATCGTCGGGGGACAAAAACATTGAGCGCCTACACCGAACGCGCCAAGGGCTCGCCGCTTCTCGATTTTCTCGGCGAGAACGCCCAGGTGCTCTCCATCGCCTTCTTCTTTGCCGTCTGCGTCGTGTTCTTCTCCTTGAGCACCGACACCTTCCTGACGGCAGGAAACCTGCTGAATGTCATAAGGCAGGCCGCTCCCATCCTGATTGTCGCCATCGCCATGACATTCGTGATCATTACCGGCGGCATCGATCTCTCGGTCGGCTCGGTGATCGCCGTCATCAACGCCGTGGTCGCGATGATCATCGCGGCGGGCATGCCGTGGCCGCTCGCCATCGTGGCAATGCTGGCGCTCGGGGCGCTGATCGGCCTGTTCCAGGGCTGGTTCGTTTCCTATCAGGGCATTCCCGCCTTCATCGTCACATTGGCCGGGCTTTCGATCTTCCGCGGCCTCGCGCTTTATCTCACCAAAGGCTACTCGATCCCGATCCGCGATGTGGGCGGCTTCCTGTTTCTCGGCCGTGGCGAGCTATTCGGCATTCCCTTTCCGGCTATCATCGCGGTTATCGTGGCCATCATCGGCTACATCGTCATCGCGAAGACCCGTTATGGCCGTCAGGTCGTCGCCATCGGCTCCAATCTGGAAGCGGCCCGTCGCGTCGGCATGCCTGCGAAATTCGTGCTGATGTCGGTCTACGTGCTTTCTGGTCTTGCCTGCGGCCTTGCCGGCCTGCTGATGGCGGCTCGCCTCGGCTCCGGTTCATCCAATGCGGCCGTCGGGTTCGAACTCCAGGCGATCGCCGCCGTCGTTCTCGGCGGAACGTCGCTCATGGGCGGGCGCGGCACGATCCTCGGCACGGTGCTCGGCACGATGACCATCGCCGTCATCGGCAATGGCCTGATCCTGATGCATATCTCGCCCTTCTTCACCCAGATTGTGACCGGCGCGATCATTCTGCTGGCGATCTGGCTCAATACCCGGATATTCGGCGCGAACTTCCGCTTCGGCCGGAGCAAGGGAAGCAAGTAATGTCTGCAACCGAGCTATCCGAGGCCCATACGGGCTCCGGCAAGGTCATGACCGTCAACGGCCCCGTGAACGCTTCGGCGCTGGGCGTGACGCTGATGCACGAGCATGTGCTGAACGACTGCACATGCTGGTGGAACCCGCCGAAAACACCGGAACGCCAGCACCTGGCGGACAGCTTCATCTGCATGGAGATCCTGAGCGAGCTGCGGCAGGATCCCTTCGTCAACAGGCACAACATCACGCTTGATGACGAGAAGCTTGCGATCACGGAGCTGAAATCGTTCTTCGATGCAGGCGGGCGCACGCTCGTAGAGCCGACCTGTCAGGGCATCGGGCGCAATCCGGAAGCCATGCAGCGGGTTGCGGATGCGACCGGGCTCAATATCGTGATCGGCGCCGGCTACTATCTGCAGGATTCCCACCCCGAAAAGCTCGAGGGCATGTCAGCCGAGGCGATCGCCGACGAGATCGTTGTTGAGGCGGTCGAGGGCGTTGACGGCACGGATGTCCGGATCGGCCTGATCGGTGAGATCGGCGTTTCCGGCGACTTTACCGAAGCCGAGCGCAAGTCGCTTCGCGGCGCTGCCCAGGCGCAGGCGCGCACCGGCCTGCCGCTGATGGTGCACCTGCCGGGGTGGTTCCGCCTCGGCCACGAGGTGCTGGATATAGCGGCGGCCGAAGGCGCGGACCTCAAGCACACCGTGCTCTGCCACATGAACCCGTCGCATGACGATTTCCCCTATCAGAGCGAGCTTGCCGCGCGCGGCGCTTTTCTGGAGTACGATATGATCGGCATGGACTTCTTCTATGCCGACCAGCAGGTCCAGTGCCCGAGCGACGAGGAATGTGCCCGCGCCATCGTCAAGCTTGTCGATGCCGGCCATGAAGGCCGCATCCTCCTCTCCCACGACGTGTTCCTGAAAATGATGCTGACGCATTACGGCGGGAATGGTTATGCCTTCATCCTCAAACACTTCCTTCCCCGATTGGCACGCCACGGCCTTGACCACGACGTCCTTACACGACTGATGAAGGACAATCCGCGCGCCGTGTTCGATGCCGACTTTGCATCACAACGAAACAAGACGGAATTGAAATGACAAAGAAAGTACTTCTGGTCGGCGAAAGCTGGGTCACCTCCGAAACGCACTACAAGGGGTTCGACCAGTTCGGCAGCGTCCATTACCATCTCGGCGCAACGCCGCTCGTCGATGCGCTGAAGGGCAGCGCATTCGAACTGACCTATATGCCCGCCCACGAGGCCGCGGACCATTTTCCCTTCGAAATGGAAGGGCTCGACGCCTATGACATCATCATCCTGTCGGACATCGGTGCGAATACGCTGCTTCTGCCGCCGGCCGTCTGGCAGCAGTCAAAGACCGTTCCCAATCGGCTGAAACTGATCAAGGCCTGGGTCGAAAAGGGCGGCGGACTGCTGATGTGCGGCGGCTATTTCTCCTTCCAAGGCATCGATGGCAAGGCCCGCTGGCGGCGGACCGCCGTCGAGGACGTGTTGCCGGTCACCTGCCTGCCTTGGGACGACCGCGTCGAAATCCCGGAAGGCACGACGCCCGATATTCTGATGGCGGATCATCCTATGCTTGCCGGCATTTCCGGTGAATGGCCGGTCATGCTGGGTGTGAACGAGGTCGAGCTGCGTGAGCGGGACGATATCGAAATCGTCGCCCGCCTGCCGGAAGACCAGGGCGGACATCCGCTGCTGGTAACGGGCAAGGCCGGCAAGGGACGAAGTGCGGTCTGGACCTCGGATATCGGTCCGCACTGGCTGTCGCCCGCCTTCTGCGAATGGGAAGGCTACGGCATTCTTTGGAAGAACATCCTCGGCTGGCTGGCCGAAAAGGGATGACGCGACCGGGACGGACTTGCCTTCCCAACCGCCGGCTCCTCCCCTCAGCCGGCGAAAATTTCGGCAAGTTCGTCCCGACTGGGAAAGGCGCGGCGGGTTCCACGCCGGGCCACGGTCAGCGCAGAAGCGGCGGCTGCGTGGGAGATGGCGCGTTCATCCAGCGCGCCGCCCCTGAGCGCCGAGGAAGCCAACGCCGCCCCCATGAAGGTGTCACCCGCGCCGGTGGTATCAATGGCTTTCGTCTTGACGGCGGGGACATGAATGGCGGCGCCCCCGGCCGTGCTCAGTATGGCGCCGTCGGTGCCGGATGTCAGGACAGCCTGGCGGATACCCCTGGCGTGGAGCGCTTCGGCGGCGTCTCGTCCTGTCCTTCCGGTCAGGCTCAAGCTTTCGCTCTCGTTCAGAAAGGCAATGTCAATGAAGGGCCATAGGCATTCGAAATACGGTCTGAGCGGAGACGGATTGAAGGCCACCACCATGCCGCGCTCGCCGCCGGACCTGAGCAGCGCCTCGGTCGTCTTCGCGCCGAGATTGCCCTGCATCACGAGAAAGTCGCCTGGCGCCGCTTCGCCCAGGACGTCGAGGGCCGCCTCAAGCGGCAGGGCTTCGGCAGCCTCTGTGGTGGTCACGATGGAATTCTCCCCGTCCGGCGTGGTGAGCACCATCGAGAAGTCGGTCGAAACGCCGCCGAGGCAGACAAGCCGGGCGTCCACCGGCTCTTCGGCGAGCTGCTCGCGAATGGTTGCGGAGCGAAAATCCTCACCCGTGGCCGAAACCAGCGTTGTTGCAAGGCCGCCGCGCGCCATTACGACGGCCTGGTTCGTGCCCTTGCCGCCGAGATCGCGGCTTGCGATCCGCCCCAGAATGGAGACGCCGGGCTCGGGCAGTCCATCGACTGAAATGGTTTCATCAATGGCGGCATTGCCGATCACAAACGCACGCATTTCTTAGCTTCCTGGAGACAATTATGCAGAAAATATCAAGTGGGACTTCAAGCGCCATACGGGAAATATTCAAGGCTGACAAGGCTCTGCTTGGCATGGTCCATTGCCCGCCCTTTCCCGGCTCGCCGCGCTACAGGGGCCAATCGATCGATGGCATCTATGATGCCTGCATGCGCGATGCGGACGCTCTGATCGGCGGCGGGCTCGATGGTCTCGTCATCGAAAACCACGGTGACATCCCGTTTTCCAAACCCGAGGATATCGGCCACGAGACGGCGGCCTTCATGTCGGTCGTGACCGACCGGATCAAGCAGGCGACCGGCGTTCCGTTGGGCATCAATGTGCTTGCCAATGCGCCTATCCCGGCCCTGGCAATCGCGCTTGCGGGCAGTGCCAGCTTCATCCGCGTCAACCAGTGGGCCAATGCCTACGTCGCCAATGAAGGCTTCATGGAAGGACGCGCGGGCGAGGCGCTGCGTTACCGTTCGCTGCTGCGCGCCGAACACATCAAGGTGTTCGCCGACAGCCACGTCAAGCACGGCGCCCATGCCATTACCGCCGACAGAACCATCCCCGAACAGACCCGAGATCTTGCCTTTTTCGATGCCGACGTCGTGATCGCGACCGGACAGCGCACCGGCAATGCGGCGACCATAGAGGAGATCGACGAGGTACGCTCGGCAACCGATCTGCCGCTGATGGTCGGTTCGGGCGTCAGCAAGGACAATGTCGTTGAGATTCTCGCCCGCACCAATGGCGTCATCGTGGCTTCCTCTCTGAAGGAAAGCGGCGTCTGGTGGAACCCGGTTGACCCGGAACGGGTGAAGGCATTCATGGATGCTGCGCGTCCAGCGCTGGGCCGTGATTGAGGAAGACGGGACATGGAAAAGCTCTCCGATTTCGTGCTGCGGGAGAACAGGACCGTCTTCGACGAGATGGTCGCCCACCGTTTTGTCGAGGACATCAAGGCCGATGCCCTTCCGAACGCCGTGTTCGAGCGCTATCTCGTTTTCGAAGGCGCTTTCGTCGAGACCGCGATCTCGATTTTCGCCTATGCCACGGCCAAGGCAGAGACCATGACTGACCGGCGGTGGCTGATCGGTGTGCTGGACGCACTTGCCAACCACCAGATCGCCTATTTCGAGCGGACTTTCGCGGCACGCGGGATCACACCGGCGGCATTTGATCTGAACAATCCGGCGGTGGCGCGGTTCCGCGAGGGAATGCTCGCAATCGCCCGTGATGGCGGCTTCATCGACACCATTGTCGCCATGTTCGCGGCCGAATGGATGTACTGGACGTGGTCGAAACAGGCTGAGCGGCAAAAGATGTCCGATCCTCTTCTGGCAGAATGGATCAGTCTCCACACCGATGAAACCTTTGCGGCACAAGCCACATGGCTGCGGGACCGACTGGATGCGGCTGGAGAAACGCTGGGTGAACGCGAGCGCGTTCATCTGAGCGGCGTCTTCGGCAAGGCGATGCGGCTGGAAATCGATTTCCACAGTGCTGCCTATGCGGAGGGTTTCGCCCGATGAGCCGAAAACCCGAAATCAACAGCGACCGCTTTCTGGCCCGCATCGACGACTTCGCGGCCGTCGGTGCGACGCCGGGCGGAGGCGTCAATCGTCAGGCGCTGACGACGGGCGACCGCGAAGCCCGTGCTTTGCTCACGGCATTGGCCAGGGCGCGCGGCTTCTCTGTCTTTCAGGACGACATCGCCAATCTTTTCATCCGCATGGAGGGAAAGGACAGCGCTCTTCCGCCGCTCCTGATCGGGTCGCATCTCGACAGTCAGCCGGCTGGCGGCCGTTTTGACGGCGCGCTCGGAACGCTGACGGCCTTTGAAGTGCTGGAAAGTCTCGCCGATGCGGCGTTCGAACCGGCCCGCGCGGTCGAGGTAGTGGCTTGGACGAACGAAGAAGGCTGCCGTTTTTCGCCCGGCTGCATGGGATCGCGCGCTTTCGTCGAGGGAAAAATCCCGGCCGCATGGCAGGAACTGCAGGCCGTCGATGATGCTAGCCGCTTCGATGACGAGCGCCTTGCCACTATTGAGGCGCTTGCGCCCGACGTCGGCCACCGCGCGCTTGGATTTCCGGTCGGCGCCTATCTTGAGCTTCATATCGAGCAGGGCCCATCGCTCGAAAGCGAGAAGATTCCCATCGGCATTGTCACCGGCGTGCAGGGTACGCGCTGGCTGGAGGCAACGTTTGAAGGCCAGACGGCGCATGCCGGCACCACCGCACTCGAATACCGTCGCGATCCTCTGAAGGCACTTTCGGCGGGGCTTGCAGCGCTTTATGCAACCGTGATGCCGGAAAACGCCGGCGCCCGCTTCACGGTCGGCCGGATTACGGTGACGCCCGGCAGCATCAATGCCATTCCCGCGCAGGCGTCCTGCACGATCGACCTTCGTCATCCCGAAGCCACGGTTCTCGACCGGCTGGAAGCAGATGTCCGGGAACGACTGGCGAAGGCCGCGGAAACGGAGGGCGTCTCCGCCTCCATCCGCAAAACCGCGGATATGGCGCCGGTGACATTTGCGGAAGACGTGGTTGCAGCATTGCAGGTCGCGGCGCAAAAGGCCGGTTTTAGGACCCTTTCGATGGTCTCGGGGGCCTTTCACGACGCGCTGTTCATGGCGGGCCATGCCCCCTCGGCGATGATTTTCGTCCCCTGCCGTGATGGCCTGAGCCATAACGAAGCCGAATTCGTCAAGACCGAAGACAGCATCGCGGGCGCCCGCATGTTCCTGGCGTCGGTGCTCGAAATGCTCCGCTAGAGCATCCTTTGTGCCTCCATTCGGACGCACAAAGGATGCTCCAACCTATTGAATCTACGCATCGTGCTTTCCGAAAATCGATTCCGGTTTTCGGGCCGATGCGCTAGATCCGTTTCACGGAAACGTGGACCGGCGCCAAACGCTGCTGCGCCTTTCCTCATCGGCATCTGAAGCAGGCACGTCCGGGAAATGGCGGAGCGCGATCTCCCATTCCTTCCGTTTTTCCGTCACGACGAAGGACGAACGAACCGTATTCCCGACGACGGTTCCATATTGGGAATTGCAGCGGCGCACTAGGGGCATTGCCAAGGTCCAATGCAATCGGCATTCAGGTAAAACCGGGGGCGTCCGCGCCGAGGCGTCGGCATGATCTTGCCGGGAATATATGCTGGTGTTCCTGATCATTCCAGAGCACGGCAAGGGCCGCTCTGCGTGTCGGATCGGAGATGGCGACCAGTAGCTCTTGCATGAGCCGATATTTATGCGCTTCTGCGCATATGCGCGCTGACTCATGTCAACGGAAAGGGCCGCGCCTGAAACAACGGAAGAAAACACGCTTACGCCCGAGCGGCCGAGCGGCCGAGCGGCCGAGCGGCCGAGCGGCCGAGGCGAGGCGGCCTTCGGAAGGCGACCCCTTGTCAAGCGGACACCCCATAGGGTCTGTAAACCTCTCCTCGTTTGAAGATTATCGAACGCACCGTGCACGAGGCCTTGACGGCGAGCCGCGTGACCTCGTCGAGGTCGTCCATCCGCTCCGCCGCCGCGCCCGCGATCTTGAAGGCATAGATCATGCCTGCTACGCCGTGTCGCTTCTCGGCCACCGCATGGGCGGTGGTACGGAGGTCGCCGAACTTGAGCGTCTCGACGGCCATGTCAAAATTCATGACGTCGCCGCCGTAATTCCCGTAGAGGCAGAGAACCCCCGCCCCTGCATCGACTTCACGGATCACGTTGGCCATCTGCTCGGCGGAGGGGCTGGCAAAGACGTTGCCAATCGCACAACCGTCGAGCAACCCGTTCCCCAAGTAGCCGGTGAAGACCGGCAGATGTCCCGATCCCCGCCGGTTACGATAACGACCTTGCCCGGCCTCTTCTTGCCCGCGTGCACAATGACGCGGTGGCCCGCAGACCGATAGGTTTCGGGATGCGCCGCAACCAGCCCGTCAAGCATCTCCGAAACGTAATCGTTCGGATCGTTCAGGATCTTCTTTATCTCTTCGTACTTCCCCTCAGTAGTCGCGCGTCGTGCCGCCGGCATCAGCAACAAGGTCGAGATCGTCCGCCATCTCAATACGCGCGGCCCGCGCGGCATCATAGAGCAGCCCCACATCGGCCGGCCCCACGATGAAGCTGTATCCCGCGTCCCGGATTTGGCTGTAATTCCGCCCGCCTCCCAGGATCGTACCAAGCTTCACGCCGCTTTCGCGACCAGCACGTTCGACTTCTTCCTTGCACTTGAGAAGATCAGGATGATCGAGCTGTTCCAGAAGGCCGAGGGATCCAGAAAGGTCGTTCGGCCCGACGAAGACCATATCAATCCCATCGATCGCGCCGATCTCGGCGACGTGAGCGACCGCATCGACATGCTCGCACTGCACCATCAGCAGCAGGTCGTCATGCGCTTGCTTCGCGTAGTCGGTCCAGCGGCCGTAATGCGAGGCGCGCACGATGGGCGCGGCATAGCCCCGCCCGCCCCTGGGCGGATAAAGGCACGAATACACGATACTCTTGGCCTGCTCCACCGAATTGACCATTGGCACGAGAATCGAGCGAGCGCCGCGGTCCAGTGCGCGCTTCAAAGTCGTGTCGCTGCCGTCGGGCACGCGCAGCACCGCTTCGCCGCCCGCCGCCTGCACCGCACGGATGAGGCTCAATCCATCCTCAAGTGGCGCCGCACCGTGCTCGCAGTCGATGACCACCACGTCCCAGCCGGCGTTGACCACGATCTCGCAAACCTCCGGCGATCCGGTATCGATCCATGCGGCGGTCACGATCTCGCCCCTGGCGATCCGTTCCTTCAGGGCATTACTCATGAGATGTCGTCCTTTGCGTCATTGATTTCATTGGGTTTGAGGATGGTGCGGATCGCGCGATAGAGGCAGAGCGACCATATCAAGATCGTCGCGCCCCCCAACACCATGGAAATGTTGCGATCGAATAGCGGCATTAGCGCGCCTTGCGATTTGATCATTGAGGTCATGAAGTTCTGCTCGACCACAGGGCCCAGAACGACCCCGAGGATTGCCGGCGCGATGGGCAGGCCGCCCAGGATCATCGCATAGCCCACAAACCCCAGAACCAGGATGATCCAGATCGAGAAGACCGAGTTCAGGACTGCAAATCCCCCGATCAGCGAAAGCGCCAGCACCAACGGCATCAGCATATGCTTGGGCATACGAAGAAGCTGGCTCGCCAGCAGGATCGCGATGCCTCCGGTGAGGATCATAAATATGTTCGCCATCAGGAATGCGCCGAAAAGCGTATAGACGATCTCGCCACTGCGCTCGAAGATGTCTGGGCCCGGGTTGAGGCCCTTCATCATCAGCACGCCAATGGCGATGGCCGTCACGCTGTCGCCCGGTATCCCGAAGACCAGAGCGGGCGTCCAAGCGCCGCTGACGGCCGCGTTATTGGCGGCCCCCCCGTCGACCAGTCCCTCGGCATGGCCGTGCCCGTATTTCTCTGGCGTGCGCGAGAACTTCCGGGACACCGCATAGGCGATCCAAGCAGCAACATCCGCGCCCGCGCCCGGCAGCACGCCGATTAACACGCCCATGGGACCCGATCGCGCGATGTTCTTCCATCGTGCCTTAATTTCGCGCAATGCGTTTCCAATAGCCTCACCCAGCGGCTCCATCTTCGGTGCTTGGATCCTGGTCGCCGGATCGCGCCGCACCGCCGCTGCCTTGAACAACTCGGTCAACGCGAAGAACCCGATCATGGCCGAGATGAACTCTACCCCGTCGAACAGATCGTAGAGACCGAATGTATAGCGCGGCTCGCCCACCGCGATATCGATGCCTACGCAAGCGACGGCAAGGCCGATGAACAAGCTCGCAAAGGTCTTGGCGGGCGGTGCATCGGCCACGAAAACGGCACAGCTGAGGCCGAGGGCAGCGAGCCAGAACATCTCGTCGCTCGAAAAGTTTTTGGAAAAATCCGCCAGGAGCGGTGCAGCCAGCGCCAATGCGCAGACCCCGATGATCCCACCGCAGACGCCGGCAAAAAGCGACACGAACAGCGCCGTACGCGGCTGCCCCCGCTCCGCGATGGTCGCACTGTCGGCGACATAGGCGGCGGAAGCCGGCGTACCCGGTATTCGCAAAAGCGCGCCGCTTATATCGCCTGCAAAAATGCCCGTTGTGGTCGTGGCCACGATTGCCGCCACCGCTGTCACCGGATCCATGTAGAATGTGAAGGGCACCAGAAGCGCCACCGCCATCGTCGCCGAGAGCCCCGGCAGCGCGCCAACCAGAGCACCGTAGAGCGTGCAAACAGCGATGGTTGCCAGAAGTGTGGGGTCGGTCAGCCCCCTCAGGATGTTCATCAGTTCCAAGACGTCACCTCACCACGCGAAGGGCAACATCACGCCCCAGGGGAGCGAGACGCGCATCACCGAATAGAAGACGAAATGCAGGATCAGCGTCGCCGCGACTGACAGCACACCCGCCGAGATCCACCCGCCGCCGTAAAACCGCGTCACCAGGAAGAGAAGGCAGACCGTCGCCAGATGAAAGCCGAGCGGATTGAGCGCCAGCGCATAGGCCGCGATCATTGCGGCCAGCAGGGCGACCCTCCCCGCCCCGCGTACATCGAACGCGGCCTGCTCACTCAGCCGCGCGCGCAAATCGGCCAGTACGATCAGCAAGCCGGAAATCGCCATGCCCCCGGCTACGATCTTCGGAAAGAACCCCGCGCCGTAGCTCATGGTGGGCGGCGCGGAGAACCCGCGCGCGCCCAGATACATGGCGGAGCCAGCAAGAACCAGGGCCCCGCCTGTCACGAAATCGCTGGTCACGCGAATTTTAGTCATTTTTCTTCATGCCGATGGCCTCAATCGTGGCTCCCAGGCTCTCGTCGTAGGCCTCCATCACCGATCTCAATTGTGCGGCATCGCCCCAGACGACCGGCGCGCCGAGACTCGCACGGAATTCGGTCCAGCGATCCGACGCCACGATTTCCTCCAGAGCGGCCTCATAACTACAGGTGATGTTCTCGGGCAGATCCTTCGGCCCCGAGATGCTGGTGAAAGCCGCCAGCGTCCATCCGCTGTCGAGTTCGTCAGCCGTCAGCGGCACGTCCGGAAACGCCTCGCTCGGCGTGTCGCTCATATAGGCCAGCGCCCGCACTTCACCCGAATCGATCAGCGACTTACCCTCTTCCAGCGAAGGCGTCACCATGTCGACACCGTGCGCCAACAGTTCCTGCAACGCGCTCGCCGAACCCTGCGAGGGGACCCAGCGGATCGCCTGAGGATCCATGCCCTCGGCCTCAAGCATTCCCGCGAGCGCCAGATGCCATATCCCCCCCAGAGCAGTGCCCGATGCGGTCAACTCGCCCGGATTTTCGCGCGCGTAATCCAGAAGCTCCGTCAGGCTCTCGAACGGGCTATCTGCGTTCACGATGACACCCGCCGCCGGCATGTTCATCAGTGCGATGGGCGTGATGTCCTCATAGGTCAGATCCGTCAGCCCGAACCAATGCATCGTATCGATCTCGACCGTCGCCGCGCCGATCGTATAGCCGTCGGGCCGCGCGCGAGAGATCGCAGTATGACCTGTTACGCCGTTGCCGCCGGTGCGGTTTACCACATTGAAGGGAACGCCGAACCGCTCCTGCAAGGCGGTCGCGAGTTGGCGCGCATTGGCGTCGGTCGTACCGCCCGCGCCCCACGGCACGATGACGCTCACCGGGCGCTCGGGCACCCAGTTGCAGTCCTGCGCAACGGCTGCATGGCCGAACCCGGTAGCCGCGAGGATCGCAGCGGAGAAAATCGCTTTGTTCATGGTGTCCTCCCAGACATTGTGCGGCCCCTCGGGGGCCAGCGTGAAATGCGTGGCCTCCTCAAGACCAGCATGGAAGGAAGATGACACGGAAGAAAACGCTAGTCAATCGTTTTACTAGAACGTTTTACTAAAACGTTCTACTTGACGTTTAACGCTCACTTCAGACAGAATCGTGCGAAAGGAGATCCCATGCGCGCTCGCGTCACCCTAAAGGATATCGCCCGCGAAACCGGGCTCTCGGTCAGTTCAGTCTCGCTCGCCTTGCGCGGGGACACCCGCTTTCCGGCCGATACGATCGCCCGTATCCGTAACGCCGCCACGTCGCTCGGATATGTCTACAATCAGGCAGCGGCCGATCTTCGCATGTCACGCACCAACCAGGTCGCCGTCTGTCTCGGCGATCTTACCAACCCTATCTTCAACGACATGCTCCTTGAGGCCGAGACCGAAATTGAGAGCCGCGGCAAGCGCCTGCTTCTTGGCATCACCCGTGAGAATCGCGCGCGTCAAGCCGACTTCCTTCACCAAGCGCTTCAGGTCGGCTGCGAGGCGCTGCTACTCTGCCCAGCCTACGGCACCACCTGCACAGATCTGGACGCGATCCTGCGCGTCGGCGACACTCTCGCCATCTCGACCGTCCTGTTCTTTCGCTCGGTAGAGGGCTTCGATGCCCCACAGATCGTCATGGATGAGGTCCGCAGCGGTCGCCTTTCCGCGCGTGCAGCCATTGATGCCGGCCACCGCAACCTTCACTGGATCGGCGGTGGCCGGCAAACGAGCGCCGCGTTCCAACGTCAATCGGGCGCAGTGGCCGAGATCATCGAGGCCGGTCTCGCGCCTCCAGGCCTCCATCCCGGCCCCACCTCACGCGCCTACGGCTTCGCCAAGGCCACCGAACTCCTTGCCACACACAGAGGAGAGATCGCATTTCTATGCTTCTCCGACCTTATCGCGATGGGCGTGCTAGCAGCCTGCCACGCCGCTGGGCGGCGCGTTGGCCATGATGTTTCAGTCGTCGGTTGCGACGACATGGACGAGGTCAAATACGCCATCCCTCCCCTCACGACAATCCGGATCGACCTCAAGCACATCGTCGCCACCGCCATGCAGGCTGCCACCACACCCGACTTCCCGCGCCCCGAAGCCTTCGAACCCGTTCTAATTCAGCGCGAAAGCCTGTGCAGTCTCTGAGCAACAATTATGTCTCAAACAGTTTCAGGTTGCCCGTACCGCCATGATCAAGGCGCGTACGTGGCTGAAGAACCGGCTCGACACCCGGACGCTCTGTCTGCTCAGACGTCAGGCGAAAGCGCAAATGGCGCTACTCGACAGGCAGCTTAAAGCCATCGACGCCGAGATCGCCGACAGGCTGTCACGAGATCAGGCCCGCGCACTGGAAATCCTCCAATCCATTCCAGGTCTCCGGTCCTTTGTGGCGGCCACCATCCTCATCGAGTGTCCGCAGATCGGGACCATGGACCGCAAACAAATCGCCAGTCTCGCTGGGCTCGTCCTCATGACACGCCAATCGGGCCAATGGCGCGGCAAGGCCTTCATTCAGGGCGGACGCAAATTCCTGCGCGACGCGCTCTACATGCCCGCACTCGTCGCAATCCGGTTCAATCCAGACATGAAGCAGAAATACGATGCGATGCGCCAAGCCGGGAAGCCAGCCAAAGTCGCAATAATTGCTTTACTGAGGAAGCTCATCGAACGCGCAAACACCCTCATCAAGCAGGACGGAAAATAGAAGCCAAAACACGCTTGATCAAAACGGATACTCTAGGACATTCCTCTGGTATTAAACAAGCTATGCTCGGGTGCGGTCCTCGGGGTGACTGGGCTGTTTTCGCGATTGACCTTATGCGCTGCGGCAAGCTCTTTGCGAGTCTAGAAGAACGACAAAACCCGCCGCTGTTGCGACGGGTTTGTTTGTCTTGTTGGTTGCGGGGGCAGGATTTGAACCTGCGGCCTTCAGGTTATGAGCCTGACGAGCTACCGGGCTGCTCCACCCCGCGTTATGTTTGCGGCAACAAAAAAGCCGCCTTTTGCGGCGGCTTGTTATCGGCAGTCGCCGTATTGTTGTGAGAAGATATTCTTTGCTCAGCGCGACCGCGCGTCGCCGATTGTTCGGCGCGCCGTGTGCAGCGTGGCCGAAGGCCACGATAGCGTGAACACATAAACAATGTTGCATTTGGCAGACCTGGCAGCGACTTACTCTCCCGTGCCTTAAGACAAAGTACCATCAGCGCTGGGGCATTTCACGGCCGTGTTCGGAATGGGAACGGGTGTTAAGGACCCCGCCATAGCCACCAGGTCGGCCAAATGCAGCATGTTTTCGAGAAGCTGGAAGGGTTTGTTTTGTCCTCACGCTGTCGCGGCTTGCGCCGCTTCGCTCCGGACGGGGCGGCGCATGAGCGCCGGCGGCCGGTCGGCCTTGCGAAGCCTTTGGCTTCGGCCTTCCCCCGCGATGCAGGAGCAAGGATACAAGGACGTGAGGTCTGTTGTTGTATTGGCGCTTCGTCAGTCAGCAGTCGCAATGCCTGTCGAGGGACGACCCTCAGCAGCTTGCCTGCGTCGCGAAGCGGCCCGTCGGAGCGCAGCGGCGAAGCCGCGACAGCGTCAGGACAAAAAGATCGTGTTCATCGCGTTGCGATGAACATGAACAATGAGAACGATCAAGCCGATCGAGCGATTAGTACCGGTAAGCTTCACACATTGCTGCGCTTCCACACCCGGCCTATCAACGTTGTCGTCTACAACGGCTCTGATAGGGAACACTCGTTTTCAGGTTGGTTTCCCGCTTAGATGCCTTCAGCGGTTATCCATTCCGTATATAGCTACCCTGCTATGCGGCTGGCGCCACAACAGGTCCACCAGAGATACGTCCATCCCGGTCCTCTCGTACTAGGGACAGATCCTGTCAATATTCCTACACCCACGGCAGATAGGGACCGAACTGTCTCACGACGTTCTGAACCCAGCTCACGTACCGCTTTAATTGGCGAACAGCCAAACCCTTGGGACCTGCTCCAGCCCCAGGATGCGATGAGCCGACATCGAGGTGCCAAACAACCCCGTCGATATGGACTCTTGGGGGTCATCAGCCTGTTATCCCCGGCGTACCTTTTATCCGTTGAGCGATGGCCCTTCCACGCGGGACCACCGGATCACTATGACCGACTTTCGTCTCTGCTCGACTTGTCAGTCTCGCAGTCAGGCGGGCTTATGCCATTGCACTCGACGACCGATTTCCGACCGGTCTGAGCCCACCATCGCGCGCCTCCGTTACTCTTTAGGAGGCGACCGCCCCAGTCAAACTACCCACCATACACTGTCCCGGATCCGGATCACGGATCGCGGTTAGACATCCACGAAGATAAGGGTGGTATTTCAAGGATGGCTCCACAAGAACTGGCGTCCCTGCTTCAAAGCCTACCACCTATCCTACACATGCCTTGGCGAATGCCAGTGTAAAGCTATAGTAAAGGTGCACGGGGTCTTTCCGTCTGACCGCAGGAACCCCGCATCTTCACGGGGAATTCAATTTCACTGAGTCTGCGTTGGAGACAGCGGGGAAGTCGTTACGCCATTCGTGCAGGTCGGAACTTACCCGACAAGGAATTTCGCTACCTTAGGACCGTTATAGTTACGGCCGCCGTTTACTGGGGCTTCGATTCAATGCTTGCACATCTCCTCTTAACCTTCCAGCACCGGGCAGGCGTCAGACCCTATACGTCGTCTTAAAGACTTCGCAGAGCCCTGTGTTTTTGATAAACAGTCGCTACCCCCTGGTCTGTGCCACCCTCCGATACTTGCGTATCAAAGGGTCACGCTTCTTCCGAAGTTACGCGTGCAATTTGCCGAGTTCCTTCAACGCAGTTCTCTCAAGCGCCTTGGTATACTCTACCTGACCACCTGTGTCGGTTTCGGGTACGGTCTCACGACGGGGCTATTTCCTGGAACCGCTCCACCGCACACTCAATCCAATAAGAATGTACGATTTGTGCAATCCGTCACCACCGCCTGGCCCACGAATATTAACGTGGTTCCCATCGACTACGCGTTTCCGCCTCGTCTTAGGGGCCGGCTAACCCTGCTCAGATTAACTTTAAGCAGGAACCCTTGGTCTTTCGGCGAGAGGGTCTCTCACCCTCTTTATCGTTACTCATGTCAACATTCGCACTTCCGATACCTCCAGGAGCCCTCACGGGTCTCCCTTCATCAGCCTACGGAACGCTCCGCTACCACGTGGATAAATCCACATCCTCAGCTTCGGTGCATGGCTTGAGCCCCGGTACATTTTCGGCGCAAAGACCCTTATTTAGACCAGTGAGCTGTTACGCTTTCTTTAAATGATGGCTGCTTCTAAGCCAACATCCTGGTTGTTTTGGGATCCTCACATCCTTTCCCACTTAGCCATGACTTGGGGACCTTAGCTGGAGGTCAGGGTTGTTGCCCTTTTCACGACGGACGTTAGCACCCGCCGTGTGTCTGCTGAACAGTACTCCTCGGTATTCGCAGTTTGGTTAGGATCAGTAAGACGGTGAGTCCCCATAGCCCATCCAGTGCTCTACCCCCGAGGGTATTCATTCAACGCTCTACCTAAATAGATTTCGCGGAGAACCAGCTATCTCCGAGTTTGATTGGCCTTTCACCCCTAGCCACAAGTCATCCCAATCTATTGCAACAGATGCGGGTTCGGTCCTCCAGTTGGTGTTACCCAACCTTCAACCTGCTCATGGCTAGATCACTCGGTTTCGGGTCTAATGCATCTAACTCAATCGCCCTATTAAGACTCGCTTTCGCTGCGCCTCCACCTACCGGCTTAAGCTTGCTAGATACACTAAGTCGTTGACCCATTATACAAAAGGTACGCCGTCACCCGCTCATCAAATGCTTCGCATTTGTTCGCCGTATCTTCTGTCCTCACGCTGTCGCGATCCTAGATCGCTTCGCTCCGGACGGGGCGGCCAATAATGGCCGACGCGCGGTCGCGCTACAACGACGCCAATTGGCGCCCGTAGGCCGACCGGCCGTCGCCGCTTATGCGGCGCGCCGTCGCAGCCCCAGCAGGTCGAAGACCTGCGGTACGGGGCGCGAGACATAAAAAACGTTCTCAAATTCGAAGAATTTGAAGAACGGGCTCCGACTGTTTGTAGGCATCCGGTTTCAGGTTCTCTTTCACTCCCCTTGTCGGGGTGCTTTTCACCTTTCCCTCACGGTACTGGTTCGCTATCGGTTATGCACGAGTACTTAGGCTTGGAGCGTGGTCGCCCCATGTTCGAACAGGATTTCACGTGTCCCGCCCTACTCAAGGACAATGACTGTTCTACGCATACGGGGCTATCACCCATCTCGCCAGGCTTCCCAACCTGTTCTGCTTCATTCATCATTGCCACTGGCCTCATCCGCGTTCGCTCGCCACTACTTGCGGAGTCTCGATTGATGTCCTTTCCTACGGGTACTTAGATGTTTCAGTTCCCCGCGTTCGCTTCTTAACCCTATGTATTCAGATTAAGATACCTTTTAGCGATATCTAGAAACCATTCCGGTTGCCTATCGGCAACCCGACTGATCTGTTTTGTCCTCACGCTGTCGCGATCTTCGATCGCTTCGCTCCGGACGGGGCGGCCAAAAATGGCCGACGCGCAGTCGCGCTTGCCTCAGGAGCGTGGCTCCTTCGGATTTCATTTCCCAAACCAACGTGGAAAAAGAATTCGGTGCTAAGCACCGCAAGGCCGACCGGCCGTCGCCGCTGATGCGGCGCGCCATCGCAGCCCCAGCAGGTCGAAGACCTGCGGTACGGGGCGTGAGATCAAATAATTCCAGACAAATCATTCCAACCGGAATGATTTTCTAGATATCTAAGGTGGGTTTCCCCATTCGGATATCCATGGATCAAAGCTTATTCGCAGCTCCCCACGGCTTTTCGCAGCGTATCACGTCCTTCATCGCCTGTGCATACCAAGGCATCCACCAAATGCCCTTAAGACACTTGATCGTTCTCATTGCTGATGTTCATCTCTTTCTTGTCCTCACGCTGCCGCAGCTTGCGCTGCTTCGCTCCGGACGGGGCGGCGAACGATCGCCGACGACCTTTCGGTCTACGGGAAGTCCCTCGCAACGTCTTTCGCAGGTTTTATGAGAACAAACACCGGGCCTTTTGTATAACCCCGGCCGATGCCATCAACACGATCTGACCACCGACCCAACAAAGTCGGCAGTCCTCATTTTCAAGACTGAATGTTTCTTTTCGTTCTTCGTAGCGCAAGCGCGCGTCGCCGGAAATCCGGCGCCCCCGCGGAGGATAGGCCCGAAGGGCCGCTCATCCGTGAGCGATAAAAGAACTAAAAAGACATTCGTCTTTTTAGACCAGCTTCTCGAGATAATGTCCGATGATGTGCGGTCAGGCGCATCAATCCAACGCATCCGTCAGATGAAGGACAAGTCCCTCAAACAACAGATCGTCGTTACAGACAGAGCTTCCTTCCAAAACC